>CAYXAY010000010.1:0-21949 GCA_964463155.1 uncultured archaeon | reverse complement strand
TAAAAGGATTTCTACAGAATCATTAAAATAAAAGATATAATTAACATTCTCCTTCTTTTAGTATTGGAACACTGTCTGCAGCACATGCATTCCCATAAGTAACCCCATTAACTCCACAAACAGGTTTGTATTCCATTGTACAAACTTTACCTCCTGTTGGAGGATATTGTCCTTTAAAGCACCCTTTTCTATAAAGTTTCCATTCTTCACATTGAGATCCATCTTCAAATGTGCATATTCCATATTCTCCTTGTTTTGAAGATACAATATTTAATGTTCCTCCAAGATTTTTACAATAAGCAGACGCCGGATTTGCAATCTCTGTTGTATTTTTTTCAGAAAAGATTAGAAACCCAATAACTAATCCCGAAACAAAAACAATTGCCATAATTATTCCGATTATTATTCTTTTATTTAGCATTTTTTTCACCTTTTTTAAATACTTCTCCAAGGAAAAGTTTATTGCTTACTCCATATTTTTTTATATGGATATATCCTTTATCTACAAGTTTTTGTATATTTCTTGAAACTGTTCCTTTAGGTAAGAAACTTTTGGCAGTTATCATTTTTTGAGATTGTCCTTCATTTTCAATAATTATATTCATAATCTTTTGTTCATTCTCATTTAATCCAAAAAGTAAATCCTTTTCTATAGTTTTTATTTCTTTTTTAATTTTCGGTTTATTTTTAATTAATAGATACCCACCAACAAAAACAAATGGAATTATTAATAAATAATAATAATAATTGTTCTTATATTCAACATTTCTTAAATAATAATTAATATTTATTTCTGTGATATCTTTAAAAGAAATAACAATTTGTTCATTGATTACTTGAACAGGAGAAGAGATTAGTGTTTCTGTTATTTCTGCATTTCTTGGTAGAGTTATTTTTAAAGTATTTAGACTTTCTGAATGTCTGGATTTATATTTGATGTTCCAAATCCCGTTATTTTTGTTTGTATAATAATCCGTAAGATAAATTATTTCCAGATTAAGTGTTTCTGGAATATTATTTAAATTAATAATTAATAAATCACTAGTGTAGGTTATATTTGAATATCTCTGATTGTTAACCTTAACAACAAGGTCATAACTTGGAACAATAGGAAATTCTAATTTTTGAGAATTAATATCTGTAATTGTTAATTTTTCGGAAACCTTATAACTATCAAACTTATCTGCAAATATTTCTGTGTCTTGAGAAACAACACTGTGGGCATAATTATAATTAATGATTGCTAGAAAAACAAAGAGTATCAATATTTGTTTCTTAATCATAATTGTTCAATAATGTTATATTATAATTATATATTTAAAGTTACTTTTTTTAAAAAAATAAAGAAAGAAGAGAAATTACTCTCTAATTTCTCTTATGGCAGATATTCTTTTTTCAACTATCTTTTCTCCAAAAGGAATGAACCCCAAAAGTCTCTTTTTTTCTTTAACATCAAAAACATATTCTGTCTCTTCTAGTTTTATGTCACTGATGATTTTGTTTGGATTGATATTTCTTTCTTCTAAAATATTTTCTATTGAAACGACTTTTCTTTTTTCATTACCAATATTTACAAAGATTTCAGATTCTCTAGAAATTTGATGTTCTTTAATATTTGAAATTTCAGTTCTTTCTCTTTGAATTATATCGCTAGTCACTCTCTGGTTATTTTCTTGATTTGCTATAGCCATATCTTCTTCTTTATTTGAGAAAATCATTATTCTTGTTATTGAAGAAACATCCTCTATAGAAAAGATAGGGTTATTGTCTACATCATATATTTCAACAGATAGTTTAATTATCTTTCCTATTCCACAATTTGCACTAAGATAACCAATGTCTGATTTTTGTGTTTCAAGAAGATCTTCTTTAATTAATGTTGTTATAAATTTATAAGCCCCTTGCTCTGGCACAGATTTTAATAACATTAATTCTTTTTCATAACATTTATTTCCAGAGTCTGTTGAAAATATTAATTTTGCTTTTGGTGTTTGTTTTTGTGTATATTTAGTTAAATCTAAATTGTTTAAAGTAACCCTAGAAATATAGCTTTCATCTTTAGACATATAATATATTTTTTTGTGGTAGTCAATAAATCCTTTAGCTTCGCAAACATTGTAGTGTTTAACTTCACTTCTTGATGTGACTGCTTCTTTTGAAATAATTGTTTTTAATTTGTCTACTGCACATTTTTCAAAAGAGATTAAATGATTAGTGCGACCATCTAATGGGTTTTGCTCAAAATTTGCAGTACGCAAGTCAATATTTAAATTGCTGGTTGAACCAAAGAAATAATTTTTTACATTTTGTTCAACATAATTAGTTGCTGAAATTCTGAAAGAATATATACCGGTTGGTAAATATTCAATAATTGTAACGCCCTCATCGTTTGTAAAAAATGTTCTTTGAGTTGAAGTGTAATCTTCACTTTGTATTGACACTCTTGCAGATGATATTGGTTTATTAGTGTGCTTATCTTTTACACTTACTTTTAAATCAAAAATTCCTTCCGGATAGTCGTTATTTTGAGTTCCGTAGTTAGTTACATCTAAATTTATTAGTATTGGTCCTACAAAACCAGTGTTAATAATTTTAGCAATGCCTGTTTTTGTGTCTGCTATTTTGAATTCCAGATTAGTGCCTAATCTCAAATATATTACTCCCAATTCATTGGTTTTGTATTCTCTAGGCACATATTCTGGTTCACCGTTGTTTGGTTCAATGAACTTTACACTTCTGTTATTTAATGGTTTTCCAGATTCAGTAACAACAACCCAAACACCGGTTGTTGGAAAAACACTAGTTATTTGTTCCGCATTATTTGCCGGTACATTTCCTGTTTCGGTTGCAGAAATCTTTGGTGTCACTATTAATGCTAAAAATACAAGAACAATAGCAATAACACCAATGTTAATTGATTTTGTTAATTTTTCATTCATTTTCTTTTCTCCTTAAATTTTTAGTTTTATTCCTAAAGGGGATTTAATGACATTTTCATTAAATCGTTTACTTATACAAACCTTATAATTCTTTCTATTTAAATACTTTTCGCGAAACTTACTGGAAATAACAGGAAAATGCTTGTTTCTTCTACAATTTTTGATTTTTATTTGGTTTAGAATTTTGTGCATTAGAGTTTGCTTGTATTTGATTTTTTGCTCTGGCATTTTCTGCAACCATATTGAAATTATCTGAATCAATTTTCAAGTGCTGTATATCTCCAATATTATTTCCCTGAATTTCTGTTCCATCATTTAATTTGATTGTGGTTTTAAATTTAAGTAATTTATCTACTCCACAAGAATTAATAAATCCAGTCATATTTTCGGGTGTATATTCTTCTGAATCATTGCCTTTTATATAACCGATTTTCCCATGAAATAAAGAATCTGTTGAGCTTTTAGTTAATTTTCTTGTGAAACAGGCTTGTTCTTGACCGTCTGTAAAAATCTCAAGAACTACTAATTCTATTTCTGAAAGATTAACTGTTTTTGTATTCGTTGTAGGCAACAACTCTAAATCTAAATAATATCCTTCATTTTTCTTTAAATGATAGGTATTAGTTTCAGAATTAAAATAAGCACCAGAATTACATCTGGATTTATATTGTCCAGAATAATCTTGATCAAAATGTACAGGCACAACAATTTGTGTTCTGTCTATTGCACAAGGTATATTTAGTCTATATGCTATTGCATTATTGTTTGTCGGTGTTTCTGTTGTTATAATTATTGGTATAGAATTTGAATTAAAACCAACCGTGTCATTTTGTGTTTGATTATGTCTATCAAATCTTAACCATTGTGTTAAAGAAATATCGTGGCCATCTGGTTTTGAAGAATAGCTATTTGATATTGTTCCTATTTTATCAAATATTGTTTTATCAATTATATATGAATAAACATATTTATATTTTTCTGTACCGTAAAAATTAATTTTACTAATTTTTATATTTGTTAGAGTTTCTTTTCTATCTTCATAAGTGGAAGGATCTAAATATCCATCTTTATTTCTTGCAAGTATGCCAAGATATGACCCGATTGTTACATCTTTTGAAATATCAGCAGATGATGTGAAATAAACATTTATTTTATATTCTTTATTTGGATTTAAATAAATTGGATTTTCATAAGTCGCAGTAATTGGAGTTTTGCTAAGTATTTCATTATTGCTTAAATCAATTAATTCTTTATAGATCCCAGAAATTGTAATGGAAGCATTTGATCTACCAAGAGTAATTTTTTTTAAACCGCCTTCGTCAATAGAGTAGTGTTCTGCAAAAATGTTTGGTGCAATCGCTAGTGCAAAGATTGTCAATGCAAATATTGTAACTATATAGTTAATTATTTTTTTTTCGTTCATTCTTTTTCCTCCTTAAATTTTTAGTTTTATTCCTAAAGGGGATTTAATGACATTTTCATTAAATCGTTTACTTATACAAAACTTATAATTCTTTCTATTTAAATACTTTTAGCGAAACTTACCGAAACTTACTGGAAATAACCGGAAATGCTTGTTTCTTCTACAATTTTTGATTACTATGGCACAGATTTTTATATCTTTTGATATAATGTGTTATATTATCTAAACTAGTGAACAATTATGAATCAAAAACAAATAATCTTTTTTATTACATTTATGATATTTTCTTTGCCATCATTGTTAGCTTTAGAAAAGGGATTAATAATAACAGACACTGGTGTTATTGAGAACAGATATTTAGAAGTGAGATTCGCCGATACTGGACCGTCTCTATTAAATAAAGAAATTGTTGTATTTTATGCAATTAACAACGACATTTCAGAAAACAGAACAATACAAGATGCAAGCAAAATAATGTATGATCTAGATTTAATTAAACAAAATCTCTCTTCTTCAAGAAGCCAATTTTTTAATTCTTTCCAGATAGATCAAAAATATTCAAATAATTATGGTGTTTTTTATTTTAATTTAACAGAAGATAATGAATCTTATATTATATTAGATTTAAATTGTTCAGTTTGTTCTCAACAGGAAGGATTTAGTGCAATTTCAAATATTGCATCTGATGTAAATATTACAATATTTATTGCAAGGTATGATCTTGGTAAAACAATATTTAATAGAGAAAATAAAGCATCTTTAGTTGACAAGAGCAATTTCTCTAGTAATCAAGAAAAATACACTAAAGACATATTTGGAAATAGATATTTAAAAAAACAATTTATGTTTGATTCTGAAAATTTAGAAACTACAAAATCTATCTTTGAATTTAGATTAGAGGTAACGGATTTACAATCAGATATAATATTTCCTCTTCCAAATACAAGTAATGAAGGAGATTTAGACATTAATCTAGAAAATCAACAAATACCAGAATCTATAGAGACAGACGAATTTTCTAATATTTTCTCTAATTTCTCAGAAAATGAGTTAAATAATTCGTTTGTATTAAATTCTCAAATAAATTATAAATATTTAAATATTTCTAGTTATTCTTTGGCTCACAATAGAAATATTAGAAAAAGAATTTATGTGTATAATCAAGGGAGAACACATGTTATAAACAATTCTTTAGAAGAAATCAGACAAGACAAATTAGTTGATTTAAATCTGATCCTTTCAAGCACAACCAAAGAAATATATGTTGCTATAGATCGTGCTCAATCTCCTATTTTACCAAATATGAATCTGTTTGTTTTAAGTAATAATCCAACAATTGAATTATTAAATAGTAGCCCCAGATATCTTAAATTTAATCGACCATCATTAACAAATAACAAGTTAATATTAAACATTAAACCAAACATAGAGAATATTTCTATACAAATAATTGAATTAGATGTACATCAGAAAGTAACTGGAATTTACAGTACAAATCTTTTGCAAATGGATTATAATAATTTTAATAAATATGCTTTATTTCAAATTAATAAAAACATTATAGAATTCTATTGTCCTTATTGTCGATTAAAAGATTATGGACTTAATGAAAATAGTTTTTCAGCTTGTGGTAAATCCATTTTTGAAAAAGATAAAAAGTCAATTACAGAACATTTAAAAGCAAAAGAAAATGTTTGTCTTTTACCAGATGGCTCGCGAATATCTGGATTTACAAATGAAGCTTTGCAAATATTTGGATTAGATAGAATGTATTTTGAATGGGATGATCTAAAAATAACTTCTGATTTATTTGATTATGGGGAATATTATATAGATCAAGATCAGTTTAGGATTGCAATTTCTAAAAAGTTAGATAATATTAATAGTAATAATGTTATTCAACTTGGAGATATAAAATACAAAAAAGCAAGAAATAATTTAATCTCTAAAGTTGGTACGTATATAGAGCACGATTTGAATGAATATACTGCAAATTCGTCAAATGCCTCAATTGATGATTCTTTTAATCATTCAATAGCTGTTTTAAATCAAATTCCAAGAGAATATCAAAAACTAACAATACTTGATTTAGTAAATAATGAACCAGAAGTAAGCGAACAAGAATTTCAAAGAATAATGCAAGAAATATTAGTTAATCCTACAGAGTATTATAAATATACAGATTATCACACACACTATCAAATAACTGTAGAGAAATATATTTCTTCAATTAATTATTTTAAAATTCCAAGATCAACTAACGACATTTATTCTAAATTGTTATTTAGTTTAGAAAACAAGACACGAGGTTATTCCAATATTTATTTTTCAGAATCTTTAAATTATTTTATATATAATCTTAAACCATTTTTAGATATAACCGGAGAAACCAAACACATATTAAAAAATCAATACAATAGGTTTTTAAGAAATTATTGGGAATTGACCCTTACAAATACAGAAGACATTATTAGCCCAAAAACCGTAGTTGTAAACATTGAAGAAATAAATATAAATTGGCGAAATGCAATAATTAAATTAGAAGAACCAAGTACACCTCTATATTTAAGCTATTTAGAATCTAATAGATATTATTCATATAATCCATTATTTTATAAATCAATAAATCCAATTAGCTATAATTTTAATTCTGATTTTTTAAGTCAAACAGATTCAATAAAATCTAAAAATATTAATCAAATAGATACAACCAATGATTTGCAAAATGGAAAACTTTTTGTTTTAAATTCAAATATTTCAATCAACTATACTAGCCCGGTGATAATAACTAAAGAACAAGACACCGAAATTACAATAAAAAATTATAACGGAAAAGAATATGTGCCTATAGATTTGCAAAATATTTCTGTAATTTATATAGAAGATCAAACAAGAGACACCTTAATTATTTATCCCCCAAAACCCATATTTAGAGATTATCCGTTAATTATTGAATCAACAAATTTATTGTTATTTAATTTAGAGCATTTAAATTATTCTGTAGTTGATAATCTTTATCTTTACAAAATTATTGTTCCGGAAATAAATTTTAATTTATCAGAATTAATTAATGGAATATCAAATAGAGAATTTTGTTTTTTAGTTTCGCAAGATAGTTTTAGTGTTTGGAAAAATATAGCTGTAGAATTGGATTCTATTAAATCTATAGCATATAATGAATTTAATAAAGTAATTAATGAAAGTAATTCTTTATCTAATCAATTAACACAAAATACAGGTTCTCAGGTAAACACAAGCCTTGCGATTTACACAGAAAATGGAAACGAATTATATGAAAAAATGAATTTAGTAAATACTCAATTACAAAATCAAATTGAAATTCGTAATTTAGATGTTTTTAGAAATTATGGGCTTGCATACAAGGAATTATTAAAGGCTGAACCAAATCTAAATAAAGAATTTATAGATTTGTTTAATTGTAACGAATCTTTAATTTGTCAAGTTTCAAAAACCGCGCAAACACCAAACGGCGGATTTTATTCCAGATTTAATACAACTTGTGTTCCAAACACCCCCACAAACTGTGTAAGCTATTGGTCTAATCCAAGAGTTAATTCCTGTTCTGCATTTATTAAAAATTTCAATAATTATTTTTTTGGATATAGATTTGATTCTGCAAATGCGTGGGATTTAGCAATGCAACCAAATAACAAAAGTATCTGGAAAACAACAGTTGGAACTTTAAATAAAAGTTATTATGATTCTTTAGTTCCGGGTTCTATTCTTGGTATAAAACATAACAACACAAGTTATTGGAATAAAGAATATAGTCATGTTGTTGTTTATCTAGGAAAAATTGGTTCTAATCATTATATTATACACTCTTGGGGAAGCACATTAAAAATAGAAAAATTAGATGTTTTCTTAAAAACAACAGCAAGAGGAAAGAATGCTTGTGGATATTATGAAGATGGACAAATAAAAGAAGTTATTATTTCTAATAATCTATATCAAAAATTAAGAGCAAAAGCAAGAGAGCGATCTATTTATTTTGGGTCTATGGAGGTAAATAATACAATTTTGCCAGATTATATTTTAGATTATTATAATTCTTTTGAACTGGCTTCTTCAACTCAAAGAACGGTATTAAATGACAATATGTATGGAGAATTAAATGAAGTTTATGATAGGATCTTACAAAAAGAATTTAATATATATTATAAAACCAATTATACTAATTCAATGTCAGAAATTAATGAAAGAATTAGATTAGTTTCTCAAGATCCAATGATAATAATATTAGGAAAATATAAAAGAATATTTTTAGTAAAAAAATTAAATAATCAAACACAAATTATTTCTGAATATCCAATATCTACGGGAGTTAATGGATTTGGATGTGAAACTGGTAGTTTAAAAACACCTTTGGGATTATTTAGAGTTATACAAAAATCCGGTCAAAATGCAGTTCCATTGCAAGTAATTGGGGCAAATGGGCCTGAAACAAATAACGGTTTTCCAGTATTTGCAAGTTTAAATTCAGGAACTGCAAAAATCGTTACACGAAAACTTGTTCTTGACGGTTTAGAAAAAGAGAATTTAGGTGTTGGTTGTGATAGTGGGAATAGAAATACAATTTACAGAGGAACATACATACATGGAACAAATTATGAAAATTCAATGGGCCAACAAAAATCTCATGGATGTATAAGAATGTTAAATAATGATATTATTAATTTGTTTAACAATGTACAAAACGGAACTTATGTTTATATCTATAATTCAAAAACAAGTTATTCTCAATTATTAGATTTACAGGAAAAAAATACAGAGCAATTTGTTTTAGGAAAATTGCCTAATGTGATGACACTTAAAACTAAAAGGTCACAAAACAATCAACAAAGATCTCCACAACAAAAAGCCCCTCTACAGGTGATTGCAAGTTTAAAAACTGGAACAGATAATTGTTATACAACAAATGCAGAATCACTTAGAAAATTAAGTTCTGGAAATCTTAATTTAGCAACAGCAAGAAATATTAGACGAAATCTAGATAGTGTTATTGTTCTAAGCACACCATCTCTGTCTTATCAAGATATTATAAAAATTTCTCAACCTATTCCAAATAGATATCGCGCACATGAAAAATTTACGACCGCAATTCCTACATTATATAATTTATGTGCTATTTATGGAGTAGACCCAATATTTGTATTAGCTAAATTTAAAAATGAAAAATCAATGTATAATGTGTTATCAGGGAATTATAAAAATGGAGCATTAGTTTTAAATAATAATCCGACAGGAATTAAGTCTTATGCTGGTTGTGCATGTGGCGGTTACAAAGTAAGAAATAGCGACTTTTGTACTTATCCAACATTACATGCTGGTTTTGAAGCAACATTAGTTAATTTAGTAAGAACCAAGCATTATAAAGGACTGACTGTTAGAGAGGTTGCAAGAACATGGGCAGAAGATCCTAATTATCACACCAAATTATTAGATAATTTTAATGAATTTTATAATAAAGTTAGATAATTTCAATTAAGGGATCAATTATCTTTTTATTCTTTTTTTCTTTAATTGTGCGTTTAGTATAATATCTTTTTGCATGTTCTACTAAAAGAGCATGATATTCTTGATAAATCTTGAAATCTCTTGGAAGGTTATCCACAAATAATTTCTGTATTTCTTCGTATTTTGCATTTTTCTTGATAATTTTAAGATTTAATAGTATTCTTATTGTATAAGCATCAACAACAAAGATTGGTTCTCTATGACCATATAAAAGAATAGAATCCGCTGTTTCTTTTCCAATTCCTTTAACAGAAAGAAGTTCAGATCTTGTAGGCATTCTATCTTTTAAAGATAAATAAAATTTAGAAATATCAACGAGTCTTTGATATTTTTGATTATAATAGCCAACAGATTTAATTGCATGTTTTATTGTTTCTTGGTCTTTTTCAATTATTGCTTTAGGATTAAGCAAATCATTTTTTTTAAGATTATAGATTGCTTTTTCGACATTTTTCCAAGAAGCACTTTGTGTTAATATTGCCCCAGCATATATTTCAAATATTTGTGCATGTGTTTTAATCAAATAATATTTTCCAGGATGATAACCAATATCAGATAATGGCCACCAGCCTTGTCTCCCATAATCTGTTAACAATCGGTTATATATTTTTTCAATAGAGTTCATAATTTTTCCAGTTACTATTAGTTATTGCTATAAATACACATATTAAAATAATAGATAAAATATATTTATAAATACCTAATAACATAATATATAAGTTTATTTAAGTTAAATAAACCAATTATTGGTATTAAAATTTAAATCTTTAATTTGGAATAATATGCATTCAAAAATTAGTCTAAATTTATTTTATAAAATTATAACTGGGGTTTTATTTTTTATATTTTTTTCAAATTTTGTTTTTGCAGGAAATCTTTCTATTGATAAAAACGAAACCCATATAGGTGACACCGTAGTAATCACAGGAACAGGGTTTTCTCCAAGCACAACCTTAGTTTTACAAAACAATTTAGAACCAAATACTGCATGGTGGGATGGTTACAATGAACAATGGGGGTTTCCAAGATTAGTTACAACAAATGCAGATGGTAATTTTACATTTAATTGGACCGTTCCTTATGATTTTAGATTGTCCCCTGGAAAACAATACTTTTCTGTAGCAAACAATATTTCTGCAACAATGTATTGGAATGCTGGCGGTGATTATGCAACTTCTAAAAATAAGATTTTTTGTGATGGCACCTCTTGTTATGTAATTTCAACATCAACAACAACAACAGGGGGTATTGAAAAATTCAATATGTCAACTGGTGCAAGAGATTGTAATGTAAATATTGGTGTAGCAATCACAGGCAATGGCATAGCAACAGACGGAACATTTATTTATACAACTTATGCAGCAACATCAAACAACCTTAGAAGAACATTAATGTCCAATTGTACAGGAACAACCGCGTTTACTACTGCAGCAGCCAATGCGCAAACTATTGCGATTTCAAGTGGTTTTGCATTTATTGGTTATGCAGCAAGCACAGCTCCAAGAAAATATCAAAATCTAACAACAACACCGTCTCTAGTTTCTGCATTCGCGCCCACAGCAAGAGCATCAATTGCTAACGACATTTGTATAAGCCCCGATAATACAAGGGTTTTTGTTGCTTATGCTGACGGAAATATTCTAGCTTATGATTACACAACTGGCGCAACTCTTTGGAATTCAGATCCAGATGATTCTGTCACTCAATCAGCAAACGGAATAGCTTGTGATAATTCAAGAGTGTTTGTTGCAAAAGGGCTTAACAACACAGTCCTTGGTCCGTTTTTTGGCGGTTATGCTTTTGCTTTAGATTCTGCTACAGGAGTGTTAGTATGGAGAAGTCAAAGAATAGACGACCATTATGTTTATGGACAATACAATAAGATAATGTGCGATTCAGTAAATTGTTATATTGCTGTCCAGTCTCCAACTCTTGGCGGTGCAGGAATAAATGGCGGACCAATAATTCAAATAAAAAAATCAGATGGAACAATAGGCTGGGTAAACTGGAGATCTTGGCTTCCCGCAAGCACAGCAGCATACGGCACAGGTTCAGTTCAAGCAAGCCCTATCGACTTGTGGGTTGATTCAGAGGAAAACGGATACATCTATCCAGTTTATTCAACAGGAAGAATACAAAAACTTGCAAAGAATGACGTCAGTGTTGAAACTTTTTATGACACAAATCTTTGGATCAGAAGTAATCCAAATCTTTATCATTTTGTAATGAACCCAACAAAAAATGTGTTCTATAGTAATGAGACTCCAAAATTCACTTTTAAAGTAGCAGACAGTAATGGTCAATATTTAAACACTGATGACAACAGATTTAACACTTCATATTTGCGATTTGGTATAATTAATGCTTACAAAGAATTCACAGCAACAGAAACCGCATCGTCCCAACTAATGGACCCGAGAATAATGACAACCTATTCAACAGCAGCAACTCTTCCTAATCCAACTCCTTTCAATAATCTGAAATTCATGTTTGATGAATTTGATAGTGGAATATTCTGTCAAACAGCAACATATCCTGACAAGTTGTTTGGTTGGCACATAAACAATAGATATTGTTTATATGAAAATATGCCGGTAAGCACAAATCTTTTACATACTCAAAACGGCGTCAAACTTGCTTCAATTGCAAACTATTTTTTAGTTAATCCAAAAAGCTGGAGCGATTATCCTATAACAAAAACCTATGGCGAAGATAAATGGGCCTGGATATCAAGTCATAATCCAACCAATAATCAGATTTTAGGTTATGCAACAAGGTTTGGAAAAAACAACAATTTATGGTCAAATCAATTAGGTCAATCAACCGTTTTTGCAAATGACGCTGCTAAAAATTCAATACAGGATTTTTTTGATGCTTCAATTGATTCTTGGAACGAATCTTATTTCCTTACAAAACCCCTTGGGGCAGGAACCGATGGTAATAGGCATTGGAATTACATTGATGAGGACACCAAAAAAATAGCACACCCAATTATTGTTTCTCAAGGTCAAAATCAAAGCGGAAGTTTTGTAATCGGCACAAACATTTATTCAAACAGAATTGATTTTATTGCAACAGAACCAGGGATAATCTCAAGAACAAACGAACCTTTTTGGTTTGATGTTAATTTTACAAACGGAATAAAATCAAATTGTTCTGATTTGATTGTAACAGACCACACTAATACTCCAATAGGTCTTTTCCAATTAGACTCAGAGGTTTGTGCTCCTGACAACAACTATACTTTGTTTATCCAAGATAATTTTTCTTTAAGTCAAACAAAACAATATCGTCTATATTACAACTCTTTAACCGCCGCAATTTCTCCAACTGGTCAAACAGATTTAATTGTTACTTTTGTCTCAGGGACTTGCGGTGCAGGAACAGACATAATAGACATTAATAGCACCAATTGGTACAAATGGTCACAACCAGGTGTTGGTGCAACTGCAAGCAACCAATTTGCATTTAATTTTGGCGGCTATGCTGCAACTTGGTTTAATCACGCAACAACAAGATATTCATTAAACATAGGTTACTTAAATTCACAAAGCACAGGAACAGGTCTTGGTTTAACAACAAACACCACTGGCGCAGCACAAGCAACCTTTGCCTCAAGATGTTATCAAAGAAGTTATAACCGGGACAAAATATTTACAAGAATAGACATGAACACAGGAAACTTCACGGTTTCTCCACATTCTCCAACCCCCGGGAATCCAAATGCCACCTCTCCCCAAACAAGAATCATAATGACTCGCTGGTATTTCTTTAATAACACTGGAAGGATAAGAATGATGTCAAAACTTAATTCTCCTCTTCCCATTATGACAACAGGAATTTCCCAGAATTATCCTCCATATTATTTTATTGCAGTTTTCGCATTAATCCCTCAAGGAACAGCAACCGTTGCAAACAATAATTATGTTGATTGGTCTGGAAGAAAAGAACTAATGGATGCTTTTATTCCGGCAGTATATTCGCCAGACAAGAAAACTGCAACATTAACAGCAAGTCCATTGCCCCTTCAATTCACTATAGATTATAACAACACCTTTTCAAATGTTTCTTCAGCAATAGGAAAAACAGGTAAAGGTTGTACAGTTCACAAAGTATGGCCTTACTTTTCATGGAGACCAAACTCTCCAACAGACACAACAAACGCAGCAACTTTTGCAACAGCATATACAACAGATTTTATTTCTTGTGATTCCAATCTAAGTTCTGTAATTCCGGATGTTGGAAATCTAGGTTATGTCAATGCATTCCCTAAAGAATCAATCTATCGTACTGCGCATAACAGATATGTTGATCCAAATGCTATAGCAAAATTTTATCTAAAACCAAATCTCTATATTCCAGACAACAGAGAAAACAGATGGATGCCTCCTTTGTCTCTTAGTTCCCAATACAACACCACCGCAAAATTATCAACATTTATTTTAGATGTTTGCCCAACTGAAGAGTATGGTTACAAAGGCTATGATGATTTTTTAATGGATTTAGAAAATTTAATTTCTAACTCCTCAACCAGAAAGGTAGAAACAAGCAGAAATAATATTCCTTGTGCAACATCAGTTGTAATATTTAGTACAAGTGTTGGTTCAATTGGTAGATATTTATTATTCCAAAGAGATGTAAATGTTGTTGTTGCTGAAAATGCAAAACCAGAAAGACCATATCCTTCTAATCTTTATATTAATAATATTCTAAATATAAATGGTGTTCTTGATTACACAGAAACACAAAGAGGCGCTCAATTCTATGGCAAATGGTTTTTTACTTCAAGCTCTGATCCTATGGTAATTAGCGGTTATGCAACAACAGGCGCAGAACAATTAAGTGGATTTACAAGATATGCATGGGCTCCAAGTTTTGCATATAATAAAAAAGCATATTCTGAAACAAAGATTTGGAACAAAGAGGATTCAAATCTAACCTATCTTCAATCTCCATGTAATTGGAATATAGGAGCAAATCCGTTTGGTGATCTAGATTTAGGACCCGGTTGGATAAAAAACTTTTCAACAACCCAACAAGGAACAATTTGTCCAAGAAGAGAAGACAATAAAGAACAATACAGTTCTTTTAGACCATCAGTTGCCTCTCTTTACCCAACATCAGGATCACTAAGCACAGCAATAGAAAATGTTATAGATGGAAGACCAAACAAAGTTACAACCCTTCCAGATCTCGGGATTGATGCTGCACTATATACAAGACATAACTCCTTATGGGATTACAAACACTATACGGACTATACCCAAATAATTGATTCTCACGATCAATTAAACGAAGGCACAAAACACAAAAACATACAGCCGTGGCAATGTGATTTTTCAAGATTTGATTCTAGGTCTTTCTGTTTAGTCCCAGCAACTACATCAACATTAATATTTACCTTTTTTGCGGGAGCATTAACAGCCTCTCAACCATGGTCTGCTTATTATCAATCTAACAGGGAATATAATAGGCTTAGAAACTATTTACACAATGTGTGGTTTAATACTGCCGCGATGCAGCCAACAAACGATTTCATGACCGAAATTTTAATCAACCCTATGCTTAGTGGTTCAGAGTTTACTTTTGATACTCTTTATACGAGCAATAATCCTGATGATTACAACCAGCTAATGAGTAGAGTATTTCCACGACTTCAAGATGCATTATATCAAAATCAATTCCTTTTAAGAGATTGGAAAAACACAGCATTTATGATTCTCTCAGGAGGAGATAGTAGAGAATATCTTCGTGGAAATACAATAAGAGTTAATGGATTTATGATGAAAAATAGCGACAATCTTGCAAATGCTCCAATAATTGTTCAGGTTTTTAAAAATTCAGCACCAACAGTCCCATTAACTACCTTTCAGACAACAACTGATGCAAATGGGAATTTTATCTATGATTATAACATACCCACAACGGCTCAAGCCGGTCTTTATTTCTTTAAAGCAACTTACAACAATGGAGAAATCACAGGAACAACCTCTTTTAAGATTTCTTCTCTTGCAATTAATCTTTCTTTAAACCAAACAGCGTTTGTTGCAGGAAATCAAGTGATAGTGAATGCGACGGTAACTGATGCAATTATAGGCAGTTTAATAACTAATGCAATATTATCCTTAAGATTAATTGGTCCAAGTGGCAATGTATTATTGACTACTCCAATGACAAATAACAATAATGGAACCTATACACACAACTTCATATTAGACAGTAACACAACAAACGGAACCTATGTTTTAGAGATAATTGCTATGACCTCAAACAACACAGGAACAATAATTGGTTCCTTTGTTGTAAGCTCTGCAGTAAGCGAAATATTAATAACAAATAACCACTCATTTTCTGATGCCAATACAACTACAATAACTCAAAACATAACTCTTCAAAATGTTATTGCAAATAATTTATCCAATTACATAGTGAGCGCAGAAGTTTCTGAGGGGATAGATAGAACTCAACCAGTAACTGTTCTCTTAAATAATTCTCTATTAACTTCAACAACAAATTACTTGGATTTGAACTCCAGCAATTATCTAATACACACAAATTCTCAAAACAAACCAATAATTTATATTAAGCAAAATTTTGTAACAAACGAATCAAAAGCACTAAAGATTGTAGGTACAAACAAATACTTTAAAGATATTCAAACAGATTATAATTCCGCAAATAATTATTCTTCTGAGCTTGCAGGATATTGTCTTGTTCTTCTAGCGCCGGCCTCACAAAGCGATTGTAATTATGCAAACTCTTATTTAACAAGTATAAACAGTTATTATTCCCAGGCCCAAACCGCAACAACAGCAGGTCGATATTATGATTTAAAGATATTAACCCAAAACACGCTTCAACAATATTTAATAAGATTAAATAGTTTGCGTTCTATTGCAACCAATCAAGCTCGTTGTCAGATATTTGTGCCAGGGACTTGGTCACTTAATTCTACTGTTTCGTTAACGGCTTTAATGATTGGGCCTTCAAACACGCCAGTGACGAGTTTGTCGCCAATAGTAAAACTATATGATTATGATCACAATCTGCTAAACAATTATAACTTAACAGAATTTGGAGGTGGCTGGTACTACAAATCATTTACTGCTCCAAGCACAGGCGGAGGATATAATCTTAAGATTGATCAAAACATAGGCACAAACAGGTTTTTGTGTGCAGCTTCCTTTGATGTCAATCAAGCAACAAGTTCTGTTATTGGAGGGGGAGGCGGTGGGTTAACAACCGATCAAAACCAGACACTTTATATGATTTATTTCTTAGCATTAGACATTAATTCAATGATAAATTCAATCAATGGAACAGTAAACACAATTAACAGCACAGTTAATAACATCAATAGCACAGTAAACACCATTAACACAAATGTAAATGTAATCAACACAATTGTAAGCAGCATCGATTCCAATGTTAATTATATCAAAACAAACATGGCAACTTCGGCAAACATTTCTGCTCTTAACACAAACATTCAATCAATACTTAATTATTCAATGGAAATTAATTCTCAAGTACACAGTTCCTCAAACACACTATCTCAACTTCAAGCAAGCCTGCTTGATATAAACTCAACAATTAATTCAATAAGAACAACAGCAATAGACATCAACAGAACCATAAACACTTGTGAAAGTAGTCCTCAAGCAAGCATTTGTGGAAAACTTAATGGTTTAACAACAAATCTTTCAGACATGAATGCAGTTTTAAACAACATCAATTCAACAACCCAAACAATTAACTCTACAAACAACATAATAAGTCAAAACATAATTGATTTAAACAATGTCACAAACAACATTTATTCAACAGTTACAACAATCAACTCCACAAGCAATCTCCTAAATTCCAAATTGTCTTTAATAGATGGCAACATCCAAAGCCTAAAGACCAATATTTCATCCCTTGAAGATCTTCTTAGTTGTTCAACATCTCCGGAAAACAGTGTTTGTGACAGATTGATAAATCTTAATATAGTTGTTTCAAATATCAATCAAGCAATAATTGACCAAAATGCCTTGTTGCAACAAATCTTAGCAATCAACCAAGACATAAACCAAAACATTTCAACAATCAACACCACATTATCAACGATGAATAATACATTAAACACCATAAATTCTAATGTTGCTTCAATAAATTTAACAATATTAAACATAGATTCAAATGTTAGTTACATAAAAGGAAATATGGCAAGCACCGGAGACATAGCCTCCTTAGATTCAACATTACAATCAATCTTAAATTATTCTCAAGACATAAATAGCACAGTAACTTCTTCAGAAGCTCAACTGCATTTGATTTCTTCAACTTTAACAAACATTGATAATAATGTAAATTATATAAACACAGCAACCTCAAACATCCAAGAAATAATAAACACCTGTTCTTCTGCTCCAGCCGGCGGGGTGTGCAATCAATTAGCGAGCCTGTATAACGACTTGCAAGATATGAACAATACTCTTCTTGGAATGAGTTCAACAATAAACAATATTGACTCTACAACATTAACAATCACCCAAACAGTAAATGATTTAAATGACACAGCCGGAAACATATATTCAACAGTTACAGACATAAATACAACCAGTAAATTTATTTTAGCAAAAGTAACAGGCATAGAAACAGACACTCAAACCATACAAACAGAGATTTTAAATATTCAAACATCGCTAAATTGTGCAAACAACTCCCTTCAACACAGTGTTTGTAATAATTTGTCAAATATTAGTTCTTTGATTTCTGATGTAAATGTAGGAACCCAATTATCTCTATTAGGAATAACAAATTTTCTTTCAACCTTGGAATACAATCAAGGATCAATACAACTAAGTCTGTCAGGGATAATATCTGATTTGAATAATTTAAGTTGTGCTGATGAAAATGTATTACCACTATGTGCAAACATAAACGAAATTACTTTATTAATAAATAGTTTATTTTCTTCAATAAATAGTTTAGATTCCGGAATAGTGGATTTAAATGCTACAATGAACCAAGTAAGTAACACAATAAACAATATTGATAGCACAACAACCGCAAGCCTTACAAGCTTAACTGATTTAACAAAAAACGTCAACTATTTAGCCACAGATGTTACTCAGATTAAGTCGGAAATATTAACCACTCAAACAATGGTTACCGCTACAAACAATAACCTTGTCAATCTTTTAAATAATCTTTCTCAAAACCTGACAGATGTCAATCTTTCAAACAATCTATCATTATTAAACATATTAACTTCTCTAAGCACAATACAAAGCAACCAATTGACAATAGATGGTAATCTTTCTTTAATATACAATAACCTAAATTGCGCAGGCAATCCCGATAGTAACATATGCATAAGCCTTCAAACAATAATAGGTAGCACAAATAACTTAGGCGCAAGCGTCCTTGATTTAAATCAAGCAATGAATGTTATTGGAAATAATGTGCTAGACATCAATTCTATAAGCACAAACACTTTCTTAACAATTTCGGATTTAAATAATTCAACAAGCACAATAACTTCAAGCATCCAAGGAATAAACACAAATCTTACAACAACTTCAAATAACATAAAAACAATAAACCAAAGACTAACAGATATTAACAGCAAAGTAACTGATATTAATAAAACAGTAACAGATACAAACACCACTATTGGCCAGACCAACAACGCGGTTTCAAACATAAGTTCTTCTGTTTCAAGCATAAGCGGTGGCATAATTGATATTAACAACACATTAAAGGACATTAATGCAAGTCAATCAAGCATTTCTGCAGCTCTTCTTCAAATGCAAGCACTTCTTGCTGACATTAATGACACAACAAACAACATTTATATTAATGAACTTAGTAAATTTACTGTTGTCTTAAGCGACTTTGATAGATTAGCTCCTGGAAGCATTTATCGCGCAAAGCTTTGGGCGTTTGACCATAACGGTTCTCCAAGAAACGCAGATGCTGTTCCAACAATAACCTTATACGATCCGTCAAGAAACTTGGTTGTCAATAATGTACCAATGACTTTATCTGAAACAGGAATATACACTTATAATTTCACTTCTACAACAGGGCAGATAGCTGGGGTTTGGGAGGCAATAGCTACAACAACAGTAAAAGGAGTAACAACAAAGCCAAGTGATTTCTGGGAACTAACAGGAAATCCTCCGGAGGTTAAGATTATAGCAATGACTGATGTCACTGTTCCAACAATCACTGCAAATGTCCTAATAACAAACGAAGGAACCACAACACAAGAATACCAATATGAATACTGTATAGTTTTTGATCAAACAAACCAATGTGGTGGCAATGATGATATTGATTATTCAAGTGGAGCAAAATTGATTTCTCCAGGCCAATCCTGGACAACAAATCTTACTTTGTTGACTCAAAATGTTGGAACATATTGGTTTAAAGTAAAAGTATATTATGGAATAGAAATGAGTGCAGCATCAAAGATGTTTGTTGCTATCAATCAAGACACAAACCAAGGCGGCGGAGGTTCCGGGGGTGGTGGTGGCTCAGCTAGTGGTGGTTCTTCAGGCGGAATAACCGGTTTTATCAATATGCCAATAGACGGCGGGCAGATATCTTTGTTTGAATACCCTAGCGAGATGGTTGTAAAGCAAGGAGACATAGAGTTCTATGTCCTAAAAATCAAAAACACAGGCGACGATGTCCTTAAAGACCTAGAGATAACTCTAAGAAACATACCAAAAGAATGGTATACTATTGAGATAGATAAGACAAATCTATTGCCTTATGAAGAAGCAAATGTTATAATAAAACTAAGAATCCCAGAGGATGCTAAAATCGGAGACACATTAATCTCCTTTATAATAAAAACAAAAGGCGGTCTTGTAAGCGTTGATAGCGTTTCTAGAATCCTAGAAAAGTCATTAGCTGAAATAAAGTTTGATGACATAAGGGTTTCAAAACTTTACATCAACAGCTCAGGAGAAATAGAATGTATTTTGCAAAACACAAGTAACGACGAGCAAAACATTTCTGTATCATTATTGGCCCCAAAAGATTGGTCAATCGACATAGACGAATATAAATTTACATTTAAGAAAGGCGAAACAAAAAAAATAATATTTAAGGTAATGACCTCTTATAGAAGTGGCGTGCAAAATTTGGTTTTGGTTGTTAAAAACAACAAAGGAACAAACTTCTCTGGAACAACGGAAGACAAGTTATACAAAGAAATTCTTGTGGTGGTTAATACAAGAGAAAATACTCGCGGTTTTATTATGTACCACCCAACAAACATTTACATAGGCGCTTCAGTTGTAATCCTTGTATTGTTTATTGTTGGCTATGTTGCAGGGTCAAGACGCAGAAAAAAATATAAACCTCTAGGTTATAATAATAGTATATTTGATAGGATTGTGGGGTTGAGATAATTTGACAGGTGGAGATTTAATACTAATATTACTTATTAATTTCATAATTACAATAATAATTGTGATATTTATTATAAGACATGTTTCTGAAAGATTTAATGAACAAATAGAGGACAATCACGACAAGATAAAAAACCTTGAAGAGCGTTGTAAGTTTGTTGAAAACAAGATAGAAAAGATGGATTGCAATTTTTCTAGGGTTTCAGACAAGACAACAAATCATCAAAGCAGTCTTTCAAAGGACCTAGAGAAGGTAAAGTTCGTTATCCAAGGCATAGACAAGAAAACAGAAAAGATATTTAAAAGAACAGAAAAACTATATAATAAGAGGTAAAAATGACCTATACAGAACTGTTGTTTATTCTTTTGGTTAATTCTCTGTTCTTATTAATTATTTTTGTGTTTTTTATTAGATTTGTAGCAAACAAGTTTAAGGAGAGAATAGATGCTACTGATGACAGGCTATCAGACATTGAGGCAAAATACAATAAGCTTGACATCCAGTTCTCAAGGATATCTACTCTTCATGTCTCTCACCAGAAAAGCGACAGTCTTGCAAAAGACCTAGAAAAAGTAAAGCTTGTTGTTCAGGGAATAGACAAGAAAACAGAGAGAATCTACAAAAGAACAGAAAAGCT
>CAYXAY010000009.1:0-25249 GCA_964463155.1 uncultured archaeon | reverse complement strand
GAAGGAGAATGTTAATTATATCTTTTATTTTAATGATTCTGTAGAAATCCTTTTACAATATCAATATTATAAAAGAAATTGCTTTTTTGTTTCTGCTTAAATGTTCTAAATTATAGGTTAATACTTTTAAGATTACCTGCTTTTGCTGGTTATCCTGTTTAGTCGCAGTTACATGTCCGCCGTTGTTCGTTTGTTCTTGAGATTATTCCTGGTTCTGTTGCAATAAAATCAACTCTGTTTGAGTAAGTGTTTGTGCCGATTACAAAACTTCCGCTTTGATTTTGACCTTGAGAAACAATAATCCGGCGTGCTATTTTTTTGTGTCCTCATCAATGTAATTCCAATGTCTATTACCATCGGTTCCTGCGCCAAGAAGTTTTGTAGAATAATAAGATTCGTTCCAAGAATCAATTGAAACATAAAAATAATCCTGTATTGAATTTCTTGCAGTATCGTTTGCAAATCTTGTTTCTTGAGTCGGAGTTAGAATTATTTGAAAATTATCACTTGAAAGAAGTTTATTAAGACTAATCAAGATTTGGTTTGCAAAAGGTTCTCCTGACTTGCAGGAAAGAAGTGTTATGTCATGCATATTGATCACATTTAGCCAGTAATCACAAGCTTTGGTTTTAAGGTAAACGCTTTTTTGCAAAGCTTTGCATCAACTATTGAAGTAACTACCTCTTTTGAAGACTTATAGCTTTTTGGATTTTCTTCTCTTATTATGTTTTCAGAATGACCTGAAAGATATATTCCTTTTTTTAGAAGCTCTTTTTTTAAATCATTTACAGAAACTAAATTTTTTGCATTCTTTCTTGACATTGTTCTTCCGCAGCCATGAGGAAGAGTTGAAAAGCTTTCTTTTCTTACTTTTTCTGTTGGCAAAAGAACATAAGTGTCATCACGCATTGAACCTGGAAGAATTATTGGGGGCCCTGTGTCTTGGAATGGACAATGCTCAGACAATCTTTCAGAAACCTTGCATTTAACTGCTCCTTTTCGTGTTACTAAGAAACGCTTCTTGTCTCTTGCTTCTATCTTTGCGATGTTGTGGGATAAATCGTAAAGAAGGCGGGGATTGATGTCTCGTCCAAGATTTAGTGTGTTTTTTAATATTTCAATTATCTTGTGGCTTAAAATTGCTCTATTAACAAAAGCATAGTTTGCTGCTGAACACATGCTTAAGTAATATTCCTGACCACGCGCGGAGTTGAAATCAAAATGCTCCATTGGTTTTTTGTAAATGCATTTTTTTATGTAATCGTTTGCTATTTGTGAACCAAAGCCACGAGAACCAGTGTGAAGCATTATCATTATTTGTCCTTTTTTTATCTTATGGACTTTGCAGAAATTTTTATCAAAAATCTTATCAACAACCAAAAGATCAATAAAGTGATTTCCTTGCCCAAGAGTCCCTAATTGCTTTAAACCCAAATCCATTGCTTTCTTTGAAAGATATTTTGGGTTTGCATCTTTAAAGCAACCTTGGGTGTCTGTGTATAGCTTGTCAAACTTATTGGAATAACCGTGCTTTACTGCCCACTTAATACCCTCATAACAAATGTCTAGTAAATCTTGTTTTGAAATCTTTGTTCCTGTTTCAGTAACTAGTTTTTCAAAGGCATTAACAATTTCTTTGTATTGTTTTTCTGTTATGTCTTTTGAAAAAATATCTGTTCTTATTAATCTGACACCGCAATTGATGTCTGTACCTATGGCTCTTGGAGAAATTATAGGACTATTGTTTAAATCCACTGCAAACGCAGAGCCAATTGGCATTCCAAAACCAATCTGAAGATCTGGAAAACCATATATGTAATCGTGGATATTTGAAAAATTTTTAATGGAATAAAGCTGTCCTATAACGGACTTGTCCAGTTTAGAAAATAGATTTTTATTAGAAATAATTTTTATTTTGTTGCTTTCATCAACAAAAATATTCTTTTTTGTGTTCTTAAACATTTTATTGCATTTACTAAATTGTAATGCTTTCAAAAAAAAGGAATTGAAATTAGTTTTTAAGTTCAATACCTATCTGAAGATCTGCAGGAACGTCAACTCTCATTATTCTTCTAAGAAGCTTGTCGTCTGCTTTAATATCAATTATTCTTTTATGAATTCTTAATTGATATTTTTCATAAGTCTCTGTTCCACCAGCCGACGCTCCTCTTCTTAATGGAACAACTAACTTTTTTGTCTTTAGTGGGATTATTCCTGTGTGCTTGACTCCACTTTTTGAAGCAACATCAATAATTTCCTTGCAAAAATATGTAACCTTCTTGTAATCTGTTCCTGTAACTATTACTCTTGCTGTCTGCATCTTATCACATGTATTTTATTTTAAAAAAAATTAAAAAATAAAAGCAAAAAACTGCTTTTACTTTCTTGGCTTTATCTCTTGGATAACTCCTGCTGCAACGGTCTTACCCATGTCTCTGATCGCGAATCTACCAAGTTGTGGGAAGTCCTTGTATGTTTCACATGCAAGTGGCTGTGTTGGCTTTATTCTTACAACTGCAGCGTCTCCTGTCTTTAAGAACTTTGGTGCATCTTCAACTGTTGGAGCGACCTTCTTTATCAATTCTACGATTGAACAAGACATTTGTGCAGTGTGTATGTGGAATACTGGAGTGTATCCCGCTGTTATTGCTGTTGGGTGGTTTAGAACAATTATTTGAGCAGTAAACTCTTCAGCAACTGTTGGCGGATTTGTTTCTGGCCCAACAACAGAACCTCTCTTAATTGCTCCTTTATCAACATTTCTTATGTTAAAACCAATATTGTCGCCAGGAAGTGCTTCTGGTAATTGCTCGTGATGTGCTTCAACAGTCTTAATCTGTGTTGTGATTCCTTCTGGCATTATTATTACCTTGTCATTTGGTCTTAATATTCCTGTTTCAACTCTACCAACTGGAACCATACCAACACCTTTAATTGAATAAACATCTTGGATTGGAAGTCTTAATGCTTTTCCAGTTAATACTTCTGGTGCTTTGAAATTATTCATTGCCTCAAATAAGCTTGCCCCTTTATACCAGGTCATTTTATCTGATGCTTTTGTAATGTTTTCTCCATTCCATGCAGAGATTGGAACTACTACATATTGGTCGTCCTTAAACTTGCCTTTGAAAAGGTTTTGTATGTCTGTTTTAACCTTGTTAAAACTATCTTCTCCGTAGTTTATTTCGTCCATCTTGTTTACTGCAACTACAATTTGCTTAATACCCATAACTTGAGCAAGGAATGCGTGCTCTTTTGTTTGAGCCATTACTCCGTCTTTTGCTGCAACAACAAGTACTGCCGCATCTGACTGGGCTGTTCCAGTAATCATGTTCTTAACATAGTCTTGGTGTCCAGGAGCATCAATAACTGTGAAACTAAACTTGTCTGATTCAAGTTTCTTGTAGTTAATGTCAATTGTGATTCCTCGGTCTCTTTCTTCTTTTGTAACATCCATTAGGTATGCAAAAGCGAAAGTTCCTTTGCCTTTTTCCTCAGCAATTGCTTGTAACTTTCTATAATCTTGCTCACTAAGATTTTTTGTATCGTACATTAAACGACCAACAGTTGTGGATTTGCCGTGATCGATATGTCCAATGAAAACAACATTAACCTTTGGTTTTGGTGATGCCATTTATATTCCTCCTTATATTTTTACATTGTTTTTAGAAAATAATTATTAAAAACCTCGATTTTTAACTTTAAGACCTATTTACGCGAAATGATGATTTTTTGTATAAATTATATATAATATAGAAGGTAAAACTTTATAAATGGATAATCTTTGAGAAAACTAACTTTTAATGGAGATTTTATTTGGTTTGCTTAAATAACAATATATATAAACTAAATCTGTTCATATATAATTATAAATTAACAATAAATATAAGTGTAGTAAAATGGACATAGAATTAATACAGATAATAATAATCACCATAATAATCATTGTATTTGGGGTAGCTATAACATTTGTAAATCTAAAAAAAAGAATAAATGTGTCTGTAAATAAAGAGCAAAACTCTTGGCAAAAGATAGAATCACTAAATTCGCAAAAAAAGGCGTTTTTAAAAAAGAAAGAAGAACTTTCATTCAAGTATAGCATAAAAAGCATAACGGATAATGCCTATTCTAGTGCATTGAAATATATTAATAACGAATTATCAAAGATTGATAATGAGATAAATACAGAAGTTGAAAAACTAACAGAGCTTCAAAAGACACAAGATACTGGTGGCGACCTTAGATTTCAAAATATCAAGCTTAAAGGAGAACTAAACGAGACAAGGCTTGAAAGAGAAAACCTTAAAGTCAGGGTTAAGGAGCTTGAGGATTTTGTAAAAAACCTTTCTGGTAGCAAAAATGTTTCTACATCAATAAAAGACAGCATAAAAAATAAATATTATGAGCAAATACTTGAAAAATACAAGGATTTGATAAATGAACGAGAAAGAAAAACAATTTCACAGATAAAATCGTCTATAAACCCTTTTGACTTGACAATAAAAAGCATTATATCAAAATACAAGCCTATAGGGTATGAGTATTCTAAAGACTATATAGAGACATTAAGAAAAATATATGTTTTTTTAAAATCAGAAGTTGATGTTGTTAAGACAGATGTTAAGATCCTTTATTGGCTTGATCCTACAACAATACTTAAGAACAAACTTTCTGATGAACAAGATATTTCTGCAATGCTTTGTTCAATCATGCAAGGCATGAATGACTTTGAATCAATGGTGTGGGTTGTTTTGTTAGATGATGACAGCACACATGCGTTTGTAAAAACAAAATATAAAAACCAAAATTACATATTTGATCTGACACAAAAAGGGCCTTTTGAGATGTTTACAAATACTGATGAAAACAAGCTTGTTGCGGATTATAAATACAATGGACATAAAATAAAAAAAGTAATATACAAATATAATCAGAATAAGTATGTTGATAATGAGTGATATGAAATTAGATATTACTAGTACTGCTTTTTTTTATATTGTTAAAGAATTGCAAAACGAGTTTCTGAATGGTTATATTAATAATATACAATTGGTTAATTATGTGAGTAATGATGTTTTAAAAATCAAGATACATAAAGGAAAAACAAAAGAACTAATTGTTACATCGCAGGTTTTGTTTGTTACCGATTTGGTTTTGCCAGTCAATCTTGAGTGTGGGGGGCTCATTAAGTTTTTAAAAAAGAAACTTTATAACCAGAGGATACAAGAGATTAACCAAGACAAGAATAACAGAGTTGTTTATTTCAAGCTTGATGATTATTATTTGATATTTGAGTTTTTTAGTAAATCTAATATCATATTAACTGACTTGGAATTTAATATTGTTACTGCAAAGCAAAAAGAAGAATGGAAAGACCGCGCTATAAAGAAAAATGAGAAATATTATTTTCCTCAGGGCGAAGATATTACAAAGAAAACAAAAAAAGAACTATTAAAAGAAACTGAAGAACTTCATTTAAAAGGAACAATAAGTTTTTTTGTTAAAAAATATAATATTTATTCCGGTTATATCAATGAATTAACTACAAAACAAAAGATCATTGAAAAAGCAATTAAATTGTATTCTTATAAGAATGTAAAACTTTGCTTTGAAGAGATTGATAACAAAAGTATTGTTCTTGTAGCGGCTTGTAAAGACAAGCAAGAGGTTGTTGATTTTTTTAAAGAAATTTCTGGCCACTATGTAAAGAATATACAATTGCTTGAGACAAAAATAGAAACCAACGGAAAAAATAAGCAAGAGATAATATTGGCGGGGCAATTAAAGACAAAAAAAGAATATGAAAAAATTACAAAAGAACTTGAAGAAGAAGCGCAAAAGATATATGGGTATTTTCAAATTATTGAAAAGGTCAATCAGCAGATAAAAATTGCAAGAGGAAAGAAAATCGCACCAGAAGAAATAATAAAGACATTAAATGACTATTTCGCAAAGAACTATACAGAACTAAAGATAAAAAGCATCGACACTAAAGAAACAAGCTATGTTTTAGAAATTAAAGATAAATAAAAAAATTTAAAAAGAAACCTTAATTAAAAGTTCTTTCGTCTTTTGTTAATAGTGTTTTTTCATCAATTACAAAAACATCAGAAACAGCTAGAACGCTTCTATAAGGTATCTCTATTAGATTTCCTTGAACATCTAATTGCTTAACTACTTTTGAAGAAGGATCGATTTCGACTAATAATGCTTCGATGTCTCCTGTTACTTCATTAACCATTAAATCAACAAGTCTTCCTATGTTGTCTCCTCTGTTAGTTATTAATTTTTTTGTTGCAAGTTGTCTTGCGATTGCGTATTTATACATGTTGTAAACCTCTCTTTTATTATTTATTCTTAAAAATATTATTATATTTCATTTATAATTGATAGGCGATTAATATATATATCTTTCTGTTTACAAATAACTGCTAAAAAACTCGTAAAAGTTTGAAAACTTAACCCTTTTAGATTATGACTTGACCGTCTTGTATAATAAAATGCTTCTTTGATATGACTGTTATTACTTTTCCTGTTCTGTTTTTATAGCTTATTGTGTGTTTTTCCTTGTCTATTGCAATGACCTCTCCAAGCCACACCCCATATTTTGAAACAACCGGCAGGCCCACAAGAAGTTCAGTAATGTCTTTTGTTATGTCAAAGACACTTGTTATTTTATGAAGAATAAATAAGAATAATGCTGAAAACAAAATCATATAAATGAATGTTTGAAACTTTAAGTTTCCTAACACAAACTGCAAGGAAATATCAAATATTCCTACAAAAACAAATGTAGCAATCAATGCAAATATCAATTTTCCTATCTTATATAATGCACGACTGTAGAATAAATCAATTATGTTGCCAACAATAAATGAAACTATTGCAAACAAAATGTAAAGTAACACAGCTCTTAAAACAAATATTATTCTTTGCCACAATATGAAGTTGATGTTTGCCAAAAACAGGTTGGTTCCCGTAACTATTGTGTACATTACAAAGAACATACTTGCAACATAGAATGGAAAACTTATTCTTGAAATTGAAAATCGAGATACTGTGTTTGTAAAAAAATTAACTATCTTTTTTTCAAGATTAAATCCTCTAATCAAAAAATAAATCCCAAGTACTAATGCTATTATCTGGAAAGCATAAAGTTTGAAAAAGAAAAACAACAACAGGATTATTGCAGGAACCCCAAATATTATTCTTGAAAATGACGGGTCGTTTATTGCTTTCTTAACTGTATAGTACAGACTCTCAATTGCTTGAGACTGTCTTACAACAACAACTTCTTTTGAGATTATTGGCCCAAAGTTTTGAATAATTGGAACTATCTGATCATCTTCTGCTCCATCAGTAATCAAAATAAAAGCACTTGCTGGAAAGTCTTCAAGAACTTGTTTTATTTGCAAGGCTATGTTTTTGTCTGCAAAGAAAAGGTTTTCTTTTGAATGACCAGTTAATGTTGCTACCTCAACAACATAGTCTTTTTTTAGTTCAGTATATTTTTTCAAGGTTGCAAAAATTGCATTTGCATCTGATTCCTCTGGATCCTTTAATATCAAATCATTTGCAAGTTTTAAGTTATTGTCATAACCAACAATTGGGCCTGATATGTCAAGCTTTTTGCCAATGTCGTTATCCCTGTCAACGGTAAGTATAAGTAAGTGTTCTTGTGCTTGTGGTGCCTTTTGCTCAGGTAAAACAATTTCGTTTTTTTTTGAAGCCAAGACATTCCTCCTTATTAATTGTGCAAAGGTAAAAGATTAATAAATGGTGTATATATAATATATATAGCATTAATATATAAAAGCATTTAAAAGAATATCTTAATTATAAAAAAGTAGATGAGAAATGGACGAACAAAAAAAGAAGAACATATATTTTGCAATTATTGTGATAGCAGTTATTGCTGTGATTTATTTGTTTTTAATAACAAATGAACTTATCAAGCAGATTGTTCTTATTGTTTTTATTTGTGTTGTTTCCATATATTTGCTTTTTGCAACAAACATAATATTACAATTGAAAGATTATGAGAGATCAGTTATCTTTAGGTTTGGTAAAGTGCACAGAGTTGGTGGACCTGGCTGGACAATTATTCTTCCAATCATAGAAAAATCAAATTATGTTACATTAAGAACGCAAGTGATTGATGTTCCTGTTCAACAGATAATTACAAAGGACAATATAAGAGTAACAATTGATGCGATACTTTACCTTTCTGTTGACCCCTCAAAAGAAAGCACAATAAATTCTGTTGTCAAGGTGGAAGATTATAAAAAAGCAGCATCTTTGTATGTTATTGCAATGTTAAGAGATACTCTTGGCGAGTTTGATCTTTCGGAGGCTATAACTAATACAGAATCAATAAACAAAAAGTTAACAGAAGCATTAAAGGAAGTCGCAAAGGCTTGGGGATTAAAGATTAATGCTGTTGAAATCAGGGATTTGCAGATACCAACTGAAATAATTGAATCAATGCACAAGCAAAAAGCGGCGGTACAAAAGAAACTTGCAATATTTGAAGAGGCTGAATCAGAAAAGGCAAAGATTATAGCAATAAGGGATGCAACTGATCAACTGTCTGACAAAACAATGCTTTATTATTATATTAAAGCTTTAGAAAAGATTGGAGAAGGACAATCTTCAAAGATAATATTTCCAATGGAGGTTACTGGTTTATTGCAGTCAATCTCTAAGAAATTGAACTCTGGAGATATTAAGATCAATGCGAAAGAAAAAGAACAACTTACTGAATACTTTCCCTTGATACAAGCATATCTTTCTGGTAAGAAAAACAAAAAGAGATAGGGTTATTTCTTTTTTGTTTTAAATTTTTTTAAGAACTCTTTTTCAAAGTCTTTTAGTTTTGAAAAATTTGTTTCTAGTTTTTTGTTTGCTATTTCTATAATTGTCTTTAGATAATCATCAGAGACAAGTTGTTTCTTGTCTATCTTTATTAATGTTGAAAGAAAAACAGTGTGAGTTACTTCACAAGTGAATCTCCCTTCTTTTGCGCTTATTATTCCTGCTTTTTTAAGACCCCGTTCTCTTGAAAAATCAAGTATTTGCTTTGCTTTGTTATAGCCTTTTGTTGCAAAATGAAATATAAATGGCTCTATTTTTAGCCATAAATAGCCTGTATTGAAATTGTCTATGTCTCTTTTTATTTCCCCATAAGTCACTAATCTGTGATAGCGGTTTACAAAACTAGACGCCTTCTTATTTTCTTCCTCGTCTCCTCTAAGAAGCAAAAGCCTTCCTGAACAACTGCTTGAAGTGTAGATGTCAGGGATAGTTATAACCTCTAGAAGAAAAGGAATTACTGGCGTATCTACGAGGTCCTTAGATATAGCGTCCTGCAGGGTTTTTGTGTGATGTTTTTTAAGCATTGAAAATCTTGAATCTATTAAATTTGTATTCATGGTAGGACGCACATTAATTAGGTTTATAAATAATTTAGTATATATAATATATAACAAAAATAATATATATTGGATTGTGTGATAAATTATGTTTACTAAAAAGATAGTTGTTATTCTATTGGTTTTTTTATTAGTGCCAAGCATTTCTGCTTTGCAGATGCTTGAACCGATTATGATTGATGTTACCCAAAACTCGGCAGTAGAGATTGGAACTGTTGCTCCCGGGGAATATTTCCTAATAAGTTTTTTCTTAAATGGCAATGAGAAATATGATTTGATAACAACAGATTCTGTTGGTGCAAACTATTTATTCTTGGAAAGCACACAACACACAAAGGAAAGTGTTTTTACTGTTGTTAAGATTAAAGAAGGGACAAGCGGAGAACAACAGGCAAAAATTATTTTAAAAAATACAGAGACAGGAGATAGTGTTAATATTTATCTTAAGATGACAATATCTACAAACGTAGTTTCAACTTTTATTTTACCTTATGATAAGGCCACAAGATTTGGAGAAAAGAAAGATGTTACAATAAAAGTAATAAACAAATCAATAACTACAAAGAAAATAACAATCTCCTCTGGTCTTCCAATAAGTTGGTTTGAATCAAAAGCAACCGGCAAACTAAATAGGGAAGTCACAGTTGTATTGCAACCAAGTGATTCTGTAGATGTTGAATATTCTTTTGTGCCTAAAGCGATTGGAGAAACGGAATTTGATATATATGTGTATACTGACGCCGTGCCACAAAACAATGTCTTTTCCGCAAACACCTTCTTTAATAGAGTGTTATTTGAAAGAAGCATAGAAAAGGCAAAGATTTATGTGATAAAAGATCTAAGCGCATTGTATGCTGCAAACCTTTATAACTTTCCTACATTTGCATTAAACGCAATACCGGTTTATTTCTTTAATAATATTATAAGGATTGTTTCTGAGAAATGATGCTCAAATCATTTTTTTATTATGGATGAAAAATACAAGAAAAGGATTTTTGATTTTTTCAAAAACTGTGTATCTAAGAAAATAACCAAGCAACAATTTGAAGCTAAAAAAATTAGATTTGCAAAAAAATATGGGCTTAATAAAATCCCATTGACATCAGACATATTTTTGACACTCGGAATTACTAAGCCTCCGGAATTTTTGATAACAAAGCCTGGAAGAACGCAATCAGGGGTTACTGTTGTTGCGGTAATGACTGGCCCTGGCGATTGCCCTGGAAAATGCATATATTGTCCTAATTGGAAAAATGCTCCCAGAAGCTATACTGGTTTTGAACCTGCAAGCATGCGTGCTAAAAGAAACAAGTTTGATCCTAAACTGCAGATAAGAGATAGATTAAAGCAACTTGAATCTACCGGACACCCCATTAATAAGATTGAGTTAATTGTTATGGGCGGGACATTTCCTGCGACTTCTAATAAATATCAAGAAAAATTTGTTAAAGCAATATTGCAGGAGATTGCAAATTCTAAAGAAGAAGATTTAGACAAACTTAAGAAAAAGGCAATGGCTTCTAAAAACAGAATTGTTGGAATGACGTTTGAAACAAGACCTGATTTTTGCGATAAAGAGACCATTAAAAAACTTCTTGACTTTGGAGGCACAAGAGTTGAGATCGGGGCGCAGATTATTGATGATGGGGTGTTAAAAAACATCAATAGAGGTCATGCTGTTAAAGAAATAATAAGGGCTACAAAAGAACTAAAGGACTCTGGGTTTAAGGTACTGTATCATTTGATGCTTGGACTTCCTGGCAGCGACTATCAAAAAGATTTGGAATCGTTTAAAGAGGTTTTTAAAAACCCTGATTTCAAGCCAGATATGATTAAAATCTATCCTTGTCTTGTAACTTCAGGAACAAAGCTTGAAAAAATGTATTATTCAGGAAAATATAAAAGTTTAGATCTTGACAAAACAATAAAATTGATTGCAGATATAACGGAAATGGTGCCTAAGTGGATTAGGATAATGAGAATACAAAGGGACATTCCTGCAACAAAGATAATAGCGGGCATTAAAAAAAGCAATCTAAGGCAACTTGTTGAAGAAGAGCTAAAGAAAAGAAAAAAAAAATGCAATTGCATTAGGTGCAGGGAGCCAAGGGGACAACTTTCAGATATCAAAGGCTATAAGATTGTTAAAGAAGAATATTCTTCTTCCGGTGGAAAAGAAATATTTGTTTGTGCAGAAAAGAACGATTATCTGTTGGGATTTATTAGACTTAGATTTCCTTCTAACCCTTTTGTAAAAGAAATAAGTAAAAGCACTGCAATAATTAGGGAATTACATGTTTATGGACAAACAACCAAGTTTGATGAAAAAAATATACAACACATGGGTATTGGGAAGGTTCTATTAAAAGAAGCGGAAAATATCGCAAAAGAGAACGACTATAGAAAGATTGTGATCATAAGTGGGATTGGGGTACGGGAATATTATAGAAAACTTGGCTATAAACTGTCAGAACCATATATGATTAAAAATATTTAAGATTACAGAATAAATATGAGCGACAATAAAGATGTATTAATCAAAATGCTTGCAGATGAGCCAAAATTATTGGATGTTATCAATTCTAATGACCATCTTGCTGTTTTAGACATATTGGATACAAATAGCTTTGATTTTCAGAACATTAAGGCCGTTTTGACCAAATACACATATATTAAAAAAGATATTATATTATATAATATATTAGAAACTCTTATACAAAGAGAGTTAGTAAAGAAAATAAACATCAATGACAATAAAGTTTACTTCATAACAGAGAAAGGAAAAAGATTGATTTCATTGTATAAGGAGACAAAGAAAGAATTTAATTTGGTATGAAGAGGTGGAACAAATGAAAGCATTTTTAGGAATATTAAGTACAGGAAAAGGAACTTGGGGGCAGGTTGCTCATATTATTGATAATGTTGATTATGATAAGGTTTATCTTATATCAAATGAATGGGCACAAGACAAGTTTAATTGCACAAAACCAATTAATTGGATAATAATTGATCCAAGAAAAGGTTTTAGCGAGATTATGGGCGATCTTGAAAAGCAAATACTTACTGACATTAGGGAACTTGACTTGAATATACATTCTGGTAGCGGAAAGGAACACAGTGTTGTTCTTGCATTATTGCTACAAAGAAAAATCAAGTTTAATATTATTACAATAAATGCACAAGGAATTGTTAAATATTAATTTCTTTTGTGTTTTTTCTTTTTCTTTGTGTCTTTTTCTAGTTTTTACAAAAATATTTAACTGCTGAATTTATATTGCAGTTTCACTCAAAAATATTTTTATGAAATGGTTGATATTTGTTTTTATATTTATATTGGTTTTACTTAGCGGTTGTCTTGATATCCTTACAACAAGACAAAAACAGCTTTGCCTTTCTGCATCAGATTATTCTAGCACTAGTATCTTTGAGTGTTCAAAAAACTCAGATTGTTTTAAGAAAGTAAATAGCGCTGGTTTTGTTGTTTCTGAAAAATTGCCTTTTGAGATAAAAAACAAGATTTTAACATATAAAAACAATGTTTCTAGCAGTATTTATTATTTTAATAAGGCGCGAGTTGAAATACAGAAAATATATGATTATTGTTCAGGGAGTAAAGACCTTGAGATTATTGAAGCAACCAATAATTTGATGTTTTATATATCAAGAATATTTAATTATCAAGACCTGGCTTGGCAAAAAAGTATTGAGATAATAAAAGACTATGCTATTTTTTTGAAAAACAACGGAGTTGAAAAGATTAGTGAGGAAGAAATTTATAGTGACTTTGTGTTACTAAACAAAAACCTGAATGAGCTTAGAGATGAAAGCATTAATAACAATAGCTATATTGGGCTTTTAAAAACCGAAGCCAAGAGGGCAAGAGAGCTTGCAAGGAATTTTGGTTTTTTGAATACTTATATGTTTAATATTAATTTTGTGGATGTTTATGCTTATTATTATGATTATGTAGATAATCCTGATAAGGAACTAAAAATACCATTAATATCCAAGTCCACAAACTATATATTTTCTAAGTTTTCAACATTTGAAAATTTTAGAAAAATTAATGAGAATCTGTCAAGGGCAGATAATTATAATTTGTATATTTTGTTTGATAGGCATATTGGCACTAATGATTCTTTGTTTAAGAGATTTATAACCCTTAATAATAAGGTAAATGCAGATATTGATTTAGTGTATCAAAAAATCCATGAACTTGAAAAAACAATCGCAGAAAATGTTAGTTATCTTGATGAAGAAAATAAAGAAAAATATTATTTGTATAAAAGCTATTTTGAAAAGAAAGAATTGGGTTTTGGGTATTATCTTGCAAAATTAAAGGAAATTGAACTTGAATTATTAAACTCTAATTCTTATGAAAAAGAAGAAAACACATTAATTAACAGTAAAATTAATGATTGTGAAGGGATAATTGTTGCTGCAAAGGAATATGATAATCTTTACTTTAAAGAACTAGTTGGCAATTATGAAAATGCAAGTAGCCCTATTGAAAAACTAGAATATTGTAATCTTTTGAAAAATGCTATTGGAGATATTGATTGTATTTCAGATTATAAGTTGCTTGTAAGCAAAGGCATAATCAAGCTTTTTGACTATGGCACGGGATTAAGTTGTATTGATGTGTTAAATCAATTAAATTATAATCTTAAGGGCAATGAAAAGATAAAATTGTATTTTGATTATATAAAGCAAAATAAACTATTAGTGGCCGATATAATAAATAATTGTCAATATTCTAATTATGAAATTAAGTTGTTGGATTACAAGTCTTTATTGAAAGATTATGAAACTCATAAAAATTATGAGGTGCTTCTTGATGTGGATGCTTATCTTTTGGAATTGAGAAAAATAAATGGAGAATTGAATGGTTACTGGAATTCTTGCGTGTCTAATAATTTGTCAATGAATTATAAAATTATTGAAAAAAATGGAAAAATTTATCTAGAAATAGAAAATCCAGGCAAAACAAATATCGGGCGCATTTGTTTTGTACCAAGAGATATCAATATTTCAGAGATAGTTAGCCTTACAAGTGATTTAAAGGTTAGTAGCACTGAAATGTGCGCGAATTCTTTAAAGACAAGGAAGAATTACTTTGAAATCAGATATAACAATAAACAAAACATAAGCACAAGAATTATCACTTTGACTCTAGATAAATCATTATTAGAAACCACTGTGAAAAACACAATAGAACACATAAAAAGCACGCTATTTCTTGGACAAATAGAAATTGTTGATGTGACTAATTATTATTTGAATAGTTTTGGTTCTGTATCATTTGTCACAAAAAAAGAAAACAGGATTTTATATTACAGGATTTTGTTTGAAGTTGCTGTTCTAGAAAACAAGTTAACAAACGAGTTTGTGATGTATCGAAAACTAAAGGCCAAAAATGTTAGTGGTAGCGAGGTGTGTGGGGACTTGATATTGTTAGACTGTGTAGGTTGTGTTGCAATGGTTAAGGAAAATGGCTTAGAAAAAATTGTTGATAGACATAAAAAGCCAGGAAAACTTAGCATAAATACTTGTTATAAAGCTGGCGAAGAAAAAATAATTGAAACGGAAGTAGTTATCAATAATGTAGAAATGCAAGCAAAGATGCAGGACTTGTTAACAAGGATATATGTTTTGAATAATTGCGAGTTTAAAGAGATTTCTGAAAAAAGCAAAAAATCATTTTTTAATGTCTTTAACAAACTAAATCAAAAAGAGGAATATCTTCTTGAAGAAATGAATCTTTTGCTTTCTTTGGAGCCAAACATTGTTAATCTAGAGAAGGAATACAAAAAAAGACTTGATATAGTTAATACAATTAATCTTTTTATTTCACAGATTTTAGAAAGCGCCTTGACTGTAGCTGAGGATAAAGAGTTAAATAATATTGAGAATTTATTGTACACTGATACTTTTAATGCTTATTCTAGGATGTTGGTATTAAAAGAGAAAATAGAGACGCGCGTTTTAAAGGAGAAAATCAACTATGGAATTAACTTTAAAGATAAAATTCAAGAATTGATAACGCTTGGTAAAAACACGGGAGTTATTGATCAAGAGACCGTCTTTAAATTAAATCAATTAGGGCCTAGCCCCGATGGTTTAAAGGAGTTTGCGATAATAGAAGGAGACATCAAAAACAAAATAAAAGAAAAAACAGACGAGGCAAATAGATATTTTATATATTTTTCAGAGATCAATAAGAAAGACATTCTTTCCATTGTTAATGAGGTTGAATGGCTTTATTCTGATATAAAACTAGGGGATTTGTATTCTGTGAAATATTATCCAAAAATCACGGTTGATGATGCTCTTAGATTGAAAAAGAAACTAGCTTATCTTGACACTGTTTCTTTTAGAAAAGAACGCCTTGTTTTTGATTCTTATTCTGATTCTAGTGGCTTAGAAACTTTTGATATTGCTAATTTGGAAAGATTAAAAGACCTTAATAAAGAAATTATTCTTGTTAGTGGAGGGCTTTTGCAGTTTCAAGAGGATGCTAAAACTGAAATTGAAAAAATAAAGAACAACAAAACAGAAGAGGCATTAAAGATTAGGAGAAATTTTGAAAACAAGAAATATCTAAATGTCATCAGGGACTCAAGATTGCTTGTCTATCAGAAAAAAGCACCAAAAATCAACTATCAACTAATTGTGCTTTCTGGTTTTGGAATAATTGCAGCAATTGCAGTTGTCTTTTATCGGCCAAAATCCTCTAAAAGACTTACAAGAGAAGAAAAAAAGCAAAAAATACTAAGGCATTACTAGTTCTCTTAAAGGTAAGATATTTAAATAAAATGTTATATATTATATATAATATTTAAAAGTGATAAATCTATGTTTAAAAAAATATTAATTTTCTTTATTTTAATAGCTATGCTGGGGGTGGTAGTGGCAGACACGGTTGATGAAACTAGTTTGTCGGCTCTTGGCTATAGTAACTTTAATGTTTCTGAAAACACTAATTTGTGTAAAATTTATAACTTCAAAAAATTAACCCAGATAGATAACTCTAGGTTGTTTGTTAACTTAATTATTGAAAACTATATACCGGTTAAAAGAGATTTAGTTATTTCTATATATCTTAATAATGAGTTGGAAAAAACAATAACTGCGGAGGGGTTGTTAAAGGAAAATCAGATTGAATTAAATGAAAGATTGAAAGAAAACAATCAATTAAAAGTTTGTATAAACAACAAAGTTTTGCCATCAATAATAGTATCAAATAAAAGCACAATCGGAACCTATGTGATTGGCGAAATAAAAGAAGGAGAGTTTTACCAGAGAGTACTTACAACAGACAAATACAAAAAAACATTAATCCCTATAGCGGTCTATGCCGAAAACAATAGTGCAAGACCTGTTGATGTTGATATCATATATGCTGATCCTGTATTTTTAAAAAACTCAAGTTTAGAAACTGTTTCTGGGGAAACCACTTATTCAGGAAAAATAATGCCAGGAGAGGTTGTTGTTTTAAAGTATTATTTAAAGACAGATAAAACTATAAGCTTTGCAACACCGCAAGCAAAATTGATATACACAACCGAGTTTGGAGAAACTAAAACTTTGTTTGCTAAGCAAAACATAATTACGGTTATTGAAAAGAATGACAAACTTGAGGTTTATGTTGATGTGCCAAAAGATGTTATAATTAATGAGATAAAGGATGGAAAAATCATTGTCAGGAATGTTTCAGAAACTGATTTGAAAAATGTTACTATTGAAACTAGTTTTGATAACAAAATCACTTTATCAAAAAGACAAATCCCTGTTTTAAAGAAATATGCTGTTGAGGAAATTCCATTTGAAATCGTTATTGATGAGATTGGAACACCTAAACTTGATGTAACTGTATATTATAATGTTGGGGAAAAGGAAAATAGCAGAACGGCGCAATCAATTGTTATTAGTGCTAGGGAAAAGAAAGATTATATTAAGGAAATGATTGGCGTTTTCTTGTTGATTGCGATGATTGTTTATATTTGGATTGTTAGATTTTAAACACTCCTTTTAAACATCTTTTCTAATTCTTTTTTGTTTAACAATAGAAACGTTGGCCTTCCGTGGGCGCATATCCATTTGTCTTTACAAGTGTCTAGTTCTTCAATCAAAAGGTACATTTGAGAGATTGTTAGTGGCTCGTTTGCCTTGATCGATTCTTTGCAAGATTTTAATTTTAGTATTTTTTGTTTAATTGTGTCTGTGTCGAAATCGTTTGTGTTTTCTATGTCTTGAAGCATTTCTAAAAAGAAATGATGGTCAAAGTAATGTTTTAAAAACTCAGGAATCGCGGTTAGGTAAATATTGTCATTTTTTGTTTCCATAAAAAATCCTAGTGCCCTAAGTAATTTCTTGTTCTTTTGAATGAATTCTTTTTGTGCGTGACTTATAAAATCTAGTTTTTTTGGAATAACAAGGTTTTGAATTTTAAATTGCTCAAGGTAAGCTATTCTGTTTTTTTCTAGATTTATTCTTTCTTCTGCAGCGTGCTGGTCTATAAGTAATATCCCCTCGTTTGTTTTACAGACAATAAATGTGTCAAATATTTGGCAGATTATCTCTTTTATTTCATAGTTATTTAAGGTTATTTTTTTCTTTTTTTCAATATTTGAAAGATAGTTTTGAGTGGATTTGTTTTCACTTGCTAGTTGGATGTCTTGAAAATGATTTGGTTCTTTAATATTGTCCTTTAGAAGGGGTGGCGCCTTATCGTCCAAGAAATAGTGTGTTTTTGTTTCGGTTGTCTCTTTGGCGGCTTTAGAAAATAATGTGTTTTCTATTATGTCTTTTAATTCGGAATTGAACAGATATTCGTTTTGTATTTTTATGTGCCTTTTTTTTGGATGTACATTTATGTCTATGGTTTTTGGGTTTAATTCAATAAAAAGAACAAAGAAAGGTTTTTGCTGAATCATTAAATAATCTTTATAGCATTTTAGTATGAGTTTGTTTATTTGTGTACTGTATACTGCTCTTTTGTTGATATATAGGAAATTATTTGGATAGAAAAAATAATTATCAGGTTTTGTAATTATTCCTTTTATTGTCAAAAAGTCTTTTTTTGAATTTATTATTTTTGTTTTTGTTAATATGTCTTTTCCAAAAACTTGAATAAATCTTTCTTCTTGAGAGGCCTTTTGGAAAGTTTCGTTTTTCTTTTCCGAAATGAACTGAAATCTTATATTTGGATATTGTATAACAAATTCTAGAAAAGTAGTATATAACTTGGAAAATTCAGTTGCCTTTGATTTTAAAAACTTTTTTCTTACCGGGACATTAAAAAAGATGTTTTCTATTTTTATTGTTGTTCCTTTTGTTGAACTTGTTTCTATGATCTTTTCATTATTTAGACAATAAGCTTTGCCGTTGTTTGTTTTAGAAGTGTTAATTTCCATTTGGGAGATTGCATTAATGCTTGCTAGAGCCTCTCCTCTAAACCCGAGGGTGTCAATAGAATAAAGATCATCGATTTTTTCAAGTTTGCTTGTTGTGTGTCTTTGAGTGCATAATTCTAGGTCGTCTTTGGAGATGCCGTCTCCATTGTCTTTAATTTCTATTAAGTCTATTCCACTGGATTTTATTTTTAGGACTATTGAATCTGAATTGGCATCAATGGAATTTTCTATCAATTCTTTGATTATATCGCTGGGAGATTCTATGACCTCTCCTGCACTTATGAGATTTATTGTCTTTTCATCCAATCTTTTTATCATTTTATTTGCCTTTTAATCTCTGGTTTTTTGTTCAAAATCCTGAGGTTTTGATTTTAGAACGTTTTCTGACGTTTTAAGGAAAGAATCATTTTCCAAATCTCTTTGAATTTCTAGGGCTTTGTTGATTATTTCTTTATTGATTCCCGCAAGACTTGCAACTTGTATACCGTAACTTTTGTTTATTCCGCCGTTTTGTAATTTGTGGTAGAAATGAAGATTATCTCCTTCTTCTTTTGCAGTCACATGGTAATTATTTATGCCTTTGTAGATTTCTTCCATTTTGTTTAATATATGGTAATGTGTTGCAAGAAGAGTTTTGCATTTTATATTATTATGTAAATGTTCCGCAACTGACCAAGCGATACTTATTCCATCATATGTACTTGTGCCTCTGCCTATTTCATCAAGAATAACTATGCTGCTATTTGTAACATTGTTTAAGATGTATGCCACTTCTGTCATTTCAACTAAAAACGTGCTTTGCCCATGAGTTATGTCGTCTGAAGCTCCTACTCTTGAAAAAATGGCGTCTATGTTTCCTATATTTGCATAAGAGGCAGGAACAAAACAGCCCGCGTGTCCAAGAATTAGTGCAATACACACACTTCTCATATAACTGCTTTTCCCCGCCATGTTCGGACCAGTAATTATCATGGTTCTGTTTTCTTCGTTAAGATTGCAATCGTTTGGGACAAATGTTGTTTGAAGTTCTATTAATGGATGCCTTAAGTTATTAAATTGTAATTTGTCTGAATAATTGTGTTCTGGCATACAATAGTTGTTCTGATTACTTATACATGCAAACGAATATATTTCATCTAATGTGCCGACATATCTTGCAATCTCTTGTATGTTGTTTTGATAGTTTATTATCTTTTTACAAACCTCTTGGAACAAATCATATTCTAATATTTCTCTTCTTTCTTTTGCGTGCATTACTAATGATTCCTTTTCACTCAATTCTTTTGTTGTGTATCTTTCGCAATTTACAAGAGTTTGTTTTCTTTCAAAAAAATCAGGGAGGTTGCCTGTTTGTGATTTGGGGATTTCAATATAATAACCAAATATCTTATTAAATTTTAATTTCAAAGACTTAAGATTTGTTTTTTGTTTTAATTCTGTTTCATATTCTAAAAGCCAGCCGTTTGTTGATTTGTTAATATTAACTATATCATAAAGTTCCTTTGAATAGCCTGGCTTGATAAATCCGCCTTCTCTTACACTTAATGGTGGAGAATCTGCTATTGCGTCATTTATTAGTGTTGTAATCTCATCCAGGCTTTGCAAATTTTCTTTTATTTCTTTTAATTTTTCGGTATTGGCTTCATAAAGACTTGTTCTTATGCTTGGAATTACTTCCAGACTTTGCTTTAATGCTATAAGGTCCCTAGGATTAGCGTTGCCAAAACCAATTTTACTAATTATTTTTTCCAAGTCGCCAACATAGGATAAATGTTCTTTTAGTTCCTCTTGTAAAAAAAGGTTATCTTTAATTTCTTTTACTGCGTGATTTATTTTTATAATTTCTTGTTTATCTGTTAGTGGATGCAATAAATCAAAATATAATTTTCTGTAACCTAGTGCTGTCTTTGTGTTGTTTATTATGGAGAATAGACTATTTTCTGTGGTATTGTCTTTTAGATTAGATACCACCTCTAAATGCATTGCTGTTTTTCTATCTATTCTTATGAACTTATTAAGATCATACTCTTTTATGTTATTAATATATAATAAATCAAGAAATTGCGTTTCTTTTAAATACTTTATTGCGTTATAGCATGATATTATTACTTCTTTTTTCTCAGAAATACCGAATGAATTAAAATGTATACTGAAATGTTCTTTCAGTTTCTTAATAGATAAATCATAATCTGTATTGTCAGTGTAATTGATTATGGCATTTGGTATTGTTTTTTTAAGAGACGCGAACAATTCTTGGTTGTTAAGTATGTTTTTGGTAATTATTAGTTCTTTTGGTTTAATCAAATATAAATCGTTTAAGATTTCATTAAATGTATCAAAACAATTTGCTTTGAATTCGCCTGTCGTTATGTCTATTAATGAAAACCCAAATATTTCCTTTTGTTTTGAAATTGAACACAAATAATTGTTTTCATAATTTTCTGAAAAAATCGTGCTGGGGGTGATTATTCTAGTGACTGCCCTTCTTACTAAGCCCTTTGCAAATTTTGGATCTTCTATCTGCTCGCAGATAACTACTTTTTTTCCTGCTTTTATTAATTTAGATACATAAGGATCCAAAGCGTGATAGGGAATTCCAGCTAGTGGAGCTTCGGTTTCTCCTTTTCCCCTTTTTGTCAATGTAATATTTAGAATCGCGGATGCAATCTTTGCATCATCATAAAACATTTCATAGAAATCTCCAGCTCTAAATAGTAATATGCCTTCCGGAAATTCTTTTTTTGTTTCCAGATATTGCTTCATCATTGGAGTTAAATTTCTATCCATAATTTGCTTCTCTAAATTAGTAAAATGAGACTGGTGGGATTTGAACCCACGACACATAGGTCTTCAGCCTATTGCTCTCCCAGGCTGAGCTACAGTCTCGTTATTTACTATGTGAGCCCGATGGGATTTGAACCCACGACACCAAGATTAAGAGTCTTGTGCTCTACCAAGCTGAGCTACGGGCCCCTATTGAACCTGGAGGGATTCGAACCCTCGACACCGGGATTAAAAGTCCCGTGCTCTACCAAGCTGAGCTACAGATCCAATAGTTTTTAAGGGTCTTAGGTCTATGTCGAAAATATATATAAACTAGTTGAGTATATATATTATATTTATGACTCAAAATGTTTATAAACTTACTATACTTAGATTGGATCACAGGCCTTATAGAGACAAACGAATCACAACTCATTGTGCTCTCGTCGCAAGGGCCTTTGGAGTTGACGATTTTTTGTTTTCTGGAACCGAAGATAAAGGCATAATTACAGTAATTACTAAAACCAATGAAAATTGGGGTGGTAATTACCAAATAAGTTATTGTCCTGGGCCTTTGGAGTTTGTGAAGAATTTTAAGTATAATGGTGGCTTGGTCATTCACCTTACTATGTATGGTCTTTCTGTTTTGGATAAAATTAATGAATTAAAAAAGATAAGGAAAAATAAAGATGTTCTATTAATTGTTGGAGGCGCAAAAGTTCCAACGGAATATTTTGAAATTGCCGATTATAATATAGCTATAGGTAATCAACCACATAGCGAAGTGTCGGCTCTTGCACTAATGTTGTATTTTTTGGATAATTCTTGTCTTGAAAGGAATTTTGATGATGGCAAGTTAAAAATTATACCTAGCAATTCTAATAAAAAAATTATAAAAAAATAGAAATATCTGTTTATAATTAGTTTGGTACTTAACATTATATAATTTTTCTATTTTTATTAGGGAGAGAGCTAATAGATGACTGTAAACAAACTTAAAAAAGAAATTTTATTGGATAAAACAACAAAACAATTTCTTGAACAAGTTGCTGGTCCATTGGCTCCCGAAATTATAAAATTATATAATACTAATAAGACTTATTCTCCTGAAGAAATGGCTGAAAAGCTAAGGAAAAAAATAACTACAATAAGATCCACTCTTAATAGTCTTCACTATAGAGGGATTGCTTGTTATAAGAAAGTTAGAAATAATCAAAATTTATTTGATTTTTATTGGGAAATTAAATTTAAGAAGATTATAGAGCTAGTTATGGAAACTGAGATTTATAATCTTAAGAAAATAGAGGAAAGTTTAAGTCAACAACAAGGTAGGGATTATTTTTATTGTCCTAAAAAGTGTATAGAGGCACCTTTTGAAGTAGCTGCTGCTTATAATTTTAAATGCCCTAATTGCGATAAAAGTCTTGAAATGATAGATTCAAAGAATCTAACAAATAGTTTGAAAAAGAAAAGGGTTTTAATATCTAAGAATATTGAAAAGCTGCAAGCTATTGTGAATAAAATAGAAGATAAAACCGCAGGATATATCTGTGATTAGATATTTTTTGATTTTGCTAATTTTTCAGTAATTCTGTAAAATGTATAAAATAGAATTTATTTAAATAGCTTTTGTATAGTAATTATATTATACCTTCAAGAATAAAGCTAATTTGTTTTTTGAAAAGACCTATAAGCGGGGTGGGGCAGTCTGGAGTGCCCGTCGGGCTCATAACCCGAAGGTCGATGGTTCAAATCCATCCTCCGCTATTCTTATTTTAATATTTTTCTTTGTAATAATTGATTGTTAATTAAACCTAAAACGCACTATTTCTCGGACAGATTTGACTTAAATTGAATCTCAAATAAATTGGTCTATAACTAAATATTATTACTTTATTTTAGTAATTGCCGGTATTTTTTGCTTTTTTATGTGAAAATTAGGTGTTTTTTGCATTAAATGCAGTAATTACTTGTATTTTTTCTTTATTTTGTAGTAATTACTTTGTATTTTTTAATAACTACTCTTAATTGAGTTTATTTTTTGTGTGTTTTATTACTAATTTATACATAAAATATATTGATTATTATTTACTAAAATTTCACTTATTAGTAATTACTGTAATAACTAAAAATGGCTAAATATAATTACTGTAATTACCAATCATTTTAAAATAATTACGGTAATTACTATTTATTATATGATTAATATATTTCGAAAGCTTTTACAAAAACTTGGTGTGATAAAGAAAGATAAAACTAATAGTAAAGACAGTAATTACCAGGAAACTTTTCAAAATAATTACAGTAATTACTCAAATATTCAATTAAACCAAGATCTAACAAATACAAAAACGCAGACTCAATCTCAAATAAATTTGCAAAACACTTATTCTAAAACTGATACAGCAAAGATATTTGATGTTTCTGAAATTGATACAAAAAAAATAAATACAATTTGGGATATAATAAAAGTAAGAGAAAATACTCAAGCAGAACATATAATTAATTGTATTCCGGAAGATGATTGGATAGATATGGAAGAATTAAAGGGCAGAATAAAATTACAATATAATGTTGAATATCAAAATGAAAAAAGTCTTTATCCTTATATAAAAACATTAACTGACATTAATTTGATAAAATTAAATAATTCTAGAAAGAAAAGAACTTGGAAGAAAAATATTATAATTATAGAAAAATAAAAAAATTGGAATAATCTTTAGTTCTCTTCTTTATTGTAGTTTAATTCGCCTTCTTTACCTTTATTTATTGGTGTTGTATAGTTGTTTGAATATATTATATTTTTTACTTTTTCTATAGTATTATAGAAATTAGTTATTCTTTCAGATTTTTTACATTTAACAAACCAATCAATTTCTTGTATTTGTTTGATTTTATTTAAAAGATTGTATTTATTTGCTTTTTTATATTTATATAAATATTCTGTGTCTTCAATTATTTTATTAAGTTCATCTGTTAATTTTTTATTATTTCCGTCTATTGAAATAATAACTAATGAGTCTATATATTTTTCAATGGTTCTAATAATATCTATATCATTAATTTCTATTTTTTCAATACTGTAGTTAATATTCCAATCTCCTTTTTCCCTGAAATGATGAGTAGGTGTTGTTCCAATATTAAAAAAATTAATTAAACTATGTTCTGTGTTTAATGGAATAATCACACTATTTTTTCCTGGTCTAATATATGGTATGTTTTCTAAAACTCCTATTCTGTGATACAAATATGTTTTTTTGTCTTTCTTTGTGACATTTTGAGTATATCCATATATTGATCTAAACACTTTTTGATATAGATATGAGGAGTGTTTAATATTATTATTAAATATAAATTTATATTTTATATAACTACATTGTATTTTATTCATACGGATGCCCCATAGTTCTTGTATTTGAGTTTTATCATATTATAAGTATTGTTATGTACAATTATAATGTTATTATTATGTATAATTTATAACTTTTATTGTTAATTATAATAATATATATAATTAATTATAATAATATATATAATTAATTATAATAATATATATAATTAGTTATAATTAAATATATAATTAGTTATAATAATATATATAATTAATTATAATAATATATATAATTAATTATAATAATA
>CAYXAY010000008.1:25495-26729 GCA_964463155.1 uncultured archaeon | reverse complement strand
TTTTATTTTTGGATTATTTGGCTTGATAGATATTCAAAACACAGGTCAAGCAAAAAAAGCGATTCCGGAAAACAATGTTGTTTTAAACAACCCGCCTATTGTAGAAAAAGAAATTACAGACAAACAGCAAATGATGCCTTTATCACAAGAAGAATATTTAAAAAAGATAAATAGTATAAAAACAAACAATTATATTACTTTAGAAGAAGCAATTAATGAAAATCGCAAAAATAATGAAAAGTTAGGATTTTCTAAATTCAAATATAATGGATATATTGTAATCATTAATGCCACACCCGTTTTGGTTAAAAAAAAAGAATTACAAAAACAAAGATTAGATACAAAAGAAATGGAATTGCAATTAAAAGATTATAGAGAAGAATTAAAATCAAAAGAACAAATAGCAAAGAGTGAAATTTCTAAAATATTAAACAAAAATATAAAAGAAATTACTATTTCGGAATTTAAAGGAGAATTAATGTCTGGATTCACATTAAATATTTCTGATTCTGATGCAGATAAAATAAGAAAATTAGATAATATTAAACAAATTTCTCCAAATTATGAAGTTCAAGAAGATTTAATGGATACAATAACGCTGATTGGAGCAAATGAAGTGTGGAGATTAAATTCAGAACTTTCTCAATGTTATCCAGTAGATCCGCGAAATTCACATAATGAAACATTACCAACGCACGGAGAACATTGTTTAACTGGAAAAGGGGTAAAAATTGCAATCATTGATACTGGTGTTGATTATACACATCCAGACCTAGGAGGTTGTTTTGGATTAAATTGTAAGGTAATTGGAGGATATGATTTTGTGAATGATGATATGGACCCTATTGATGATAGAGGCCACGGAACTCATGTAGCATCTATTGCTGCAGGCAATGGTACATTAAAAGGTGTTGCGCCATCTGCCAAAATATTAGCATATAAAGTATTAAGTGCATATGGTTTGGGAAATTCATCAACTATTATTCTTGGAATAGAACAAGCCGTAATTGATGGTGCAGATATACTTAATTTAAGTTTAAGTGGAGGACCTACAAATTCAGATAGCCCCTTATGCACAGCTGTAGATATTGCTGTTGATTTAGGAAAAACAGCAATTAATTCTGCAGGAAATAGCGGACCAGGTATAAATACAATTCGCTGTCCAGGAGCTGCAAGAAAAACAATAACTGTTGGGTCTGTAAGTAAACAAGAGGAATTAGCAAATGATAGCTCT
>CAYXAY010000008.1:0-25485 GCA_964463155.1 uncultured archaeon | reverse complement strand
AGAGGACCAGTTATTTGGTACAATAATCAACACAGCATTAATTATTTAATGAAACCAGATATTGTAGCACATGGCGTTTCAATTTGTGCTGCGAAATTTCCTGGATATCCAGGGGTGATTTGTATAGATGACTCTCATTTATTTAAAAGTGGAACATCTATGGCCGCACCACATGTTGCGGGCGCGGCTGCTTTATTAAAACAAAAAAATCCTAATTTCGCCCCTAGAGAAATAAAAGAGATATTGAAAAGCAACACAAGAATAATTTCTGAAAGTACAATGAACAATATAGGTGCTGGGAGATTACAAATTTCAGACGCAATAAGATTATTAAATCCCACAATAGGATTAAATATGGACAATTATGATCTTTCTGGTACAATAAATATAATAGGGACAGCAAAAGGCAATAATTTTCAAAATTATCGAGTTTATTATAAATATTATCCTTCTTCAGAGGCAGATTGGATACTAATTTGTGAAGGCAACACCGAAATAGATAATTCTGTATTGTGTGAATTCGACACCGCTAATTTAAATGAATCAATAATAGAAATTAAACTACAAGTTAATGAACATTACGACATATCCATACATAATATAAATAATTTTGAAATAACTGAATTCGGAACAAACAATTATATAAATAAAAGAGAAATAATTAGAGGGCATATTAATACTCCAGATTATACGACCTACAAAATAGATTATCATTCTAGAGAAAATAATGAGTGGCAAGAATTATGTAACGGACAAACTACTGCGGAGATATTCTGCGAATATGATTTTAGTAACTTTCCTAATGACAGATATATTTTTAGATTATCTGTTTTAAATAACGGTGTTTGGATTGAAGACAACAAAAAAATTAATAAAGTCTTAATAAATGAGTTAGCAAATGGCTGGACACTAATATTTAGCAAACTCCCCGCAACAACGTTATTATCAACTAACATAATGAGACTACCAAAAATCATTCAGACATTATCTGAAACATATGATCCTTATTATACAAAAGTAAATATAATTAATAATGATACGAGTATAACTGAAATTGGTTCTGTTAATATTAATCAAAACCCGACAAATTTTTTTGTTGGAAATCAAAATCAACGACCCGCAGTAATTAATAACAACATTGTGATTTCTGGTCATTATCTTGCGACCCCAAGTTCAATATATTTTGACTCCTTTTCGGGGGTAATTGATTTTAGTGGCAATTTTCAAAATCCCCCCCATTTATCAGACACATATATTAAGACCCCTACAATTATTATTAATAATAAGTCTTATTATGCCGGAGCGAATCGTTCTAGCATATTAATAGATAAGATATACGGTTATGATAGATACGGAGATCCACTCCCAAATTACCCAATTACACTAAATGTATCACCAATCAACAGAATTGTTCACAAAATTGTACAAATAAAAAGAAATGACGAAACCCAGATAGGTATTCTATATTCTAATATATATTTTGATTCCACAACAAATGAACACATGCACATTTTGTATGTAAATATTTATTCTGAGGATGGAAGATTAATAAATAGAACTCAAATATCTGAGTTGCGCAATGGTCTTTTAAATGCCGCAGATGTGTTAACAGTTGATTTTGATAATGACGAATCTACCGAAATTGTGGTGGCATTCTCTGAAATACATCCAGCATTCTCTGAAATACATCCAGCATATAATTATAGAAGTACTGTAAAAATATTAGCGTCAAATGGAGAAATTCTTGAAGAACCATTTACTAAGGATGGCTATTTATTTCGTGGTAATGTGGTTATAGGAAATTTTGAGGGGGTTATAAAAACAATATTTTATTTAGAAAAAATAAGTACATTTGATGAACAAAATAAAATTATAATTATGGATCATACTGGCACCAATATTTCGGTAATAAACACAAATGAAAGGATTGCGGGAATAAGCGTTGGCGACTTGACGGGCGACAGTTACCCAGAAATTATAGCAGGATATGAAAGTACTTACAACGATGATTCTCCAGCAGGAATTTTAATTTATGAAAAGGGGAACAAAATAAAAAACATTGAAATCCATATTTTAAGCCCCCTCGGCCGAAAATATATATACCATCACGATAGCCCAATATTAATAGATTTCGATGATGATGGTCGATTAAACATAATTTTACAAACTGTGTTTGTACCGTATTATGGGAATTATGAAACCCATTTGTTTGTTTTTGACACAGATTACCCATATAACCCTGACGCAATAGATTGGACACAAAATATGTACAATGAAAGAAACACAAGCTGCTACAAGTGCGATTAACTACGATAAGTTATGGATTTCAAATACATAACAACAACAAAAGGAATAGGCGGGAGAATAAAACAGTTCTGCGAGGATTTTGTTGTTGAAGAGATTGGCTATACTTATTCTACAAAACTAACTTATCTTCTAGATAAACAGGTTCCAGAAATTGATTGGCAAAACGTCTTTTCTGAAAAGAAAGATAATGACCAGCTTTTAGTTGATCTGGAAAAATTTAATCTTTCTACAACCACAGCGATTAACGAGATGTCAAGGTTTCTAAGAACTAGTAAAAAAAGGTTTGGTTATGCTGGTCTTAAAGACAAAAGGGCATTAAGTGTTCAAAGAATTTCAATCTATGAACCCAACCAAGAAAGACTTTCAAAGTTTTATTTTAAAACTATAAAGATTTACAATCCAGTCTGGTCAAAGAACAGAGTGGATATTGGCGATTTAAAACAAAATCGTTTTACCGTTGTCTTTAGAAAGATACAAGGTCTTTCAAATGAAAAACTAAAATCGCGTTATGATGATTTTGAAAAGCAAATTAACAATTTTGGCCTAATAAACTATTTTGGAGAACAAAGATTTGGTGGAACAAGAGATATCACCCACAAGGTCGGGAAACTTTTACTTCAGCACAAATACGAAGATGCAGTTATGATGTATCTAACTGAACCTCAAGAGCTTGAATCAAGGGAATTACAAGAAGCAAGAGTTCAGCTTAAAGAAGACAGAAATTTCAAAAAGCATGCTTATGATTTCCCATCAGGAACAGGCAATGAAAGAGCAATGCTAAACTACTTAGCAAACAATCCAGACAACTATCTTGGAGCATTTAAGGCCTTACCAAAGGCAACTCAATATCTTTTCATTCATGCTTATCAATCATATCTATTTAATGAAATAATTAACGAAAGGATTTCTCGCGGGTATGGTATAGAAAAGATTGATGGAGATACAATTGTCAATGGCGAAGTAATGATTCCTCTTTTTGGCTTTTCCTCAAAGTTCTCTGAAAGGCTTGCTGGAGTTATAGAACACGAAATCTTGGACAAAGAAGGAATTACTCTTCAAGATTTCTATAATAAAGACCATTCTGTTCTTTCTTCCAAAGGCGACTATCGTCCAATAAAAATCCCAGTCTATGATTTAAAATTACTCTCAATAGAAGAAGATTATAAAAACCAAGAGGAGCTTTCCGATTCTTTATCCTTGATTCTTTCTTTTACTCTTGACAAAGGCAATTACGCCACAAACCTAGCAAGAGAGTTAATCAAACCATCAACGGAAGACAAAAGATGGTGTTAACCCTCTAATTTTAAAACACTTTATGGGAAATGACCTTCAGCAAAAAGCAGTTTCTCTCCATCCTTATTAATAACCTATAAATTTCCATTTACATCTTCCTTTAATATCTTTTTTACATCAAAATATCCAAGGCCTCTAAAGAAATCTTTTTCACTAACTTGAGATTGCCCCTTTTTTTCAATAACAAAACCAAGTTCTGCTCTCAACTTTGGATGAACAGCAAACAATCAAGTATTTACTCTTATCTCTTTACAGTTATGAACCCTTGCAAGCGCCTTAATATCTTCAAAAATATTCTTTAGTTCAGAAATATCCGTTTCCTTTCTTCTCATTTTCCTTAAATCATATAATCTTAAGGCATCTCAAAAAACCCTATGCTCCAAAGCACGGTTTTTTTTAAATTATCATTAAGGTCTTGTTAAGTTTTTTTATTTCTTTAATATTGCTTTTTAGATCTTTGATTATTTTCCCTTATCTGTTCCTTTCTTTAGATTTGTTTTTGTTTTAACAACAATATTTAGCTTTTTAATTTTCATAATCAAGCACTTTTTTGTCTAAATGTTCTTTTGGCATATCAATTTTTAATTCTTTTAGTGCCTCAAGACCAATTCTTCCGACAATTGATAAGAACTTCTGTGGGTTCTTCTTGATTTTTCCAACACCCGTAATTCCAGAATCAAAAAGTTTTCTTGCTCTGACTCTTCCAATATTTTTTAATTCTACAAGTGGCAGAAGTTCTTTTTTGATTCCATACTTCAAACGCAATTCTAAATCTGAGTATTCCTTATATACTTTTAAATTTCCTTTATTTGCTTTAATTAGTTCCTGAACACAATGGTTAATCCATATGGCTTTGTTCATAAATTCTTGAAGTTGCCCTGGAGTTGTTCCATATCTTTCAATAATATCGTTTTCTGATATCTCGTTTATCCAATCTCTTAACATCTGGCTTAATGTTATTTTTTCAAGAAGATTAATGTCTTCATAGTCAAAGTAAATCTTTGGTTTTAAATCTTCTAGAACATCAAACACGCTATCTTCTTTGTCTTTCTTGACTTTAAGATAAGGATAGCATTCAGCGGTATTAGCAATAACAAACAGTCTTTCAAGTTCTTCTATGTCTTTTAGCTTTTCTTTAACCTCTAAATCTTTTAAAATATTGTTAGCTGACAACGGGTCAATATAAAGAAGACAAACTCTTTTTCCTATTTCTGTTAACCTAATGTTTTCTCCTACTTTTTCAATAAACCTAAAATCATTAAATTCTTCGATAATCTCCAAAACATTATCCTTAATCTTTTGGTCCCCCCCAAACACAAAATGGTAGAAGGTTTTTTCCATATAGTTGTTTATTTCTTTAATAGTCCTTAAATTATTGATTAAAATTATTGACAGAAGCTGCGTTCTAAGATTTCCAATCTTTGACAATTGCGATTCAATGTCAGTCGGTGGAGCAATAACATAAGAGTTATAGACTCTTTGTACATCTACTTCTTTACTTACAACAACAATTGCTTCTCCTTTCTTATCATATTTTGGTCTTCCTGCTCTTCCAGTCATCTGATGGAATTCATTTACTGGTATTAAAACCATTGAACCGTTTGAGAAGCGATAGACTGTTGTTATAACAACCCTAAAAGCAGGGAGATTAATTCCTGCAGCAAGTGTTGGAGTTGCAAATATTACTTTAATTTTGCCTTGGCGAAATTCTTCTTCAATAATCTGTCGTTGTTTATAGACTAAACCAGCATTATGAAAGGCTGTCCCGCACAAAAGATCAGAGTATAAAGACAAGCATTGTTTGCTTGGCGTTTCCAAGGCTTCGCCAGCAATTTTAGCAATTTTTCTTAGTTCTGTTATTTCTTTTTCGTTTAATGTTTTCTTTACAAGTTCTTTATATTTTGTTGCAAAGGACATTGTGTTGCTTCTTGAATTACAAAATACAATTAATTGCTTGTTCATCTTTAAGGTGTCGTTAATGATTCCTCCAAGGTTGTCTTCTTTTCTAGAGATTTCAAGTTCAAGTTTTCTTTCTTCAAAAAAGATTTGGTTACCATAGTTGATTCCAATATAAAGTGGTATAGGTCTATAGCTACTAGTCACAAGCTTAGCATCAAGCCATTTAGCAAGTGTCTGGGAATTGCCAATGGTTGCTGAAAGGCCAAGAAAAACAATTCCAGGAAAGTTAACCTTAAGTTGCGTTATTAAAATTTCAAGAGTGGTCCCTCTATCATGCCCAAGCTCGTGTATCTCATCAATACAAACAAGGCCAATGTATTTTAGCCATTCAGGGTCATGCCTGATAACAGAATCAAATTTTTCAAATGTCAAAAACAAGACATCATAGCTTGAAAGATTCTTGGAACTGCTATCAAGATCTCCTGTTGATATTCCAAACTTCAAATCATGTTTCTTTGAATATTTCTTCTTAATGTCCTGATAGTGCTCAAAGGTCAATGCCTTAAGTGGAGAAATATATATTATTTTTTTTTTATTTGTTGCAAAGTCCAACAAATACATCTCAAAAATAGTTGTCTTTCCTGATGCTGTTGGAGCACACACCAAAAGATTTTTTCCAATATGGGCGCTTGCTTTCTCTTGAACAGGGTTTAAAGATAAATATCCATTAGTTACTAATACCTCAGAAATAAGTTCTTTACTCATAAATATTATTTTGCAACAGACCTTCTTGTTACTGGTCTTTTTGGGATAATTCCTTTATTCTTAATATGCTGATTGATTTCTTTCACCTTTAGATTAACTTCTTTTGCAATCTCTAGATTTTCTTTAGTATATTTATTTCTACTGGGTTTTACAGCCAAGGCCTTATAATCGTTTCCAAGCCCAACAAGTTTTTCAAAAAAAGCGATAAGTTTAGGATTTTTATCAAGTATTTCTTTTCTTTTTGTTAATGGCAAGGCAAGAAAGCTTTTAAGTTTTGGAACAAACTCTGGGTTAATATACTTAATAACATTAGCAACATTTCCAATATCAATAATCTTTTCATATTGAGCATAGAATTTTTTGTGTTCTGGTCTATCTATTGCGTTATGTTCATTTAGATATTGCAGCATGCTTTCAGCATTGCTTCCCAGAAACACAGCTTTTTCTAATTTATCTAAAGTCTTGTTCTTCTCTATCTGAAAATTATATTTCTTTATTTGCAAAAACAAAGCGATGTTAAAAAATTTGTCAAAAATTTCTGTGCTTGGCTTTTTATTGCTTTTTATGCAATTAATCAAATTATTTGTTAAACCATCAATTTCTTTTTGATTAGACATCATAGGGTTCACGCTTTAATATATAAAGCAAGCAAATATCTTTAAAATGGTTAGCCATCGCTTAGGAAAACCTTTTTAATACATTTGTTCCAAAAATATATATTAATTGATTATTACGATTTTCTATTTACAAAATTAATTAATTTATGGAATATCTTAAAAAGATAACTGAACTTAAAAACAACAAACAATCATAAGAGAAGATAAAAATGATAAACAACAACGACATAATCGAGCTAGACTTGATAATTAAAGACAAGAACACAACTGCAGTTCTTGACACCACCTTTGAAGACAGGGCAAAAGAAGGAAACATCTATGATTCAAAGACACAATACAAACCACTTGTGGTTGTGTTTGGAAAAGGTGAGCTTCTAAAGGCAGTTGAGGAAAACATAAAAGACTTAGATATTGGTAAAACAAAAGACTTCTCTTTACCAAAAGAAAAGGCCTTTGGAAAAAGGGACCCTAAGTTGATACAGTTACTGCCACTTGCAGATTTCAAAAAAGAAAACATAGACCCAAAGCCTGGAATGTTTATAAATCTAGGAAACAGGCAAGCAAAGGTTCTAAATGTTTCAGGCGGGAGAGTGCAAATAGATCTAAACCACGAGTTTGCAGGAAGAGATCTAGATTACCAAATAACTCTAAAAAAAATATGCGCAACTGACAAAGAAAAATCACAAGCATTGTTTGAGAAGTATTTCTTTTTCATGCCAAAAGACAAGGCAAAAGTAAATACTAAAGAAAAAACATTGGAACTAATAATCCCTGGTGCCCTGCCAAAGGAAATTGAATATCTAAAATATGTGTTTATACAATCAGTATTTAACACAACCACTTTTGAAAATGTTCATTTTATAGAAAACTATGAAAAAAATAGGTGAAAAATCTTGGAAACATATAAGACCGGAACAACAACAATTGCTATTCAAGCAAAGGACTCAATAGTGCTTGCAGCAGACATGCAGGCTACAATGGGAAATCTTTCGTCAAACACAGAGATGACCAAAATCTATAAAATTAATGAGCATCTTGCTGTGACAATTGCAGGTTCTGTTGGCGACGCCCTGGTTTTAGTAAGATTTCTAAGGGTTCAAGCAAATCTTTTCGAATTGGAACACAAGACCCCAATGACAACAAAGGCTTGTGCTACTCTTCTTTCAAATATACTAAATGCTAACAAGATGATACCATATGTGACTCAGTTTATACTAGCAGGTTCAGTTGGAGGACTGTCTCTTTACAATATAGACATTGCTGGCGGAATAGTTGAAGAAAAGGACTTTTCATATTCTGGTTCTGGTTCAGAACTAGCTTTAAGTGTTCTTGACCATAACTTCAAGAAAGGTCTAACAACAGACGATGCAGTAAGGCTAGCAAAGGACGCCATATCTGCAGCAAAGAAAAGAGACATCTACACAGGTGGTCAAGGAATAAAGATTGTTATAATCAAAAAAGACAAAATCGAAGAACTACCAATAACAAAATACAATTAGATTTTCTATTTTTATTTAAAACTAATTTCTTTAAAACAGGAAAAAAACATGGAAGACGAATTTAAAACAATTAAAGACTATATAGAGAAATATCTAGCAAAAAAAAAAATCAATGTTTCAAAGGTTGAAGCAGAAGGACCAGAGATTGGAATCTACACAGATACTCCATTAGTTTTCTTTGAAGAGAAATCAATCATTGGGGAACTAGCAGAAGCATTAAAGAAAAGAATAAATGTAAGGTCTGAAAAAAGCATTCTAATGGACCCCGCTCACGCTCTAAAGATAATTAAAGAAATAATTCCAGAAGACGCAGATGTCAAAAGCACTTTCTTTGATACTTCCTTTAGCGAAGTTATAATTGAAGCAATTAAACCTGGAGTTGTTATTGGTAAACAAGGCTCAATCTCAAAAGGGATTATAAAAAGCACAGGTTGGATACCAAAAATAATAAGAGCACCAACAGAGCCTTCAGAGATTCTAAAAAGAATAAGATTGATACTTTTAAAAAACAGTTCAGAAAGAAAAACTTTCTTAAAAAATGTAGCAAACACAATATACAGTAAACCAGTAAGCAGTAATGACTGGATAAGAGTAACTGCTCTTGGTGGTTTTAGAGAAGTTGGAAGAAGCTGTGTTCTACTTGAGACTCCTGACACAAAGATACTTCTTGATTGTGGTCTTAATACTTCAGACAAAAATGAAGAAGTTCCTTACTTTGATGTTTTAAGATTTCCATTAGATGAACTTGATGCAGTAATAATTGGCCATGCACATCTTGACCACTGCGGTTTTCTACCATACTTGTTTAAAGCAGGCTATGATGGCCCAGTTTATTGTACAGAGCCAACAAGGGATTTAATGGCTTTACTTCAATTTGATTTGATTAATGTTGCAGTAAAAAGTGGAAGAGACCCGCCATACCTTGAAGAGCATGTTAAAGAGGTAATCAAGCACACAATAACAAGAGACTACAGAGAAGTAACAGACATCGCTCCCGGAATAAGATTAACATTTCACGATGCTGCTCATATCCTTGGTTCAGCTTCTGTTCATCTTCACATAGGCGAAGGAAAGCAAAACCTAGTCTATACAGGAGACTTCAAGTTTGGCTTTACAAGATTATTCAATAACCTGGATATTAATTATCCAAGACTTGAATCAATGATTATGGAAAGCACTTATGGTGGAAAAGACACAACTCCATCAAGAATGCATTCAGAGACTCATTTGATTGATGTTATTAACGAGACCATAGAAAAGGGAGGAATAACTTTAATTCCAGTTTTTTCTGTTGGAAGAGCCCAAGAAGCAATGCTAATCCTTGAGGAATATTATAGGCAAGGCAAGCTAAAGGGCTCAAAGATTCTAGTAGACGGCATGACAAGACAAGCTTCAGCAATACATACAGTTTATCCAGAATACTTAAAGAAAAACATAAAAACAAGAGTTTTACAGAACAATTCTCCTTTCCTTTCAGATATCTTTGTTACAGTTGATGACGCAAAAGAAGGCGAAGAGCTAATAACTCCAGGAACAGTAATTGTTGCGTCTTCAGGTATGCTAACCGGCGGGCCGTCTTTAAGATATTTCCAAAAATATGCAAGCGACCCTAACAACACCTTGGTATTTGTTGGGTACCAAGCAAGAAACACTCTTGGTTACAAGATACAAAAAGGTCTAAAGTCCATGCCAATTGTTGAGGATGGAAAAAACAAAAACCTTGACATTAATCTAAGAATAGAAACAGCAGATTCTTTTAGTGGTCACTCATACAGAGCAGAACTTTTAAATTTTTTAAATGTCCTAAAGCCAATGCCAAAAACGATCCTGATTAACCACGGAGATTCCTGTCAAGAGTTTGCAAGCTATGTTGGCAGAAAATATGGAGTTGATGCAAAGTCAATCCAGAACCTAGAAAGCACAAGGTTAAGATAGATTATGAAGATATTAATTTGTGGGGTTCCTTGTGTTGGAAAATCCGAAATTTCTAAAGCACTAGGAAAAGAAAAAAAATACAAAGTGATTAATGACAAGAGTTTCTCAAAAAAGAACAATCTTGGAAACTATGAAATGGTTGATGACCACAAGGAATATTTTGTAAGTCTTTTGAAATTAAACCAAAGCGCAAAAAAAGAATTAAAATCAAAAGACAACATTATCTTTGATGGCCATTTATGGTGCGAGCTTTCAAATGAAAACCTTAAACTTTTTGACAAAATAATAATCCTAAAAGCAGAGCCAAAGATAATAAGGCAAAGAATGGAGAAAAGAAAATACAGACTTATAAAGATTGAAGAAAACCTTTTCTGCCAGGAGAACGACTATATTCCAGAATTATTAAAAAAGAAGAAAATAAAATTTACAATAATAAACACAACCAACAATCTAGAACAAAACCTTAAAAAAACAAGTGAGAAATTATGGTAAAGGCACTTCAAGCAGCACAAGTTCAAAGCGTTAGAGAGATTACCAAAAAAGCAGACCTAAAAAAAGCAAACAAAAAGATTTCAAATATTGTTGTAGTCTTTTTGTTGTTATTGATATTTGCATTTATTGCCTACAAGTCACACAGTTACTATCAAAACACAAGGTTTGATTTTTCTGAAACAGAATCAGGAATTGTATTTAATTCTAAAGATATGCCGATAAGGGACGCCATAAAAATAGTTATTGACAACAATAGCGTCTCAATTATTGCAAACACAAGCACAACTGACTCAAATAGTGCTGAAGCAGTAACAGATTCAGTAGTGCTGCTCACAACAATTCTTGCAACAGAAAACAAGACCGTTACAATATTTATAAATGTCCTAAATGAAAAAGGACAACTAATATATTGCTCAAGCAATCTTGGAGACGTCTACACAAATAAAGACCTTAACGCAGAGGATTGTATATCTAAAATAAAAGACTTAGAAACAACAATACAAATAGATTATCCAAACAACAAGCTTAAAGAGCCAACCGTAAACATCTATCCTTTAGATAAAAAAATAATAATAAAGCCAAAAACAAAAGATAATATGCTAACTTCTTCTTATCTTTTGCTTAAGTCCAGATTTTTGGATATAGAAAAAAGACTTTCAAAGGTAGAGGCATTCAAGAAAAAGATTGGAGACATCCAAGCTAATCAGCCTCAAGAGCCAAAAGAGAATAATGTTTCAGACACAAATAACTAATTTATTTGGTCTATTTTTATTTCTTTTTTTATATCAAATAATTGTTCAATTTCTGTAGTAGAGATTATTGGCTTTTTAAAGCTTGAAAAATCATCATAGGCGATCCTTGGACAAGCAGTGTTAACATAACAATCAACATCAATTCCAAGAAGATAATTCTCATTAATATAGTCGCTAACAAGAATATGTGCAATTTTCCCTTTCTTTTCCAATAAAGTCTTTATCTTTTTTGCAAGCTTTATTCTTTTCTGTCCTGGCTTACTACTTACTAAAATTCCAAAGCTTTTACATTCCAAAGCCCTAGCAATTGCAGCATATCTTTGTCTAATAAATTTCTCATCAAAAATTATCTTTTCTACTCGACCAATAAGTGGGTTGATAAGGTAGATATCTTGTTTTCTGTGGTTGTAAGATACATTGTTAATATGAAACCATCCGTCTCCAATAAAGACAATGGGGGATGAATTATCAATAAGATTAGAACAATCACAGCCAAGTATTTGATGTTTTTGAAGCCTATTTGTTTTTATAGAGTCAATTACTTCTATCCCTTTGTCTTTTAGTCTTTCTTTTATTCTAACAATGTTTGAAAGATACTGAACAGTCGTTATAAGAGATATCTTCTTTAGGTTGTGCTTTTCTATCTCCTTAACAACATAATCAATCTGTTTTTTTGGATATTCAAAATTCAATGGAACACAAATAACCTTTATGCTTTTTAAAACCTTTAATTGCGGAAGTGACCTATGTCCAAAATGAAGCAAGGTCTTACAACCCATGTCTTTAGCTTCTAAAAACCTTAAGTCGCAAACGCCATGGCAAGGGTCAACAAACAATATCGGATCAAGATCTTTTAGTTCCTCTAAAATCAAAGTGGAGAACTGCTTAAGTCCTTCAGGTATCTGCACAGCAACAGGACTAATGATATCTGTTTTTGCGTTTTTTATTTCTTCAATGATTATTTTTTTAAGTGACATAAGTAAATATTAACTACATAATTCTTAAAAACATAGAGCTTGGATTAGGTTTATAATAGCTTTGTTATTAATTTATATGTTAAGAAAAAGGAACGCGATTTTTATGTATGTAGGAATAGATAAATCAAAAATAGACACTTATAAAGAAACAAAAAAGAAGATTCTTGGAGTAATCAAACCAACAGATACCCAGATATTAAAAGAAAAAGACTTTACAGAAACGTTAGTAAAAAAAGCAAAAAACCTATCTGGAAGACATCTTGATGTTATACTTGCGGGCTCTGCTGCAAGAAACACAAATTTAAAGGAAACAAAGGACATTGATATCTTTGTCCTTTATCCAAAAGACATTTCAAAAGAAGAATTCACAAAAGAAGCACTAGAATTTGGAGTAAATTTCTTTAAAGGTTATTTCTCAGAAAAGGTTTATTCTGAACACCCATATGTCAGGGGAGTAATTGACGGTTATAGGATAGATTTGGTTCCAGCCTACAAGATTGATTCAACAGACGAGATGATGTCTTCAGTTGATAGAACACCTTTTCACCAAAGTTATGTTCTAAAAAACCTAAAGGATTCACAAAAGGATGATGTTAGGTTATTAAAGTATTTCTTAAAGCAGATTGGTTGTTATGGAGCGGACCCGCAATACCAAGGTTTTTCTGGCTATCTTTGTGAATTATTGATTCTTTATTATGGAGACTTTATAAAAACTCTTGAAAAAACAGCAAACTGGCAAACCCCAGTAAGGATTGTGTTTTCCAAAGAAGACATAGACTACCTTTCTCCATTTAATGACGCCCTTGTTGTGATTGATCCAGTTGATAAGAAAAGAAATGTTGCAAGCGCAGTAAGCATAACAACATTATCAAGGTTTATTGCAGCATCTCGTTCATTTCTTGCGAAACCAACGACTGATTTTTTTATAAACAATACAAAGCCACAGACCTATCATCAATTGGTAACCTGGGTAAACAATGTTCCATTGGTGACAATAGAGTTTGAGGTTGAAGGAATGCTAAAAGATATTGTTTGGTCTAAATTAAGAAAGTTTTCAACAAAACTAATCAATTATTTAGAGTCACAAAAGCTTACAATACTTAAGTCAAGCATTTATCATGAGGAAAAATCAAAGTATGCTTACATCATCTTTATGACAGATCTGCTTGTTCTTCCAAAGTTTGAAAAAGCAATAGGTCCATTTGTTAGTGACATGACCAATTCTCAGAAATTTATTGACAATTCAAAAGCCATCTATGGCCCCTTTGTCAAAGACGACAGATGGTATTGTGTTAAGGCGAGAAGATTTACAGATATCAAAGACATTATTGAGGATTTTTCAAACAACAACTTTGATATCAAATGCGAAATCTATGTTGAACAAGATATAATAAAGCTATACACAAAGAACACAGACATCATGCCATACTTTACAGACTTTTTCTATCCAAAGGAAAACTTCTTGTAAGGTTTTCTTTCTCTTATTCTATTCCTTTTTCTTTCTTACATCTTGCAAGCTGGTTTCTTAGAGCAATCATGTAAATTTATGCACCAACAGGATCAGCAGCTCCTCCAACAAAATCAGATTGCCTAGTTGGAGTTTTTCTTCTTAATTATAATCTTTTGCCAACAGGCTCAATTTACAATAGTTTACCTGTGTGTTTTGGGGGGTCTTCAACACTAGATATCAAGAACTTATTTTCTTGATTGTCTTTACCAAAAAAATAATCTAGTTTTTCTTTTGCAAACGGCGTTGCAAAAAACATAGCAGAATAAAGTTTAATATTTGAGTTAATTAATTTCAATACGAATTTTGTTCTTTTTACTGATGGGTCAGTAAAACCGCTATCAATAACCACAACAGACCTATTCATATTTATATTTGTTGAAAATAATTTTTTTTATGTTTTTTTTCCTGGCATTTGGCATTTTCTTAATTACATTATTTGTATTTCTATCATTAACATCTATCCCCCTATACTCTATAGGATCCATCTTTAATGATGCATCAATCTGTTATTCTGCCTTTTTGCTAAGATCTAACTGTTTAAACTGTTCTTTTCTAAACCATATTGACTACAAATTTCTTTAGATACAAACGTGTAGGTTAAAGCTTCTCTGTCAAAAAAAAACAAACTCCGCATTCCTAAGATGTGATTTTTTGGAAAAGATATCAAGCATATTTACGGGATGTCTGATAATATTTTTTGAATTTCTCTATATACTTTATAATCAGAAACAACTTTTCGTTTTAATTTCTGAACATCAACAACTTTTTTTATCTCTCTCTAAATTGCCTTTATAATTAATAGAAACATCTAAATCAGCATCTTGCAAATTTTTTTCTAATCTTTCTTTTAATCTAGTATATGGGCCCCTATTTTTTGTAGGTTTCTTCCGGTTTTTAATGTCTTTGTAATTGCCATTATCTTTTCCTCTAAATATTTGGGTTTGGGAGGATTTGAACCCCCGTCAGCAGGTCCGAAGCCAGCTGCACTATCCAGGCTATGCTACAAACCCATTTATATTGTTTTTCTTTCTATAATATTTATAGTATAAGTAATACTTTTAAGTATTCGTTTTTTAAGTTTAAGGAGTGTTAAATAATGGAAAAATGTACAAGCTGTAACAAAGAGGTTACAATCAACTATGTGCAGTTTAAATGCCCATCTTGTAGCAAAAACAAGATAATCAGATGTACAAGATGTAAAGCAACATCAAAGACATACAGATGTAAAGAATGTGGGTTTATTGGCCCTTAAATGTGAATATTTATGGGCGACATTCTTACTGTCTACAAATTATTTCCTGTAGAGATTGAGGATACAGAAAAGATTTCTGAATATATAAAAAACAATTCTCCAGGAGAAGAGTTTAGATTAAACACAGTTGATTTAGAACCAATTGGTTTTGGTCTTAGTGTTGTAAAAGCATCATATGTCTTTTCTGACAAGGTTGACGGACTTCTTGACAAGATCGAAAACTATCTAAGGGCAATTCCTGGCGTTAACGAGATAGAGGTTATTGCAACAACCCTTATCTAATTTCTTTTTTTAAAAACAAGCTTTTAAAAACTATTTCTTTTATTCTTTTAAATATATGTTCAGCAAAAATGGTCAATTATCAATAGAGATTCTAATAATACTTATATTCTTAATAACGTTTATCTATGTCTATAACAACCTTTCAGAACAAACAGTATATACTTTGGAGATAAACAGGATTAAAGAGCAGGAACAAACAATTGGCTTATCCCTAAATGAGTTCTTGGAATATCAAAAAGGAATATTGTATGATACAGAAATAGTTAATTACAATTCAACATACCGCCTGCAAAACATCGCAATACCCAGTAAGATGGTAGTTTGTTTTGTAGATATCAATCTTTCTACACAAAAAATGATTGTACAATCCAACTATTCAAATGTTTACACAACAATTAACTTAACAATTACTAACAGAGAATTCATTCTTCCAAACATTATCGGCTGCGGAGAAAAGATAACTTGCGTAAAAGATGTTTCCGGAAAAATAAAATGTGATTAAAGACAATGATTAAAACAAGAAAAGGACAAATAGTAATTACAGAGGTCTTGTTTGCCATAGTCATAATTATACTTATGTTCCTGCTTTTGTTAAAACTTGCAGAAATTGAGGTTTATAAAAATAATTCAGATAAGATTACTGAAAAACTAAACTATATAGGAATATTAGCCTACAACAAGTCCTTAAACAACCCACAAATCAACTGCAAAGTAACAGATTCAAGAAATGCAATCTATGTTCCTGGAACAATAAACAAAAACGCAACAATAACAAAAGCAAAGCTTGGTATCCCTGGTGATTACCATTGTTATTTTTCAGTAACAAATGTTAGATTTGCAACAAACGAATGCACACAAATACCTGTAACAGACTCTGAAAGCTATTTTGTTGATTTTAAAGTAATAACTTGCGACAGCCAGATAACAAAAGAACAATACAATAAAAACATAACAGGCAGAGCAGTAGACTTTAATCAAGAACGCGCCGAATTAAGAGTATGGAGGAAATAAAGAATGAAATCAAAAGCTTTTATCTTTAGCATAACTGCTTTATATTTTGTGATATTGTTTTTATTATTCCTTAGCCTGTTCTTGTTTACATATTCTAGAAACACTTATCGTCAGGATGTTTCATTAAATGACAGAACATCTTGGAAATATCTAACAAACGCAATTTCCGAAACAGAACCGCCATCACCATACTGGTGCGTTGTCCGCTTGGTCTATGATGCAAACATTTCAAATCAAAACCCATCAACAATAACTACAAAAAAATTTTGTGAGGCAAGAACAATATGAAGTCAAAAGGTTTGTTTGAATTAATGTTTATGCTATTAATGCTAACGTTGCTATTTCCAATGGCAACAAAAACACAACACATGACAACTTCTCGCGTACAATCACAAACAAGCAGTCTATCATTATTGTCAGACCAAGCCATTGCTGACGCTTTTGCAGACCAAACTTTTGTAAATTGTACAGTAGCTAGCATTTTTGAGTACCAGACAAAAGCAAATGCCTATCTTTCAACTCTAAAAACAACATTTAATTCCGCAGGAACAAACTGCGATTATAATCTTTCAATATTAACAAGAACCCCTTCGACAATAACTGGAGAAATCGACATCTCTTGTCAGCAATCAAACAGCGATACAAGTACTTATCTAAAAAAAAGATTTTATTTTGATAAGGATGTAACTGCGTCAGGAACAAATCCAGGATCTTGCAGAGTAACTGTTATTGACAACCTTTCAAGCTACACTCAAGTTGATTATAATATTACTCGTTAATTAGTATAATAATATCTGTTTTCTTTTTTCTGCTCTTGGTCTTTTTGTGAACCAGGCTTATTAGCTCTTGGTCTTTTTGTTTCAATGTCTTGCCTGAAAGTCATGTCTTCTGTTTTTAAAAAAGCATTAAATGCTGTCTGTATGTCGGTTATACTTTCTACTTTTCCAATAGTTCCAGGAGTTCCTTCAAACAATAGCACCCTGTCAGAAATGTAATCAAGAAGAAGAAGATCATGATCAACAACAAAAGCGCATTTTTCTGTCTTTGTTATTATGTTTTTGATTGCCGCAGAAACAACAAGCCTTAGTTCAACATCCAAAAATGCGCTTGGCTCGTCAAGAAGATAAATATCCGCAGTCTTTGAAAGACAATGTGCAACCGCAACCTTTTGCAATTCTCCCCCACTAAGTTCAGAAATCTTTTGATTAAATATGCTTTCTAAATCAAATTGTCTTTTAAGTTCTGATGAAAATATTTCCTGATCAATGTCTTTATTCATAAACAATTCTCTAACAGTTATCTCTGGATCATAATCAATATATTGTGGTTTGTATGAAATCTTTAGTTTCAAATCAACATTACTCTCTTCTGGTTTTTCAACACCAGCAAGGACTTTGATAAATGTTGTTTTCCCAATTGCATTAGGTCCAAGTATACCAACGACCTCTCCGCGGTTTATCTTTGCTGAAGAAGTTTCAAGCTTAAAGCTTCCTAGTTTTTTAGAGAAATCAGGATATTCAAAAAACAGTTGTCTTTTGGTTATACTTTTGTCTTGGGTTGAGCTAAAAGTAATAGCATAAGTTCTAATCCTAATATTTTCTTCTTTTAAAAATCCATCCAAGAACTCATTTATTCCTTTCTTTGTTGTCTTCTTGTTTGATGAAACACCATATGCCTGCTTTTGTCCAAAGAAAACATGGACAAAGTCACTTAGATAATCCAAGATTGCAAGATCATGCTCAATAACAAGCATTATGTTTTCTTCAGTTATTTTTTCTCTTAGGATTTTTGCAATTCTAAATCTTTGCTTGATGTCAAGAAATGTAGAATATTCATCAAAGAAATAAAGGGTTGCTTTTTTCAAAAGAACTGAAGCAATAGCAACTCTTTGTAATTCTCCTCCAGAGATTTCTCTTGGTGTTTTTAAAAGAAGCTTTTCAAGCTCAAGTTCTTTTATGACTTTTTGTTTTTCTTTTTCGTCTTTACTTATTCCATTAAGAAGTTCAGATATTTTCTTGTTATAGACTTTTGGAATATCCTCAACCTTTTGTATCTTATAGGCAATTGTTATTTTGTTATCTTTTAAATCTTCAAAATGCTGTTGTATTGCTTTTCCTCTAAAATACTCAATAACCTTTTGTTTGTCTCCAAGTTTGGAGTAGTCTCCAAAATTAGGAACCAGATTTCCGGAAAGTATGTTAATGGCCGTTGTCTTTCCTGCCCCATTCTTCCCAATAATTCCAGTAATAAATCCTTTCTCTATGGTTGGAAGAGTAAACAACCGAAACATATTTTTTCCATATTGGTGTAAAGGATTATCAAGTTCCATTCCAATATTGATGATTGATATTGCTTTTTGTGGGCAGCGATTTTGGCATATCCCACAACCTGTACAAAGCATTTCGTCAATTATCGGAAAAAGATTTCCTGGTTCAACAACAATGGTTTCTTCACCCATCCGTACGCCAGGACAAAGACGTTTACAAAGATAATTACAGCTTTTAGGTTGGCATTTGTCTCTATCAAGAACAGCGATTCTAGTGCTTTTTGCCATTAATTTCAACTCATTATTTTTTCATATTGCTTTTCTGTTATCTTTGCGCCTAAATGCTTCATTTCTTCTAAACTGAAATCAAAGTGTGTAATTAACTCCTTGTTGCATTTGTTTGTTTTTGCAATAATAATCATAAATGGAAGATAGTCTCTTAAGATAATCCTTTTAGAGCAATGTATTCTTTCCGTCATCTTTTCAACAACCGCTTTTTGCAAAAGCTTGTCTTTAGAGACATACATCCTCAGGATTCTTGGAAATTGAAATGAAGTGTATCCTGCACTAACTTCTTTTTCCTTTTTAGAATAAGCAACACCAACAGTCAAATAGTCCATGACATATTTTAATAAAACCCAATAGCTTCCTCTAATCCTCGCATTATTGATATCTGCTTTACTAAGGTTTTCAAAGGCATTAGCAAGATTCTTGTGATTTTTATATTGTCTTGGGACATTTTCTTCTATCCAAAGAAAAAGAAGATCCCAATCAATGTTCATAGTGTCTGTGACATTTCTAGTCTCAGAAAAGTCCTTGACATAAAATATCTTTTGTAGAACCTTAAAAACATCCTCGTCCTTTTTTCTGCTTCCAAGCGACTCTGTGTCTTCAAGAGTGATTTTCTTTCCGAAGCCAAGAGTGTAAATATCAATCATTGTTGCCCTAACATCGTTTGCAGAGTTTTCAATAATGCCAGTCAATGCCACAAGATCATAATCTATATTTTCCTTGTCACAGATTTCTTTAGCAAACTTCAAGATTGAAGGCTTGTGCGGCAAATCAAACTTTACTTGTTCTGATTTCTCAAAGATTGGTCTAAGCTTCTTATTGTCATAAGGATCGTTAGCAATCATTATGATTGGCTGCATAGATTTGTCAAGTATTTTTTCAAGTTCAGAAAAAAAACCAAAATCGTCTCCCCCCTTCTTGTCAGAAACAGAATCAATCTCATCAATCAAGACAAGTCTTGTGTTACCAAAAATAGTGTTACTAGTGCATGCGATATTAAAGACATTTTTCATTGTTTCCTTGTCTCTGATATCAGAAGCGTCAGTGTTAAGTACAACCCATTTCTTTTCTTTAGCAAGAAGATTTGCAACAAGAGTTTTTCCAATACCGGGGGCTCCATAGATAAATAAAGGCTTCTCATGTTTCTCGCTCCATTTCTTTATTGCTTCAATTGCCGGCTTATTTCCAACAACTTCTTCAAGGGATTTTGGAGTGTATTTATCAAAGAAGTTCTTCATAATATAATATATAATTAAAAAGGTATATAAAAAGCTACATTAAACCATAATTACCTTTTTAAAACATTTGTTGTTTTACTATTATTGAAAGTGAATAATTATGATTACAACAAAAAACACAACCTTACTTGCTAAAAGCCTAGAAACCATAACTCCGTTAGTTCAGGAAACCAATGTTAGATTCAAGGATGATGGAATATACATTAAAGCTATTGATAAGACTCAGATTCTTTTAGTTGATTTCTATATGTCAAAGAAGGCTTTTGAGAACTATATTATTGAACCATCTTTGGTTGGTCTAAACATCCAAGAGCTAAAGAACATGTTATCAAGATCTTTTGGAGAAGACAAACTACAATTAAATCTTAAAGAGCAAGGTTTAGAGGTATTGCTATCAGGAAAGATTGAAAGAAAATTCTATGTGCCTTTCTTGGATCTTTCTGAGCAAGATATTAAATTACCAGAGTTAAGATATGAGGTAGAATTTAATATTAGTGCATGGCTATTAAAAGAAATATTAGCAGACATTAATCTTGTAGCTTCAACCTTAGTCTTTAAGATACATAATAACAAACTATTAATTGAAGCAACAGGAGATAAAGGAAACATAAAAACAACTCTTCCAGATATTAAGGTAAAATCAAAAATGGATTTTTCTGCTAAGTTTTCTCTTTCTTTTTTAAAGAATATAGTCAAATCTATGGACAACGATAAAGAGTTAACAATAAAACTAGCAGAAGACATTCCAATATACATTGAATACAATCTAAGCAAAGATTGTAATATAAAATTCTATTTGAGCTCTATGCTAATTTAAACCCTTGTTAGAGTTCTTCTTTTGTAAGGGCTTATTTTTGGTTTTATGCAATTCTTTTACATATTTTTCTTTATAAAAGTCGTTTTGTTCTTAATCTATTAGAATTTAGTTTTCCTTTTTTATCAAAATAAGTACCCAGCATTATCTTTCTGAATTTCTTTTTTGCATCTATAATGTTAATTATTTTTTTAGTTTTAATCTATTTTCTGCAGTTATTTTATTGTCTTTAAGTTTTTCTGAGTAATAATCTCTATCAATTAGTTTGTTATTTAACGATTCTTGGCCGTTATATTCTATTTGATGGCCTTCTTTTATATTTGACAAGTTTGAAAGAATGAAAGTGTCTGTTAGAAGTTTTTCTCAATCTTTTGGAGGTTTTGTTTTTGAATTTGATTTTATGTCTTGTATTGTCTGGACTTCAATAATTCTTGGAGAAACACCAACGCTAAGAAGTCCAATTGCTTGCCCTCTATGTCTTAAACAAAGCCACCCCCAAATCTTTGTGCTTTAAACTTATGTCTATAAGGAAATATCCTGTATTTTTCAAAGCACACTTCCTAAGTTTAAAACAAAATTCAAGAAAAGTTTTGGCTTTAATATTTTCAAAATGAAAGGAGAAGAAATCCATGTTTTTCTCCAAGCAACAGGCATGTCAAAATAGGTTGCCTCTTAAAAAGCTTTTTTGAACAAACACTTTCAAAAGCAAGAGTGACTTTTCTATTAACTCCAATATCTGATGTTTTTAGATGGTATGATAGCTACAGTTATCTTGAGGAAATAAGAAAAAATCTTTCAAGAAATACTAGAAATTCCTTAAATAAAAACTATAAAAATTTTATAGTCTTTGATTATCAAATGCTGGGTACAACTTCAAATAAGATCAATCTTGCCCTAAACAAAATATATAATAAAAAAACAAATTATCTTTTTGTTCCAAGTGTAGAAGATATTGGCGCGAGGATATGCATCAACTCACAGAATGGCACTAAACTTTATCCTGATGTTTCAAAGACAGAGAGGAAAAAAATAATTACTTAGCATTACAATGCTGGTTTTGGGCTTTCAAAAAATAAAAATTTTAGCAAAGAGTTATTAAAGTATAATTAGAAAATTTATGCTAACTTAATATCATAAATCTTGTTTATTCTTTGTATCAATGATTCTTTCTTGGAATTATCCTTAAAAGCATAAAGTATTACTTCCCAAATCGTCTTAACCGGAATAATTTCTAAGTCTTTTGAAACTTCTGCAGATAATACTAAATCTTCCTTGTTTGATTCAGGAATAATTACTTTTTTTATCTTTGCTAGTTTTGCTGCGTTGACTTTTGCTGTAACTCCGCCAATAGGAAGAACATCTCCTCTAATAGACAATGAACCTGTCATTGCTATATCTTGCTTAACAGGAATGTTTTCAAGAACAGAAATGATTGCAGTTGCTATTGAAATTGAAGCAGAGTCTCCTTCAACATTGTATGTCTGCAAAAACTGAACATGTATGTCGTAATTAGAAATATCTTTACCAGTTAGTTTTTTTACAATTGCAGAGACATTGTCAACAGATTCTTTAGCAATATTTCCAAGTTGGCCGGTAGCTATGATTCTTCCTTCGTTTTTTGAAGCAGCCGGTGTTATCTCACATTCAATTGGAAGCAATAATCCTGCATCTGTCTCGTTCATAACTGCAAGGCCATTAACTCTACCAACAGATGTTCCTGTTGTCTTAAAGATATCATAGTCTTTTTTAACAACCATCATCTTGTTAACCATTTGTTCCTCAAGAGTCTTTGCTGTTCCTTTGGCTTTAATAACCAAATCTCTTGTTACCAGTTTTTTGTTTTCTTCTAAAGCAAGATCGCCAGCAGCCCTAATAAGCCCGCCAAGTTCTCTTAGTTTCAAAGTTAAGCTGTTCTTTCTTGTTGCTCTTTTTCTTGCTTCAAAAATAATCTCATCAACTGAGTCTTTTGTAAAGTGTGGAATCTTTTTGTCTTTTGCTATTTCTTGAGCAACAAATTGTATTATCTTTTTTCTATTGTATTCTGTGTCAGGCATATCAATATTCATATAACACTCATAACCAGAACCTCTGATTCTTGACCGAATAGCAGGATGAACCTTTTCAAGGTCATGATAATTACCGGCAGCGACTAGAATAAAATCACAAGGAGCAGGAGTTGTTCTAACCATAGCACCACTTGACATTTCTGATTGCCCAGTAATACTGAATTTCTTTTCTTGTAAGATTGTTAACAAGTCCTGTTGTGATTTTGGTGACAATGCCGAAATCTCATCAATAAACAAAACCCCCCCATGTGCCTTGTGTATCATTCCTGGAACAACTCTTAAGTGTGCCGGTGTTCCAAGACCGCCTGATTGCAAAGGATCATGTAAAACGTCTCCAAGAAGTGCTCCTGCTTTTGCACCAGTAGCATCAACAAATGGAACTTCTTTCTTTCCAGAATTATCAATCAATATCTTTGGAATAACCGCTCTTTCCTTTTGCATCATTTGCATACTTAATGCTGCGGATACCATTAAAAATCCTGACATTAAAAGCATTGCTGCAAACACAACATCAGGAACCCAACCAAGTCTCCAAAAAACTATTGAAATTATAAGCCATAATGTTGGAAGGAAAAAGCCAAGAAGTTTTCCAACTCCCATATGTCTTGCTGCTTCAATCTTTGCGGCATCAATTACTTTTTTCCCATCTCCAGTTGGCATTTCAATAATCTTTGGGGTATGCGAATCTTCTTCGTTAGGATAAACCAAGATATCTGTAAGTTTGTTAGTTGGAAGCATCTCAGCAAGAGCAGAAGCAATCATTGATTTACCAGTGCCTGGAGCACCAATAAGCATAATATGTCTTTTTTGCTGTGATACTTTTTTTATAAGATTAATAGAAGAGTCTTGTCCAATGACTTGGTCAATCATTTTCTTTGACACTTCAATCTCGCTTGTATCATTATATATTAGTTCTTTGACAGTTATTTTTTCTATTTTGTTTTTTACAGTATTTTTTTGTTTAGATTTAATATTTGTTTTTTTCTTTTTTGGCATAAACTCCACCAATAAAAATTAGTTATTTTATACATATTATATGTTCCAAATTGTTTAAAAACTAATTTATACTAATAATATTACTATGTCCGCTAAAATTAAAGTGTTTTTCTTAGGCAATAGCGCATCGCTACCTACAGTTGATAGGAATCTTTCAAGCATCTTGCTTAATTATAATGGTCAGAACCATTTGTTTGATTGCCCAGAGAATTGTCAGCAACAGATTATGAAAGTCAAGCAAAGCATTATGAAAATAAATAATATATTTATTTCACATATGCATGGGGACCATTTCTTTGGGCTTTTAGGTTTGCTTTCAACCTTTAAACTTAATAACAGAACAGCACAATTAAATATTTTTGTTCCAAAGAACGAGAAAAAACAATTGGAAACATTAATAAAACTAACAATCTATGATGCTTATCCGTCAGAGTATAAGATTAACATAATTGAAGCAGAAAAAGGTTTAGCTTTTGAAGACAAGGAAATAAAAGTTGAAGTTATTTCTCTTGACCATACCACAAGAACAAATGGTTATATTTTTAAGGTAAAAGACAAGGTAGGAAAATTCAATAAAGCAAAAGCATTAAAACTTAATATTCCTGAAGGTCCTCTTTTTTCAGATCTTCAAAAAGGCAAAACAATAAAACTAAAAGGCAAAACAATAAAGCCAGAGATGGTAATGGACTACAAGTTTAAAAAGATTGGAAAAAGAATTGCTTATTTAGCAGACACTGCAATTCTAAAAGTGATTCCAAAGGAACTACTATATACCGACATTTTGATACATGAATGTACTTTCTTTGAGGAAGACAGAGAGAAAGCAAAAGCAGTCAAGCACTCAGTTGCTGAAGACATCCCTGCCTTTGCAAAAAAAGCAAAAGTTAAGCAACTTTTCTTAATTCACATATCTAGTAAATACAATGACTTAGAGAAAAGAGAAAAAGATCTTCAAAAAAAAGCAAAAAGCACAGGAATAAAACCAATAATCATTCATGGTCTAAAAGAAATAGGAATAGATGATTACTAGTGTGTTTAAATAAGTATCATATCTAATATGGGTTATAGAACCATTCTATAATTCCTAATTTTTATGTAATATAAATAATATATATGTCTTGCGACAAATATATTTTGAAGATTTATGTAAAATATATTACAACCGATTAGTTTTAATGCTTTTTTCAAGCAAGTTAAACGAGTTTTTGGTGAAGTAAGATTGC
>CAYXAY010000007.1:6236-27496 GCA_964463155.1 uncultured archaeon | reverse complement strand
GCAAATGTCTTTATATTCACCAATTGTTGCAAGAATCAATCTAACAGAATCAATTCCTACTAGATCAGAAACAACCAAATCACTGTTGCTGTCTTTAAGAAATTGATTATATTGTAGATAATCAGAATAACATTTTATATTAAACTCATCAGTAATCTGTTCTGCGCTGTTCTTGTTAGGGAAGAACACAATGTCTGGCTGTAATTCCTTTATCTGTTTTTTAAAGAAATCTAGTTGTTTTTCATCAGTACACATTAATGCGGATATCTTGAATTTACATGGATATTTAGAGAAAAAGGAAATTGCCTCTTGTGATTTCTTTCTTTGACTTGCTAAAACTAAAATTCTTTTTATCATAATATATAATATATATAAACGGTCTTTAAAAAAGATTGTTTGGTTTTTAATTAGTTTAAAATATAAAAAAGGAAAGTAAAAAAAGTTTAATAAAAATAATACCTTTTTACTTTCTAATTATGCAATTATTTCTTCTTTGCTTTCTTCTTCTTTGCTGCCATTTTCTTTCCCCCCTCTTAATATTAATATTAAAATTATCTATATATATGCAAGATAGATATATAAAGCTTATTATTTGGTTTTGTCCAATATTTCTTACAGGTTTTTAAGCCTTATTTTAAGCGATATACCACCGAAACAGATATTTGGCTCTGCCACAGACCATTAAATCAAGATTGTCCAAATATCTGTGTGTTGTCCAAAATTTCGTGTGTTTTTTAAAAAATATTACGAAAAAGAAAAATTAGGAAAATAAAAAAGGCGGAAAAGAATTTTTTAATTCTAGTCCATGAAGAATTCTGCAGGCTTTGGCTCCGGTTCCATTCCTTTTCTTGTTCTTATTTCTGTGATGGTTGACATAAGAATGGATTTTGGTAATTTTTCATAACCAGCGTATTCTGCTGTCCAAATTGCTCTTCCTTGGGTTTCTCCTCTCATCTCTTGGCTTAAACCAATTAATGACTTAACTGGAATCTTACCAATAACAATACAGGATTCTCCTTCCATATCAATTCTTTCAATCTGTGTTCTTCTGCCTGCAAGAACTCTGTTAACTGAACCCATAAAGTCTTGCGGAACAGAAACAGAAAGTTTTTGCTTTGGTTCGAACAATGTATAATCAGATGAAAGAACACAAGCCCATATTGCTCTAGTGATTGCGGGAAGAACTTGAGCAGGACCTCTGTGTATAGCATCTTCGTGAAGAGTTGCATCTTCAAGATTTACAATTATTCCTGAAACCTTTTCTTTTGCAACTGGTCCTTCCTTTGTTGCATCCATGAATGCGTCAATTACAAGTTCTCTTGTTTCAAACAGATTTTGAATACCTTTTGTTCTGTTAATCAATATACAATTGTTATGAACTGCCCAGATATTTTTTGATTCATCTCTTGTAAAACCAGCATCAACAAATTTATTTTGTATTTCTACATCTTTGTTTATTCTGATTCTTCCATCAAACTTAATAGCTCTAACTTTTGCAAGCATCTCTTCTGATAAAGGCTCAACAGAAATCTTGAACTTGTTGTGTTTGTTTGGTGATTTTCCTTCAATTGTTGGTGATGCTTTTTGTATTGTTTCGTAATATAGAACAATTGGCGGACTAACAGTTATTGGAATATTATTGTCTTTTTCAATCTTATATTGAGTAATTTCTAAATGAAGTTCACCCATACCCGAAATCAAGTGCTCTCCTGTTTCTTGGTTTAGTTCAGCTCTAATGTTTGGGTCTTCTTTTGTGATGTTGTGAACAACTTCGATTAGTTTTGGAAGATCTTTGCTGTTCTTTGCTTCAATTGAAACAGTCATTACTGGTTCAACATCTGACATAAAGCTTTCAAATGGTTTTATTTCTTTATTTGATAATGTTTGTCCTGCATAAACTTCTTTCATACCAATAACACAAACAATGTTACCGGCTACAACTTCATCTAATATAACTCTTTCGGGACCTAAGTAAATACCAACTTGCTGAACTTTAGCAGTTTTGTCTGCGCCAAGAACATTTAAGTCCATCCCTTTCTTTATAGTTCCTGTATATATTCTCCCTGAAGCTATGTCTCCTGCGTGTTTGTCAAGAACAACGTCAGTGACCATCATTGCAATGTTGTTTTCTGAATGATTACATTCAGTCATTGCTTTTCCTTCTGGTGTTTCTAAGTCTCCACCCCAGATAATTGGAATTCTGTATTTTTGTGATTCCATTGGATTTGGTAAATGCTGTGAAACCATTTCTAAGAAAACTTCACTTACTGGTATTCTTTGTGCAAGTTCTTTTTGTTTTTCGTTTTTACAGTAATCAACAATATCACTAAACTTTATATTGTATTTAGTCATTGCTGGAACCGATAATGCCCAGTTGTGATATCCTGAACCGAAACATACAGAACCATCTTTAATATTTACTTGCCATTTTTGTGCAAATTCTTCTGCTGCGTTTTTTGCAATCAAGTTATTAATATCCATTACAACTTTAATAAATCTTTTTTGCATATCTTCTGGAGCAACGTTCATTTCAGTTATTAATCTGTCAACTTTGTTAATGAAAAGAACTGGTTTAACTCTTTCCTTTAATGCTTGTCTTAAAACGGTTTCTGTCTGAGGCATAACTCCTTCAACAGCATCAACAACTAAGACTGCTCCATCAACAGCTCTCATTGCTCTAATAACATCTCCACCAAAGTCAACGTGTCCTGGTGTGTCAATAATATTTACCAAAAACTTCTCTCCATTAATCTCACAAGGAACAGAAACGTTTGAGGCATTGATTGTAATTCCTCTTTCTTGTTCAAGGATATAAGAATCCATGAATACTTGTTGTCCTGCTAGTTCTTTAGAGATTAGACCTGCAGTTGCTACAAGGTTATCAGTTAATGTTGATTTTCCATGATCAATATGTGCAATGATTGCAATATTTCTAATATTTTTAGTATTACTCATTAATTTTTGTGCAAGTTCTGCAACTAGTTCTTTTCGTCCCATAATTTCTCCATTTTTAGTTATGATTTATAATTAATATTCTAAAGATAGCTATAGTCTCAAAAGGTCTTTTTCAAGTCACTTGAATACTTAAAAAAATAGACTATATCTAATATATAATATAGTAAAGAATGGTTTATATATATTACTTTTTTAATGTCGTTATTTGCCTACTTTGGAGAATGTAAAAATTTCCATTTTCAATAGCCCACTCTACATCTACTGGGAAGGTATAGTGTTTCTCAATATTATCAATTATTTTTGATAATTCAATTATTTGATTATCAGATAAAACTTGTTCTGATTTCTCATTTGTGATTTCTTTCCAAATATTTCCTTGATCGTCTGGTGAGCGATATAATGCTTTACTTTGAGTGCCCTTGTGTTTGTCCAAGATTTCGTGTGTTTTTGAGACAATATAACTGTCGGGAGTAATTTGCCCAGAAACAATGGCTTCTCCAAGACCATATCCTGCTTCAATTATCATTTGTGAGTAATCGTTAGTTACTGGATTAACTGAAAAAGCAATTCCGGATTTCTCAGAATTAACCATTTTTTGAACAACAACAGCAACCGATATTTTCTTATCAAGTAGTCCTTTTTCAATTCTGTAAACAATTGCTCTTTGAGTAAAAAGAGAAGCAAAGCATTTTTTTACATTTTCTAATAAATTCTGTTCTTTAGTGTTAAGAAATGAATCAAGTTGACCTGCCCAAGCATCACTTGAGGAGTCTTCTGCTGTGGCGCTTGACCTTACTGCAACATATTCTGTATTTAATTGCTTAAAAGAATCTAGTATTTCTTTTTCTAAATCTTTATTTAGTGCACCATTTAAAATTAGATTTTCAATGTCTTTTGATGCTTTTTCTGAGGTGTCTGATTTGTTTGTGTCTACTGTTTTTAATATTTCTTTTATTTTCGAACCAATTTTGTTTTCTTTAATAAAATCTTCAAAGGCTAAAGAAACAACAACAAAACCATAGGGTATTGGAAAACCATAATTGTTCATCTCTCCAAGAGATGCGCCTTTTCCGCCAGCCATGCTTACTGAGTCTTTTGTAAGGTCTTTAAAGAATCTAATATAAGACATATATAATTATAGAAAAAGAAACTTTAAAAATAGAATATAATATACATATTTTTGTTATTTATCATCAAATATTTCAGAAAAGCTTTTTGTGATTTTTCTTTCTAAATCTTCTGTAGGTGTTTGATGTATTTTATTTAATACATTTTCTAAAGGAAAAATTAATTTAAAATTTTTAGTTTTTTCAATAACATTTTTGCGAGGTTTCCAATCTACCCCGATTTTATCGCAGATGGGTTTTAAAGAAAAAAATATGCCAAATACTAAATTTTTTGCATAATCTTTATAATTATAGTTTAAAAATAAAGACTTTTGATATTCATAAATGTCTTTTATTTTATTAAACACCTCTGTAATATCGCTTATTTTATTACCATCTATATATAAACCTACAACTTTTGTTTTGCCATCGCCATATATGTGTCCAAAAAAGTCTACATACACGTCATTATCTATTTCATAAACTATTTTAATATTTTTATAATCTATTTTACAGTTAGGTATATAATTGTTGTTTAAATCAAAATATTCCTTAAAAATATATTTTTTATTGTTATAAATATATGGTCCATGATATTCAAATCCTAATCGCATCATCGTGGGATATAATTTTTCTAAATAAGCATAAAGGGTGCTAGACAATTGATTAATTTTTTTGGTATCTTCTTTTGTAAATTGTGTGTGATTTAAATAATTTTTATAATCAAAATTGTTAAGTTGATTAGTCCCGTTTTCACAAAGATAATTTTTTCTTAATTTTTTTAAAATACTGGTTAATGTTAAAATTAACTTTTTTCTATCTTTTTTATTTAGGTGTTTAGCGCTATGAATTAATAAAATATATTGCGAGACTTTAGAAGGGCATTTCAATAAATTTGCCGCATCATCTATTGTGTGTGTGTTTAAAAATTTACATAAAACAAAGTTTAAATGGTTTATTATATCTTCTCCAAATGAGATTTCAAAATCTGGCAATACAAATGGCCATTGAGTATCAATTCCTCCACCTTTTTGAATTCTACTCAGATCTTTGCCTATTTTTATAAATAATTCATTATTTAACATATATAAAACCATCACGAACTGAAATTACAACTCCGTTTTTTAAAATATTTGTTGCATTTTCTAATCTGACACAAGGGATATTATTCTCTCTTGAAACAATCGCGATATGAGATAATTTCCCGCCTACTTCAGATATTATACCAGTAATTTTTCCAAAACTTAAAACGATGTCTGGATTTGGTTTTTTAATTAATAAGACATCTCCCTCACAAACTAATTTATAATCATAAGAAGAATCTATTATTTTTATAGGGCCTGAAAAGTTGCCTTCAACTATATAGTCTATTTTATATTTCATAAGTAATCTTTTTAATATATTTTTATATTCATCTTTTCATCCTTGTCAATAATTATATTAAATAATAACCTATCACTTTTATTAAATTGAGTAATATTTCTTAGTTTTCCATTATTTAGAATTTGGGTTTTGAAACCGTACAATGTTCCTAATTTCTTATAGTCGGGGTTCTTATATTCTGTATAAAATGATTCCCGAAATTTATATTTTTGATATTTATATACTACTCCATAACAACAATTATTAAGTATAAAAATGCACAAATCTATATTATAATTAAAAATAGTATTTAATTCAGATATAGACATATTAAATCCACCATCGCCTAACACAACGACCACTGTTTTGTTAGGTTTTGCAATTTTTGCACCTATGGCACCAGACAAAGCACACCCTATGGGCGCTAGATTAGTGAAATTGAGATTTGTATTCTCTTCAAAAAAAGGGAAATATTTCCCAATTAAAAAAATATCTTCGTTAACAACGATCGCATTTTTAGGCAGTTTTTTCCTTAATTGTTTAATAAATTTTATTTTATTAGAATTTGTTTTTTTAGGATTAATTTCTTTATCTATTTCGGATTTTACTTTTAATATTTCGTTTTTCCGTATATTTATTTCTAATTTGTTCTTTTTAAATAGGTGCATTTCTTTAGAAAACACCTCTGAAAAATAAAATAAATCACATTGAATTAAATTGGACAAATAATTTTTAGTTAAATCCGTTGTATAAATATCTATGCGATATATTTTACTGTGAGGAGAAATGATTTTCCAATTATCTGTAGAAAATTGTCCTAAACTAGTTCCTATTGCAATTATCAAATCAGAATTAAATATGTACCTATTTGTACTCTGCGCCCCAATCAAACCAATACATCCCAAATAGTTTTTTGAATTATTTGGAATTTTGTCTTTTCCTTTAAATGTTGTTACAATTGGTATTGAAAAATGTTCCGAAATCTTAATGTAATTTTTAACATTTTTTGCGCCTCCACCAATTATAAATACTGGGTGTTTAGCACAATAAATTTCTTTACACAATAATTTCATTGTTTTCAGGTTTATTTTGTGATTTTGTTTAGATGTAATTTTATTTTGTTTTATTAAAATATTTCGGAGTTTATTTTCATTAAAATCTATAATTAAGTTCATTAAATCTTGCGGAAATTCTAAATATACCGGCCCTGGTCTAGAACAATGCAAATATTTATGGATTAAAGATAATTGCAAATAAATTTTGTTAGGATCAATTATTACAGAATATAGTGTGATTTTTTTTAACTGATCAATCTGACTTACAGTTCTAGATTTTCCGGAGGCCTCTTGAAATACATTTTGCCCAAAATTTATTGCAGAGTTTTGTCCCCCAATAACTAATATAGGCGTAGATTCATAATATGCTGAAATGATTCCTGGAATTAAATTAAAAACTCCTGGTCCTAAACTAGCAAAACAACAACCTACATTATTAGATGCTTTAGAATATCCCATTGCCATATATACTGAATTTTTTTCCTCTTTATTTGATATAAATTCTATTTTGTTATTTTTTGAAATATAATTCAAAAAATCCATGTTAGAACCAGGCACTCCAAAAACACACTTTATTTTCTGTAATTTCAAGAAAAAAATTATTATTTCACTTATAGTATATTTAGACATGCTCTCACAACGGACATAATGGATCTTTTTTATAGAAACTGTCAGTAATATAATAAGTATAGGCTCTACAACCACCGCGACAAGCACTAAAATATTTACAAGAATTACATTTTTTATTTTCTATATTTTCATCTATATTACGAAACAATGTCCAATTTTTATCATTCTTCCAAATATTTTCCAAGTTCTCTTTATAAATATTCCCTGCAATAACATTAGACAATAATTTACAGCCCACAACAGAACCATCTGATAATACGTTTATTTGAGATATACCGCCCCTACAACCCATAGCAAAAGAAACATCTGTTTTATATTCTTCAGGAAATCCCATATACCCTTTATCTAAAAAAATTATAATATCTTTTTCATCGGAATATTTCTGGTATTTCTTATATAATTCTTCTAAATCCAACCTTGATAACATAAAATATAATATCTCTGGATGTACTGGAAAAACTTTTGAAAAATTTATTTGATTAACTTTAATATCCTTAGCAATTTGTATTATGTCATCAAAATATTTATAATTTTGTTTCATTAAAGTACAACTTAAAAAAACATAGTATCCTTCAGATAATAAGAATTGGATGTTACTAATTACATTATCAAAGATATTTGCCCCCCTTATTTTATTATGTATTTCTCTTGGTCCATCTAAACTTACTGCAAATCTTATTTTTGATTTATCTAATGATTTTAACTTCTCTCTATTTAAAATGGTGCAATTTGTAACTATTGTAATTTTGGGGATATTTAATTTTTGGACATAATCTAGCAAATCATAAATCTGAGGATATAAAAGCGGCTCTCCTCCTGCAAAAGATAGATGAAAAACCTCTAATCGTTCACATTCATCAACTAAATCAATAACCTTATTGTAATCTATTTTAGTGTTTTTTGTTTTGTCGTTTCTACAATGAATACACTGTAAATTACAATTTGAACTTAAATCAATACTCGGAAACAGCGGAGTTTTAAAATATTTTAACATATTGTTAAACCTTCAATTTCGCTTAATTTTTGCAATAAAAATTCAATAGACACATCAATATCATATTTTTTTTTAATTTCTGCAGTAATTGTATTTAAATCCCTATTTTGAGATAATTCTTCTAAAATAAATATAATTAGCCCAGTAACTAAATAATAATAATTAGATTTTTCAAATAAAATAAATAAATCTTCTTCTTGTCGATACCAAAATTCTTTATTTTTAACTATTATCTTTTTCATAAGCAATCTATAAATCACTAGATTCTGCCCACGCTTCAAAAATGCCTTTCTTTTCTCTAGCAGTAATTGGTAATCTGTGTATTGAAAATTGCTTTTCTTTTTCTAGATTTTGAAGTTTATTTTGATTTAAATTGATATTATCACCCATAATAAAACCGCCATATAATAATGCTTTGGCTCCCATTAATTTATAAAGACATCAGTTGATTATTTTTTACAATAAAAAATTCACGCTATCTATTTAATATAATATTAATAACCTATCGGTTTTTTAATATTATTTAATACAATAATATTAACAAATATTATTATTGATGATTGTTGATGAAAGAAGTAGAAATACACATTACTGGAAAATGTTTGAATAATTGTATTTTTTGTTCGGTAAACAAACATTATAATCCCGAACCCACCTTAAAAGAAATATATAAAGATATAGACAGGACATTAAATAATAATTTTTCGCGTATCACTATTACTGGTGGGGAACCCGCCTTACACGAAGATTTATTAAAAATAGTTAAATATGCTAAACATTACTATAAAAATATATTGATTGAGACAAATGGAACAAACTTTACTAAAGAGTATGTGTCTCAATTAATTGCAGCAGGCATAACTGAATTTAAAATATCTTTTCATTCACATAATCGCACCACCTTTTCAAAAATTTCACAAAATAAAAATAGTTTTTATGTGGCACTTAATGCGTTATCTATATTCCAACAGTTTAAGAAGCACATAAAAGTTAGTACAAACACGGTGATCACAAAACACAATTATAAAACGTTAAGTGAAATGATTATTTGGCTAAATACTACCTTTCCATATTTAAATAAAATTAGAATTTCATACCCTCGTTTCTATAATTTTAAAAAAGATTATTGTAAAAAAGAAATTGTATCACTCCCTATAACAAAACATTACTTGGCTAAAATAAAAAAATTAAATATAAAAAAAGTTTTTTTAGAAAATGTTCCACTTTGTATATGCAATTACCCACACCCAAGTAATTTTACTTGGGAATTATATTTATCACACAATAAGAGATTATCGAGAGGGCTAGAATATAGGAAATATTTACCGCTATGTGATTTGTGCAAATTAAAAAAAAATGCCAGGGTATACATCAATTTTATAATATTTATTTTAAAGAAGATTTTATTAGGCCATTTAGATAATTGTAAAATACAGATTAAAGAATATTTTTATAAAAAAAATTGAAAGAATGAAGAAGGTTCCTTTTTAATTTATCTTGAACCTTGTGCAATTCTTTCTATTTCGTCTTTTCTTTTTACAGAAAAGCTTTTTTGGTCGTTTTTTGAAGCATCTATTATTTCTTCTGCTAATGCTGCTGCTGGTTCTTTTTTGTTCTTGTATGTGTTTTTAAAGGCCGCAAGAGCAATATTCTTTAGTGCTTCGTCAAGTCTCTTGATTGGAGCTAAGTCAACTGATTGCGTGTAAGTGATATCTCCTTTCTGAAGCTTAGTAATGTCTTCTCTAGGTGCTGAGTATTCAACAGCTGTGACAAGAACTTGAACTGGGTTTTCCTTTGTTACTTTATGTATGTGATTAAATGCCTCTTCAACAACTTTTAACATCTGTTCTTTCTTTCCACAACCCATTCTGTGTCTTACATATTTACCTGAAAGCTTTTTCTTTCCTTGTCCTGATCTCATCATCTTGTTTACCAGTCTTTCAACAATATTGATTTTCGTTTTTCTGGAAGGTTCTTTGTTTGTTGCACCAAATGTGTGTGGTATGACCTTGTCTTCTAAATTCAGGTATTTAGAAAGACCAACATCTTTGAAGTTTATTCCTTTTGTTTCCCATTTGTCAAATAATTTCATTTTTTATCCCTTTTAAATTTATCTCTTTGTCTTTTCTTTTTTACCTTTTCTTAACATTTCAAGTGATTGACCGTTAACCTTAACAACCTTATATCTCACACCCCAAAGATCACCAATAGGTCCGCCTTTTCTTCCACCAATACCTTCAACAGTAACTTGGTCGTGTGCATCAATAAACTTGATTGCTTTGTCTTTTGGAGCAAACGCAGTAAGTTCTTTACCATTCTTAATCAACTGAACTCTTACACATTTTCTAATACCAGAGTTTGGCTGTCTTGCAGTAATTCCTTTCTTATCAAGAACAATTCCTCTTGCTTGAGGTGCCCCCCTCATAAGTCCTGCTTTCTTGTCAACCTTTAGTTTTCTTTTGTTTCTTGGGTCTTTCTTTGTCCATTTCTTTCTGTCCTTTATTAATTTTCTTGCTGAAAATTCTCCATTTGCCATTATTTTTCACCTTAATTAAATTTATTTTTTCTTTATCTTGATAATGTCCTTAAACATCTTATCTTCAGTTATTGGAATATTATTTTCCTCTTCTTCTTTTTTCTCTTCTTTTACTTTCGGACCTTTTTTTGCGTCTCTTTTCTTCTTTGAAGTTAATTCGTCTTCCGAAAAGTCTTCATCAGCATCTTTCTTTGTTTTCTTTGTAGTCTTAGCTGTTTTCTTTTCTTCTTTTTTAGCTTTTTTTGCAATTAATTTTTTATCTTCTTTTTTCTCAAAATCTTTTTCAGTAATTACTTCTAAGATGGAAGATTTTCCCTCATTAATAATTGCAATAATTGATATTCCAAACGGTTTCCCACAAACAGAGCCAAGTTCATTACTGCCTTCTGGATATTCTATTAGGTTTATTCCAAGCAATTTTGCATAATGTCTAAACAAATCCCTGTTTTGAGGGTCAACTGTTGAACTTACAATTAATAGTTTAGGTTCTCCTATTAGACATTCCTTTTTTGCCTGATTTGCTCCTATAATTATGTTTCCTGTATCTATTGCGTTTCTTACTTCCTGATTGAATCTTGTCCAATTCATATTTTTTTCACTTTCCTTTTTTATTTACTTTGAATAGAATTACTAATATATTTTAGCTACAAAAATATTATAAATCACTCTTCTGTCTTCTTATCCTGTAATGCCCGGGCCTTAATCATTTTTTCCAGGCCTTTTGCATCAAGAGTTAATCTTACCTTTCCGGTTCCTGCTGAAATTGGCTGTCCAACGATTATGTTTTCTGTAACGCCCACTAGACCTTCAACTTCTCCATTAAATGCTGCAGTAATAATATGCTTAATAGTCTCTTCAAATGCAGCTCTTGCAAATGGGCTTTTTTTCTTTCCGGTAATACCTGTTCTTACAACTCCTTGTATTGTTCCTGAGGAAGTCATCATGTCTGCGAGGATATAAATGTGTCTAATATTTATTGCAATTCCGTTTGTATCAAATGTGTATTTAAGCTCTTTAACAATTGCTTCTCTTGCGGATTCAACACCAAATGCCTTGTATATCTCAAAGATGTCGTTTGTAAATGTTCTATAAGTGTCTACTCCTTCAAGTTTTAAAACTTCCTTAAGGTTTGAACCTTTTGTATGTATTACCTTTTCTCTGTTTTCCTCAATTATAACTGCTTTTTCTATTCCTTTGACACCACACAAGGGAATCTTGTTCCACTTTAATATTGCTTTTCTAATATTATACAGAGGAGTTTTGTTCCCAAAATGGAAATTTATTTGTTGCTTGTTGTTTGTAAATCTTTTAGAATCGTAAGTGTCTTCTATTTTTTCATAGATGCTATCCATGACTTCCTCTTGGCTTACTCCATGTATCTCTGCTTTTTCTGAGTCAAACTTATAGGATACCAATTTTTCAGAGAAATCTTCAACAAATGTTCCAACATCTATAACCTTTACATCAACAAGATTCTTACAGAACTCATCAACGTCTTTTTCTCTTTTTAGTTTGTCTCTATCAAGATAAATCTTCATTGATGAATATCTTGCTTGTGATCTTGCATCAACAATCTCTATAACCCTTTGTATTCCTTGGCCTACCGAAACTTCTAAAGAACCTGCATAGTGTTTTGTTCTTAAAGTTAGCTGAGTTCCTGGTTCTCCGATAGACTGGGCTGCGATAAGTCCTACCGCGTCTCCTGGTACAACAAGCCCATCATTGTATTTCTTAGTTGTAACATCAAGAAGTCTTTTCTTCTTATCATTACTAAGTTTTTTCATATATGCATATTTCTCTATTTTTTCAACAATTGTAATTGGCAACGCTTTCATTTTATCACATTTTTTTTAATTTCAGTTTATTTACTCATTGAAAAAGTTTATGTTCTTTCCAAGATATGCTTTTTCTGGGGAAAGACCGTCTTCTCCATACATAAATTGTATTACTTGACCATCAGCCGATGTAACTTTTAATTCATCATTAACAACAAGGTCTTTAAGTGCATTTGATAGTCTTCTGTAAAGATAACCAGAAACTTTAGTTGCAACACCGGTGTCTATTTCACCTTGTCTTCCGCCAATAGCGTGTATGAAATATTCTCTTGGATTCATTCCATCAAAGAAATTGCTTTGTACAAATCCAAAATCAATTACTTGGTTTGTTCCTTTTGGACTTAAACTTAATAGTCTTTCTGAAAATCCTGCTTTTGGTCTTCCTGTTCTAACAGTTACTTGCCCCCAAAGTCCCAGCATGTTAACAACATTTAGTAATCTTCCACGACCCCCGCCAATACTTGCAACTAGTATTGTGTTGTTGTTTGATTTCTTTGTTTCTGACATAAGCTCTTCAAGCTTTAATTCTTGAATCTTATCTGATATCTTTTCTTTCATTTCGCCAGTAACATTTAATATCTCGCTTTCAAATGTTTCTTCAAGGTTTTTCCCTGGTATTAATTGTAAGCTTCTGTCTTCAAATTTCTTAATGATTGCATTTGAACTTGCCATCATTCCTTTTACTTTTGCTCTTATTTCTTTTTGTAGTTCTTCGCCTGCCTTGTATTCGTCAAGAGCAACAGTCAAACCTTGTTTGTTTATTGCAAAGAACACTAGTTTTGAAAACTTATAATAGAATTCAGTTAATTCCTCTGCTCCAAAGTGTCTATAGATTGTTTCAATAAGGCCTTTGTGTGAACCAATTCTTTCATCAATTACTCCGCAAAGAATTTTCCCTTTTTCTATCTTAAGATAACAATCGTAAGCACATTTTTCTTTTTTACATTTTTTACAGTCTTTTGCTTTTGAAACAATACCACAAAGCTTGTTCTTGTAAGCAATTGATAGTCCTTTTGGAAGTATTTGGCTAAACAGTAGTTTTCCTGAATAATATCCTCTTCCTCTGTCTGCTGTTGGAAGTTCAGTTATGCCGATAGAATATAACATATTCATTGCTTCTTTTCTGGAAAATTCAGTTGATACTCTTGTTAATAGATAGGCTCCTGAAAGAAGGTCATGGTCTGGAGCAATAACTGGCTTTCCGTTTCTAATACTTATAACATGTTTGTCTGCAACCATAAGCTCTTTAACTTCAGCATATGATTCTTCGCTTTGAGGAACATGAAGATTCATATCGTCACCGTCAAAATCAGCATTGTATGGATCACAGGTTATTGGGTTTAGTCTAAATGTTCTTCCAGGAAGGACTTTTGCATAATGCCCCATCATTGATATTCTATGAAGAGTTGGCTGTCTGTTGAATACTACGATGTCTCCGTCTTGCAATTTTCGTTTTGCAGTCATTCCTTCTGTTATTGTATCTGCAAGTTCTTCTCTGTTTTCAGGAGTTATTATTTTTCTTAGTCCCTTTTCTGTTAGAAGATAACTTACTTTTCCTTTAAGTATATAGTCTTTTATTTTTTCTTTGTTCCAAGCAGTTATCTTTTCAGGAACAGTTAAAGTATTTGCAACATACTCTGGAATACCAAGCTCATTAAATTTGATATCAACAGATGGTGTGATTGTTGAACGAGCGGAGGCGTTTACTCTTTTACCAATAAGGTTATATCTAAATCTTCCTTTCTTTCCTTTTAGTCTTTGAGCTATTGTTTTAAGTGGTCTTCCTGATCTTTGCTTTGCTGGTGGAACGCCCGCGGTGTTGTTGTCAATATAAGTGGTTATGTTATATTGTAAAAGATCCCAAAGGTCTTCAATGATTATCTGTGGAGCTCCAGCATTAATGTTTTCTTGTAATCTCGTGTTTATTCTAACAATGTCAAGCAATTTGTAAGTTAGATCATCTTCAGAAGTTATTACGTTTTCTAAAGACAAAGATGGTCTTATTGAAACTGGAGATATTGGAAGAACAGTAACAATAAACCATTGTGGTTTTAGTTTGTCTGAATAACCAAACAAGAAAAGATCTTTGTCTGATATCTTTACTAACCAATCAAGAATTTCGGCAGGATAAAGTCTTTCTCCGTTTTTGAAAAAATTTGTTGGTTTGTCAAGAGCTATTTTGTTAACTGCTGCTTTACAATGTGGGCATTTTTTTTCGCCTTTTACTCTGTTAAGTATTTCTTTAACGCATTTGTCTGTGTCTTCAGAGATCAACATCAATTCATTTACTTCCTCATCATCAAGAAGCATTCTTCCACATTCCTGACAGGTTGACGCAAGAACATAGTAAAGCTTTTCACCAAACTTTGGATGAATTACTGGTCTAATCAGTTCTAATGAACCAAAATGGCCTGGACAATTCTTCATTGTCTGTCCACATGTCTTACATCTCAAACCCGGAGAAATAATTCCAAGGTGCGGGTCCATTAGTCCTCTTTCAATAGGATAACCGTCCTTGTCGTAAGTTTCTGCTCTTGAGATTTCAACAGCAGACATCTTTCTAATCATCTCTGGACTTAATACTCCAAATTCAATGCTTTTTATTTTCTTTGATGTGTTCATCTTATCAACCCATAAACTTAATCTATTTTATCTCCAAGTACTAATTTTGGATATACTCCCATTGCTTTTAGTTCGTCAAGAAGTAATTTGAAACCATAACTAATCTTTACTTGGTGAACATTTGTTCCATTACATACTGGACAGAACTTCTTGTTTCTTATCTTATCGTCAACTGCTGGTATTCCACAGTCTTCACAAACCATGATGTTCATTTCGTCTGCATCTTCCATTAGCTTTTCCTGAAGCGTCATTGCTGCACCGTGGGCAACTAAAGCTTCGCCTTCCATTTCACCAAACCTTAGTCCTCCACCTTTTTGTTTTCCTTCAGTTGGTTGTCTTGTTAATAATTGTACTGGACCTTTGTCTCTTGCTTGTATTCTGTTAACAACTAAGTGTGTTTGAAGTCTTTCAAAACCAAGAGGACCAACAAATATTGGCATTTCTATTTTTTCTCCAGTCTTCCCATCATAAAATGTTTCTTTACCATCAGGTCTAAAACCATATTCTTGAAGTAATTTAAAAATTTCATTTTTGTCGTTGCAAAATGCAGTACCATCAATTGTTTTTCCACTTGCTGCAACAGTCTTTCCTGTTATTGTTTCAAACAAGTGACCAAGAGTCATTCTTGAAGGGACTGAGTGTGGGTTTAAAATAAAGTCTGGCTTTATTCCGTTTGCTGTAAAAGGCATGTCTTCTTCTTTAATCACGGCACCAACAACACCTTTCTGCGCATGATGACTTGTGAATTTGTCTCCAACCTGTGGCTCTAAGTATGTTCTAATTCTAACCTTACATAGCTTTGTTCCAGCAATTGTTTCTGAAATCATTACTCTGTCAACAAAACCGTCAAGGTGTTTTCTTGAGCAAACAGAAGTGTCTCTTCTTTCTTCTGTAACAACTCCAAACTCTGAAACTTCTTCAACAAATCTTGGAGGAGATGTCATTCCAATAACTACTCCACCTTCTGATATCTTTGATTCAACATTGATTATTCCGTTTTCATCAAGATTAGCATAAGCGCGTTCTCCTCTAAATCCACTTGCGTCTTCTGTAGGTATACAGAATTTGTCTGTTTGTCCAGAAGGATACCTGGTTTCAGATTGTGAGTATGATCTGTAATATGATGATCTTGACATTGCTCTTTGTATTGCCCCTTGGTTAATTATGAAAGCATCAAGCATATTAAAACCCTTGTAAGGCATGATTGCAACAATTGCATTTTGTATCATTGGTCTTTTTTCCATATGAAGTAATCTTGACGTTCTTGTATAAACTAATGGCTTTTGTGGATAATATAAGCAATGCATTTCTGTGTCAAATCTTAAGTTATAGTTTGAAGCAGGAACCCCGATCGCCTGCTTGTAAAGCTTTGCACCATGAATTGCTTTTCCAGCCATATTATGCTCAATAAATGGTATCATTGATGAAACAATACTAAAGATTGCTGTTCCAGAAATCTCTAGATGGGTGTGATCAGGAGTTATTTCGTCTTCTGTTAATGCGATATAGGAATTTTCTTCTTCCTCAGCATCCAAAAACTCAACAATTCCTTTAGCTAGAAGGTCTTGCCAAGAAAGTTTTTTTGATTTTAAGTCTTCAACAATCTCTGGTGTTACTCTTGATTGTCCTTTGTCAATAACAATTACTGGTCTTTGCACTCTTCCTGCATCTGTATTGATATAGATTTCATTTGTTGTTTCATTAAAAGCTATATTTATCTGTGGTTCAATCTGTAATGCTCTTCTTTTCTTAAGTAAATCTACTCTTAATTTTTCGGGGTCGTCGTGGAAACCAACAATTCCACCATTAACATAAACTTTTGCTCTTGATTTTGCCATATTATTTCACTCTTAAATATTTTTAATTTAGTCAGAAGTGACACCCTCATTTTTTAATATTTTTTTTATTCCTTCAGGGTCTGTGTCTGTTGTAATCTTTGCCATCATTGACAAGTTTTTAACAAGCCCACAGTTTGGTCCATCTGGTGTTTCAATTGGGCAAAGTCTTCCCCAATGTGTTCCGTGAACATCTCTTGCTTCATAAAGTTCTCTTGATGAATCTAAAGTTGACTTTACTCTTCTTAGGTCTGTTATTGGTGTTAAGAAGTTGTCTCTTGACATGTATTTACTAACTCCAGTCAATTGACCAATCCAGTTTCCAGTGCTTACTGCAAACATTATTCTTTCTGTTATGGCATCAGGTCTAATAACGGTGTTAATGTTTAGTTTTCTGTGTCTTGAGATTGTTCTGTCAATCTGGAACTTTAAGTCTTTTGTAAAATGTTTAAATGAGAATCTAAAAAGATTTTCCATTAATTTTCCTGAAAGCTCTAATCTTTTGTTTGCATAATGGTCTTTATCTGCCTGTGGTCTTAAGTGATATGCTTTTTCTATAATCTTAACAGCCATTGCAACCAAGAAATGCGCCTTCATTGTCCTTGCATCTTTTTCTTGACCTAGGTGCGGTAACAAGAAAGAATCAATTACTTCTTTTGCTCTTCTTAGTCTGTATGTTTTTGTTTGAGATGGTGCAACTGATCTACCAATCTTGTCTAAAGCGTCTTCTTCTGATTGTAGTTCTACTTTGTCTAAATTTAAAAGAACTTCATTTTGAATTATTTGTTCTTTTGGGAACAACTCTAAGATATGGTTTGGTTTTATATAACCGATTGCGTTTAATAACTCTATAAACATTAGTTTTCTTGGTGAGGATGGAAAGGTTACTGTGAATAATCCGTCTTGTGTTCTTGATATTCTTACTTTTCCTTTGAATGCTCCTTTAACAGAAATTACTTGTGCATTTGTTACTTCTTCATCGTCATTTAAAAGAATCCTGTCAAATGCAAGAACTTCTTGAGTGATTAATGCTTTCTCTGAACCATTGATGATCATATAACCTCCTTTATCCATTGGGTCTTCTCCATTCTCTATCAATTCATCAGGAGACAAACCATAAAGGTTACATCTATTTGACTTTACAAGTATTGGCATTTCTCCAACATAAGCTCTTTTTTCGTCTTGAAGTACTCCTTTTCTGTAAAGCTTGATGTCAAGATATATTGAACCAGAGTAGATTAGGTTTCTAAGTCTGGCTTCCATTGGCATTAATCTAAACTTTGCGGTTCTATCTGCTTCAACAATCTGTGGGTTTGTTATTTCTACATTTGATAATGTAACATCAACATTGTTGCTTGAACTAATAAATCCGTTTTCTTCAACAATCTCTGGAACCTTCTCATCAATAAATTGATTAAAGGAATTAATCTGCTGTTGAACTGGACTATGCAAATAATAATATGATTCAATTACTGGCCATTTATCTAAACTCTTCATAACTTTTCACATTTTTAAACTTAAACTAATATAACTCTTCTATAATATATAACCTCTCCGATAGTTCTGTTCTTTCTGGTTATCTTTATGATATCACCAACCTTTACTTCCAAGTGAGCGATGCCTGGATCTGCAATATAAATTAGTGGTAATTTTTCTAGATTGATGTTTTGTTCGTTAATTAGTTTTTCAAGTTGATCTGTTGAAACAATCTCGTGCTTTGGGATGTAAGAGTGTTTTATCTCTTCCTTTACTTTTCTTGTTCTTTTCTTAACTTTCTTTTTCTTGCCTTTGCCTTTTGGGTCTTCTTCGTCTTCGTCATCATCAAAACTGTCAAAAGAAACCTTTTCTTCTTCGGTTTCTTCTTTAGCTGGTTTGATATCTATATCATCAAAGCTATAATCATCTTCTAAACCGTAGTCTGTCTTTATTCCTGGCATACCTTAACACCTTTAATTGTAATGTTTGCTCTTGTTAAAACTTGTAAACACTGATGGCTGGATAGTTAGTTTTTCTAATATCGGCCTATAGCTACAGCTGTATTGTAACTACTAAATTTACAAAAATCGTCTGTTTTTTTCCAAAATTTTGAGAAAATCACAAATATAACTAAACTAGACAGGAGCATATAATATTTATAAAGACCAAAAACTTTATAAATATATTGGTTTATTTTCTGGGCTTGTAGAAACCCTCTATACTCCTTAATTGCAACATAAATAACATATATGTCTTACGACACATATATTTTTAAGTTTTCTGTTAAATATATTACAACCGATAAGTTTTAATACCTTTTTCAAACAAGTTGAACGCGTTTTTGGCGAAGTTAGATTGCCTTCTCATTTTTCTAAGTACTCTAACAAGCTTTACAACAATTTTGTTCACGTATATTTGCTTATATTGAAAGAACGACACAAATGTTCTTATCGTCGTTTAACAGAGTTGTTAAACGACATAAATGTTTTACGAATGCTTAGTATCCTGATATTACCTCACTTTACAACTCTACAAAAATTTGTAAGCAGAATAAGTAAAGACATTTTACAAAAACTAGCATATTGTTGGGGCAACAACATTACCGTGCACATTCCGTTTAGAAAGCTTCCGAGTTATCAGTCAGTATCTGATAATAGAATAAAAACGATGAAAAGATTTAGAACAAAATCTTATAACAAAAGATCGATTGTAGAATCAGTAATCTCTGCAATCAAGCGAACAACCGGCGGGTTTGTTACTGCCACTAAACAGGATAACCAGCAAAAGCAGATTATCCTAAAGGTATTAACCTATAATTTAGAACCTCTGAGTAAAAACAAAAAAGCTATTTCTTTTACAATATTATTATTGTAAAAGGATTTCTACAGAACCAAATTAAAAGACCATTTAATTAAATAATTTTCAAAAAAGAGAAAATGCTAAGGGCAGGATTCGAACCTGCGAAGCACTAAGCACTAGATCTTGAGTCTAGCCCCTTTGACCGCTTGGGAACCCTAGCATGACCGGTTGCGCTTTGTCAACGCGCGGCTAGAATTTGTATAATACTAACTATAATATAATTAAGGATAAAAAGGGTTTATAAATTATTCATTTTTAATATTATATCGGGCTTGTAGAAACCCGCTATTACTCCTAATTTTTATGTAACATAAATAACATATCTGTCTTGCGACATATATATTTTGAAGTTTTCTGTTAAATATATTACAACCGATAAGTTTTAATACCTTTTTCAAACAAGTTGAACGCGTTTTTTGTGAAGTTAGATTGCCTTTTCATTTTTCTAAGTACTCTAACAAATTTACAATAACTTTGTTCACGTATATTTGCTTATATTAAAAGAACGCCACAAATGTTCTTATCGTCGTTTAACAGAGCTATTAACTGACATTAATGTTCTGCGAATGCTTGGCATCCAGAAGTTACCACACTTTACAACTCCGCAAAAATTTATAAGTAATATAGTTTAAAAATATTTATTCGGCATTCAGCAGAACAGAAATGTGCAATATACTGCCGGAGATTAAAGAAGATAAATAGTCTTGTGGACATTATCTAGGGACTGTTAAAAATAGATTTTGGTTTTATTTCTAGTTTTCTAACAAAGATGTCTTCTATGTCTTTGTTTGTAACTTCTATTTTATTCCTCTAGAAACCATCTATGCCTTTGCCTTTTCTTCTAAACTTTGGACCATCAAAAAGAGTTGCAAAGAAGCCTGGCTTTTTTGCCTTATGGGCTTTTCTAACTACCTTTCTTGGACTAAATAGTCTTTGAAAGAAATTCTGTTCGTTTCTTCTTCTTTTGCTTGTGTCAACAGAAACTGCCCCAATTTCTGGTTTCGGTATTCCGCCTGTTCCATAGACTACTTCTTGAAGAATCTTATCATGATCGTCTCTTTTCATAAATATCACTTTTGATATTATTGTGTATGATTAGATATTTAAAGATATTCTGTTTGAAAAGCTTATTTTTTAAAGACTTTATTTAATGGGATGATTGCAAACAAAATTCAAGGTGTTAGATAATAATACCAATCAAGACATAGGATATCTGGCCACCACTTAGCAATCATCAATGTAGAGAAAAGAACCGACATCTTTACAAAAGGAACATCATACCACTGCCTGTTTTTTATGTTTTTTTCTAATTTTTAAAACGCACGAATCAAAACCACCTCTTAACCTAAAAGATATGCCTTCTTTAAATGGTTTTTGTTTTAAGTAGAACCGTTTTTCTTTTAGAATGAAATACTTTTCTTTTTTAAAAAGCTCTTACTTTTCCGGGGATTTCTTTTGAAGAAAAGCTATCGCAGAGGCTGGGATTTGAACCCAG
>CAYXAY010000007.1:0-6226 GCA_964463155.1 uncultured archaeon | reverse complement strand
ATTGCTTGCATAATATTTTTCTAATGTTCCAATTATTAAAATTAAAAGCGCAGAGGCTGGGATTTGAACCCAGGTAGTCTTTCGACTCTAGCTTAGCAGGCTAGCGCGTTTGACCACTCCGCCACCTCTGCTTTAGACCATTTTCTTGAAAGAAAAGTTCCTTCATCCCAAAAAGAACACAATTTGAATATGTTTAGGAAAGAAACTAACTTGCTTCTTGGTCGAATAATATATTTAGTATTAAAAAACTATATAAAGGTATATTACTTTGTTTTTTGTCTCTTTATAAGTATTTCCATATTATATATTATAGAAATAACTATAAATAATTATACGATTTTTAGAAATGGGAATGGGTATGACTGCAAAAGAAAAATCTGTTGTTGAATTAAAGGATATCTTCAAAATATATTATATGGGTTCTGCTGCTTGTGTTAACGCATTAAATGGAGTAAGTCTAAAAATAAACCAGGGGGAATTTGTTGCAATCATGGGTCCAAGTGGCTCAGGAAAATCAACAATGATGCATATTGTTGGTGCCTTAGATCTTCCAACTAAAGGAAAGGTATATCTTGACCATCATGATGTCTCTAATCTTAAAGAAGATGATCTTGCAAGGATTAGAGGGCAAAAAATTGGATTTGTTTTCCAGGATTTCAATCTTATCCCAACATTAACTGCACTTGAAAATGTAATGCTTCCTATGTTATTTCAAGAAACAAACAAGACAACTGAACAACAGGAAAAGCACTGCAAAGGATTATTGACACTTGTTGGACTTGGAGAAAGACTTGGCCATAGACCAACTGAACTTTCTGGAGGGCAACAACAAAGAGTAGCAATTGCTAGAGCATTAGTCAATGATCCAGAAATTATACTTGCAGACGAACCAACAGGATCTTTAGATTCCAAGTCAAGTGAAGAAATCATGGATTTGTTAAAAGACCTTAACAAAAAAGGAAAAACAATAATACTAATCACACACGATAAGATTGTTGCAAAAAAAGCAAAGAGACACATCCATTTAATGGATGGCAAAATTGTAAAAGATGAAAACTTCTAACCATTGATAAAAGATGATTAATATATTAAATCTTGTAATAAGAAACATAAGAAGACAAAGACTAAGAAACTGGTTAACAATAACTGGAATAATTGTTGGAGTAATTGCAATAGTTTCATTGATATCTTTATCTGAAGGACTTAAAGGGGCAATAACTAAAGAATTTAGCAGCCTTGGAGCAAGTAGAATAACAGTTACTTCAAAGTATGTTGGGTTTGGTGGTGGAAGAAGCAATCTTGGACTAACAGATGAAGACATAAAGACAATAAAGAAAATAAGCGATGTTGAGTTTGTTAGTGGCTCGTTAAATGGCTTTCTTGAAACCAAATATAATCAAAAGACTGTAATGGTGTCTTATGTCTCTTTTGACACGCAACATTATCAGGACCGGCTAAAACAAAATAACCTTACTTTAGAAAAAGGAGAATACATTACTGAAGAAAAAACAAAAGCAGTAATCATTGGGTATAACTATACTGCAGAAGACAAAACAAAAGATTTATTTGGAAAAACACTTGATATTGGAAAGAAAATAAAGATTGCAGGAACAGACTACACAGTCATTGGAATCATAAAGAAAACAGGAGACTTTAGAAAAGACAATCAAATGTATATTTCAAATGATAATCTTAAAGAAATAACAAACACAGAAACATATGATACAATATATGCAATAATCAAGGAAGGAAAGGACATAGATAATGCCGCAAACAGAATACAGATAAGGCTCAAAAGACATTATAGTTACCTCTCCAATACAAGAAGCAAAAAACAGAGAAGAAACTCTCGGAATGGTTACAATTGTTGTTGTTGGTATTGCTTGTATTTCTTTATTAGTTGGAGGAATTGGAATACTTAATTCAATGTATACTTCTGTATTTGAAAGAAAAAAAGAAATTGGAGTTTTAAAGGCAATTGGGGCAAAGAGAAAAGACATACTTACAATATTTTTATTAGAATCAGGAATAATTGGCCTGATTGGGGGGACAATTGGAGTAATATTAGGATTTGGCTTAGCTGCACTTGTTAAACTTGGAGCTGCACAAGCAGGAATAACAATAAACATATCAATAACTCTGCAGATAATCATTCTTGCATTAGGCTTTTCTTTCATTATTGGAGTAATATCAGGGATGATTCCAGCTTACATCGCTTCAAGCCAAGAGCCAGTTAATGCACTTAGAGAAGAATAATTAAAAAAAGAAAATGGTGAGATAAAAAATGAAAACAAGAAATATAATTACGCTGCTGTTTACTATTCTTTTAATGAATAGTGTATTTTCTGCAACAAACACAAACTATGACTCAATAACCCTTGTGGCAGACACTTACAATTACAGCCCAGTGCCTGTAACACCAGGAAAAGAGTTTGAATTATGGATACAATTAACAAACAACAGCAATATCCTTGCTGAGAATATAACATATTACCTTGACACAAAATACCCTTTCCAAGTATCCGACTTTAATAACACAGAACAAACAATATCAAGGCTTGCCCCATTTCAAACAACTATCCTAAAATACAAACTTACAACAGACATAAAGACAATAGACGGAGTCTATAAACTTGAATTTAAATTTAAGCCTGGTTCTAGTCAAGCATACAATGTCAAGAAATATTTAATAGATGTTGCTGCGGATAGTTCAATTTTGGAAGTAACCGGAACAACGGTTTCAGATATGTCAATTGGTTCAGATGGAGAGCTTGAACTTATAATAAAAAATCTAAGCACAAGATCTGTAAGGGATGTTTTTATAACACTTGAAGATTCAACGGGAGACTATATTTCTGTTCTTGACTTAAAGACAAAATACTATGAAAATATTGAAGCCGGAAAAGAAATAAATGTAAAATACAGACTAACTGTTGCAAAGACTGTTACACAAAACAGCTATCCTTTGTCATTAACAATCAAATACACTGGTTCAGCAGGTAAAGAAACAATAACAAGAGATATTGGAGTAAAGATAAATGACAATCCTAAATTAATCTTGAATATTTTGACTATTGGAGCAAATAAAAACAATAAAATCTATATTGGAAACAAGGAAAAGATAGAGCTTGAAATTTTTAATATTGGAAACATTGATGCTGAGTCTGTTTATGCAGAGATGACAAGCACAATAGCTGAAGAACAAGCTAAATATTTTGTTGGCGCTATTGAAAAGGACAACTATGATTCTGTAGTCTTAGAGTTTAATACAAAAAAAGATGTAAAACCAGGAAACTATCCTGTACAGATAACCATACATTATAAAGACTCAGGATTAAATGAACAGCAAATAAAAAAAGGAATAACTGTTGAAGTCACAAGAAACCATAACCGTAAGACGATATTTGCTGGAATCTTTAATGCAATAATTGGAATAATTATTGTGATAGTTGCTCTTGCATTAATTGTGTTATTCCTAAGATGGGCAAACAAAATAATTTTGGTTCCTGCATTTGGAGGAATAATAGAGAAGATAAAATCAAAGATAAAAAAAAGAAAATAAATGAATGCAAACAAATATAAGTCATTGATTAATCTCACCATAAAAAACATATTCAGAAAGAAATTAAGGTCAACCCTTACCATTCTTTCTGTAATCATAGGTATTGCTTCTGTCGTTGCTTTAGTTGTCTTAAGTGACGGGTTATTTGCAGCTGTTAGTGAACAGTTTGACAAGATGGGGGCAAACTCTATTTTTATAATGTCTGCTAATTTTCAAGGAGACCCAAGCCAGGCAGGAAGAATATCAGAAGACGCCATGTTAAAGATGAGTGATATGGATAATATTGAAATGATTCCTGAGGTTGAAGAAGTCTATCCTATGAATTATTTTACAGCAAAAGGGGAATATAAGGGAGAAGAACAGTATATTTACACTGTTACGATTCCTGCAGACAAACTAGACTCTGCATTTGATTTCTTTGCAGTTTCTATTGATAAAGGAAAAAGTTTTGATGGAAGGGAAGGATACTTTGCAGTTATTGGGACTTACCTTGCCAAAGAAACCTTTAATAGAAAAATAAAGGTTGGAGACACATTAAAACTTAATGGTGTTGACTTTAAGGTTACTGGGATATTACAGGCTGTTGGTAATCAGCAAGACGATAGCACTGTTTATATTGGAAGAAAAGCAGGACTTGCAGTTGATAATTATGGAGAAAATGTGAATTATGCAGTATTAAAATCAAAAAGAGATGCAGATGGAGAACTTGTAGCAAAGAAGGTTGAAAAGGCTCTTGGAAAGACCAGAAAAGAAGACACTTTTGCGGTTATTACTGCACAATCTTTTCTTGAGATGATAAAAAGAGTGCTTGATATCATGAAAGCAATACTTGTAGCTATTGCTGCAATATCTCTTGTGGTTGCATCACTTGGGATTGCAAACTCTGTGTTTACTTCTGTTCTTGAAAGGACAAGAGAAATTGGGGTATTAAAATCAATTGGAGCAAGAATTAACGATGTTACTTTTATCTTTGTCTTTGAATCTGTTGTCTTGACTCTTGCTGGAGGAGTTATTGGTTTTTTTGCGGGCCTTGGAATTGCTAAACTTGTAATCCTTTATGCTGCGTCACATAACTTTACAATGCTAACCATACAGATTACTCCTATGCTTGTAGTTATGACTTTTGCTGTATCGTTGGTTGTAGGTGTGGTTTCAGGATTGTTTCCTGCAAGAGCTGCCGCAAAGTTAAATATTGTTGATGCCTTAAGGCAGCAGTAACAGAAAAGTATTTAATATATGTTTTTATTTTGATTATAGGGAACAATCTAAAGCTTAAATCAGTGATTTACGACTCAGAAGTAATAAAAAGCACATTGCTAAACACAAAAAATGGCGTTTTCTCTGATGTCTTTTTTGCTCTTAAAAAAGACAAACAAATAGACAAAGAACACTGGCATCAAAAGTTAAAAACAGAGTTATTAGATAAAAGCATGACTTATTCTGTTTTTGTGTTATATAATGGCAATAATTATATAATTGAATTATTAGTTAATTATGAATACTATGACCCCAAACTTTAAAAATGTCTTATTGATTGATAAAATGTACCGCACAAAATTATAATTTTAGATCTATATATCAATTGTTGTTATCAGAAGTACTTGTTAGGGGGGTTAAAAAAATAAAAACGGAATTTCTGAATTAAATGTAATCGCCCAAAATCCGAATGTCAACAAATTATTAAGAAATACACAAAAAATCATTAGCCAAAGAAATGGATATTAAACACAGCCTAAGGAAACATTATATGTAAATAACCTAGAAAAGAAAAAAGAAACAGAAATGTCTGAATTACCTTTAAAAAAAACAGCCAAAACAAAAAACAAATCAATTGAAAAAAAAACTGATTCTTAAATAAATCCATTTATAAATATTTCTCAGAGGAAATATTATTGACCTAAATCTATTGTTTTTTGCCTCTATAGCTCAGTGGCTAGAGCGACGGTCTTGTAAACCGTAGGTCGCGAGTTCAAATCTCGCTAGGGGCTTCTTTAAAAAAAAAGCACTTAAAAATTAAGAAATAATAAATTAATTACAATTGATTTCTTTCCAGAATCTTGAATTGGAATCATTTGTTGGAATATCATAATAAACATTGTCTTTGATTACAATGCTTGGAGAGGCTTTTACATTATAGTCTGAAAGAATGTGGTCTATTATTAATATGGTTAATTATTATGTTATTAGTTATTTTGTATTCTTTGATTAGCATTCTTATTGTTAGTGTTGTTTCTATTGTTGGGATAACTATTTTATTTACAAAAGATAAGCAATTGCCAAACATCTTGTTATTCCTGATCAGTTTTTCTGCAGGAGCACTTCTTGGAAACGCTTTTATCCATCTTCTGCCTGAAGCTATGGAGACGGGTCTTGGAATTACTGTTCCTTTGGCGGTTATTTTTGGTATACTTGCATTCTTCTGTTTAGAAAAAATCATACATTGGAGACATTGTCATCTGCCAACAACAAAAGAACACAAACACCCTTTGGCAACAATGAATCTTGTTGGTGATGCTTTCCATAATTTCTTGGATGGGTTAATTATTGCTACAAGCTATGTTGTCAGTATCCCCCTTGGAATAGCAACAACTTTTGCTATTCTTCTTCACGAGATTCCACAAGAAGTCGGAGACTTTGGTGTTCTTCTTTATGCTGGTTATTCAA
>CAYXAY010000006.1:2345-31142 GCA_964463155.1 uncultured archaeon | reverse complement strand
CATCACTGTTATTTCCCCAACAATATACTTCTCCTTCTGCGTTAACTGCACAAGTATAATTTTCTCCTGCAGAAAACAGTAATTGTCCTACTTGACTTTCACCAATAGTGTATGTTGAAGTTAATGTTCCACTATCTGTCCAATCACTTCTAAAAGCTCTTGCTTTTAATGTTGTTGTTTCTGAGATTATAAATGGGCTATCGTACAATGTGCTAAATATTGTTGGCTGACTACCATCTATAGTATAATAAATTTTACTGTCTGATGTTGAGGTTTCTAAAGTCACTAATTGAGCTTCACTATAGGTTCCTTCTCCTGGAAAATCTGTTGGTGCTGCAACCACCATAGTATATGTTCTTGTAATTTCTGTACTGTTTGTCCAGCCAGTCTTTACAGCAATTGCTCTTAATGTTCTTGTCTGGTCTATCGAAAACGAAGTGTTAGGAGTATATGCTGTTGATGATGTTGTTGGAACACTTCCATTTAAAGTATAATAAACCGTTGCTCCAGATGGTATTGAACTAAAAGAAACTGAAAGGTCTGTATAATATGTTCCTGTTGGTTGACTAGGAATAAATGATGCAGGAACTTGTAAAGTGTATACCGCACTTGCTTCTGTGCTTGTAAATCCTCTTAAATACGCTATTGCTTTTAATGTTGTGCTTTGAGTGATGCTAACTGCGCTTGAATATTTTGTGCTTGATGTTGTGGGTGCGCTTCCATCTGTTGTGTAATATATTGTTGCATTAGTCGTTGTTGAGCTTAGGGTTATTGATTGATTTGCATTATATGTACCTGTTGGAACACTAAAAGTTACTGCTTCAATTGCAGGTGTGCTTTGAGCTGCTTTTGTAATTACAGGCAAAGTATAATATCCATCATTATTATATATTGTAAAAATTACTTTTGTCCCAGGAAAAATAAAATCAATCGGCATGATTGCTGTTCCCCCAGAGAGAATTGTTGTTTCACTATCTAGCATAATATTCTGAGAATATCCTTCATCGTCTGCAATAGTATATGCTAAGATTGTAATTTGCTTATCATCAATATTTTTTAACATCAGATATCCTGAATTTTCAAGAGTTGCTGGAATAAATTCCATAACTGTAAGATTTGCCTTTAATAAATCTTTTGTGTCAAATATAGAGCTTGCAAGATTTACACTACTTGAAATGAATCCTTTACCAAATCCTAAAATCAAAATTGCGATAATAACTACAACTACTATGATTAGTACAACAGTAACTAATGTTGATACCCCTTTTTGAGAGAATTTAGTTTCTGCTTTTCTTATGCCCATAACAAACACCACAATAAACAATAATATATTATAAGAAAATATTTATATAAGTTTTTAATTTTATTTTTGACAATAAGTTCTGTTTTTAAAAAGTAGTTTCCGTAAATAATATATTAAGGAATGATTTTATGATTATTGGTGTTGTTGGTAAACCTAATGTTGGAAAGACCACTTTTTTTAAGGCACTTACCTTGATGGATGCTGAGGCCGCTAATTATCCTTTTACTACAATTGACCCTAATAAAGGTATTGGCTTTGTTAGAAATCCTTGTGTAGATACTTTCTTTAATACTCAATGTAATCCAAGACACGGTTATTGTAAGGAACACATAAGGTTTCTTCCTGTTGATATCATTGATGTTGCTGGTCTTGTGCCGGGGGCTAGTGAAGGAAGAGGTCTTGGTAACAAGTTTTTGACAGATCTCTACCAAGCTGAAGCATTGATTCAAGTTATTGACGTTTCGGGCTCAACAGATGAAGAAGGAAGGCCAGTTGCTCTTGGGTCATGTGATCCTGCTAACGAAATTTCTTTTCTTTTAAAGGAAATAGAAACTTGGCTTTATGGTATCTTTAAGAAAAACTGTGAAAAGCTTGGAAAGGAACAACAAGTAAGAAAAACAAAGACACTTAACACTCTTTTATCTTTTATGAGTGGCATGGGGATATCTGAAGGAATCCTAGAACATATTTTAAAATCTCTTCCTCTTTATGAAAAGGAAATTATTAATTGGACAGACGACGAGCTTTGGGCTTTTACAAGGAAGATAAGAGAAACAACAAAGCCAATAGTTATTGCTGCAAACAAGATTGATATGCCTGGTTCTAAAGAAAGACTTGAGGCACTTAAAGCAAAGTTTCCAGAGCTTTTGATTGTTTGCTGTTCTGCAGAATCTGAACTTGCTTTAAAGACTGCAGATAAAAATAAAATAATTGATTATCTTCCTGGCAGTAATAAATTTACAATTCTTATAGAAGACGTTCCTGAAAAACAGAAGAAAGGACTAGAGTTTGTTCAAAAGAATATTCTTGATGTCTATGGTTCCACTGGTGTTCAAGATATTCTTGACAAATGTGCTTTTGATGTTTTAAAATATATTGCAATTTATCCTGGTGGAACAAAAAGTTTGAAGGATAAAGACGGAAATGTGTTGCCAGATTGTTTCTTAATGCCTTCCGGTTCAACCACTCTTGACTTTGCTTACAAACTTCATACTGATTTTGGTGACAACTTTATCAAAGCCATTGATGTTAAAACAAAAATGCTTCTTGGTAGAGCGCATCAACTAAAAACAAATGATGTAATAGAAATAGTAAGTGGAAAATAAAAAAAAACTTATTTAGCAACAGATCTTTTTAATGTCGCTCTTTTTACAATTGTTTTTCTTATTTTTGTTTTTGCTAATGTTTTGTGTTTTATAGCTCTCATCGCTTGTAATTTTTCTAGAAAGCTTCCTTTCATATCATCTGAAAATTGTTTTCCTAGATTTTTTAACGCTTTTTTAAGATTGTCTTCTTTTATATTTTTTTTGTTTAAATCATCTGTGTTTGCAAGTTTATTAAAAATTAGTTTTCTTCCAGAAATTGTTTTTACTTGATAAATTGATAAATCATTTAAATCAAGAACAACTCTCGAAGTTGTAGTATTTAACAAATAAACTTTTGCATCCACCCCATTTATATTTGTATTTACAATTTTTCCTTTATTCTCTTTTATTGCTTTAAGAAAAGCAGTATAAAGTTCTTTTGCTGCCATTTTATCACTATTTTTCATTTTAATAATATTATCAAACACTCAATTTATAAACCTTATTCTACAAGTATTCCTATCTTTCCAGGAAGAGCTGTTTTTGATTTTGGATGACTACTGCTTTCTGCTTTTACAATCTCAACATTACATTCAAAAATTTTAGAAAAGAAATCTCTTGCAAACAAATACATTGTAAATTCCTTATTTTGGGTTTCTGGAACTGATAACATTGCAGGATTTTTGATTGCTGAAGTTATTGTTTTATTCACCAGTTCTTTATTGCCAGAATATTTGTCCAAGAATTTGTGCACTAGTTCTTTAACATTTCTATTTTCTTTAACTTCAATTTCTGCTTTTAGTTCTTTAAAGAAATCATATAACCAATTTTCAGAAATGAAAAGAGTTATTTTTTTTGGTTTTTCAATACCAGACATCTTCATTACATTTCTTATTTCAGATATTGTCTTTTCAACTCTTTTTTCTTCGTCTATTATTTGAGCATTTATTTTCTTTTCATCTGTTTTTGGGAAATTTGAAATTGAAACAAGTTCTTTTGCACCAAGCTTTTCATTAAGTTCTTCAGACAAGTGTGGTGTGAAAAGACCCATTGTTAAAATCCATTGTTGCAAGACATATTTTAGAAGATCCTTATTACTTCCATCTCTGTTTCTATACCAACAAAGGTCATTATAGAAATTAAAATAAATATCATCTGTTGCATTCTTGAATTCTATTATTTCCATAGCTTCAGTAATGGATTTAAGTCTTGTATTCCACATCGATTCTAACCAGCCATCAAGTCTTGTGTCTTTATTATTTTCTTTTGTTTCAAGTATATCTTCTACAAAGTTATAAATCTTATCAAGTCTTTGTTTGTAATTAATAAGATCTTCTTTTTCAAAAAAAATATCTACAAAAGGATTAGCAATGTTTGCATAGAAAAGTCTCATTGCATCAACTGAATAGGTTTTTGCTTCATCGCTTAGACTTCCTACTCCACCTTTCGATTTAGAAATCTTTCCAACTTTAGAAACAACCCACCAGTTAACAAATATTCCTTTTGGATAATACTTTTCTGGGAGAATGGCAATGTGGTTCATTAGAAAAACAGGGAAATGAACTGTTTGGTGTTCTTTTCCTCCAAGATTGATATCTAACGGATACCAATACTCTACATCTTTTCTTATTTGTTCCGTTAAAGATTTGTCTGTGCCAATTTCTTGAGCTTTACCTTTACCCAAGAATACATAATCAAAGAATTTCTCGCTTAATTGCTCGTTTTTTAGTTTTCCTTCATTAACATATTTACTTACTAAGTAATAGATAGGATAAAGAGTGCTATCTGCTATTGGCTCAATTGTATAACTTTCATCAAATGGAAGCTTTGTTCCAAGCCACCTTCCTTGTCTAGCACAAGCCCTTGGTCCAAACCAATCCAGAATTCCAGGGAGGTTTTGCTTGAATTGCTCTGGCAAAAGAAGCATCTTTTCTACATGTTTCTTTGTTTTGTCAGTAAGTTGTTTATTATTATAATCAATAAACCATTGGTCAGGTACTTTTTTAATAACAACTTTTCCTCCACATCTACAAAGAACCTCTTCAGACAAGTCATAGAAAATATTTGCTTGATTTTTTGAAATCAAATCTTCTTTAATTTTGTTTTTTGCATCTTCTACTTTCATTCCTGCAAATTCTCCACAACTGTCTAGAAGAATACCTGTGTGAAAGCCTTTCTTGTAGACTTCTCTTTTTGCAAGCTCTAGTTTTTCTATATCGTCTTGAGATTTTATTCCAAACTTTTCACAAATCTCAATTGCTGCATATTCCCCAAAATCTTTTGATTTGATTATTGGTATTGGTTTTATGTTTTTAATAACATTAAAGTCAAGACCATACTTCTTGCATTTCCTTTCAGAAACTTGAAGATCATGAAGGCCAATATAGTCCGCTGGAGCATCTGATGGAACAGAAGTTACAATTCCTGTTCCAACGTTTGAATCACAAAACTTTGATGGTAGAATAATTATTTCTCTATTGACATAAGGCGCAAGGCAATACTTCCCAAGCATTTCTTTTCCGGAAATGTTTTCTAAAACTTTTACTTCTTCGCCTCTTTGAAATTTTAGCTTTTCTGCAAATTCCCTACTTGCAATCCATATTTCTTTTTCTACTTGTATCTTAACATAAATTTGAGCAGGATTAAGCCAAACATTAGTTTGTCCAAACATTGTTTCTGGTCTAAGTGTTGCTACAACAATAAATTGGTTTTGCAATTCAAATTGTAGTTTGATAATTGTATATTCGTTTTTCTCTGCAGTTCCGCCTTTAGAAAGATCCATCTCTGAAGGATCAACAGCTACTGGCCCACAGTTAACACAAAATGTTGCATAGTATGGTGCTTGAACAAGAAGATCAAGTTCTTTTAGTTTTTTAAATTGCCATTCAATAAACTTATTATAGTCTAGATTTGTTGTTACTGTAAATCTTTGCCAGTCTCCAATAAAACCAAAAGCCTTATAGTCTTCAACATATTTTTTAGAAAAGAAGTCAACAAAGCCTTCTGGTGTTGATATTTGATTAATATCTGCGTCTGTTAGTCCTGCTTCTTTGTAATATTCAATTGTATCTTTTTCTTTTTCTGCTATCTTTTTTGCCTTAGCAACTGCTGAGTTTCCTGAGGCGTGTCCTCCTGCAGAAAGCAAAACATTAAATCCATTCATTCTCTTATATCTAGCAATAGCATCGGCATAAGAAAAGCCCCTCATGTGTCCAACATGGTGAAAACCTGAAACCGTTAGGTATGCCCAGATTATAAAGTATTTTGGTTTACCGGGGATTGGCTCAACCACACCAATCTTTTTATCTCTCCATAGTTTTTGCCATTTTTTCTCCGCATTTAAGAAATCATAAGTACTCATCAATAATCACACAAAAATATAATATAATATTAGTGAATATAAATAATTAAAAAGAAATTGTTTATAAAAAAGAGGAACGGAAAAGACGCGCATTAAACTAATGCACATCTGAAAGATCTTTATTTTTTCTGCTGTAGACAAATAATGCAAGACCGATTATTGCAAGAACCCCAAGACCAATTATGATTCCCTTGGTGGGTGTCAAGGTAAGTAATGCTGTTGCATTGCTTTTTAAGCTGTCTGCTTTTCCTGACAAGCCTTGTGTTTCCTTTTCTCCAGTAACAACGTCTCTTGTGTTGTAGTTAGAGTTTGCCTTTGTGTACCCCACTTGGTTATTATATGCACGTAATTGTTTTAATTCCTCTGAGTTTTCTGTGTTTGCCATTGTTATTGGTCCAAATTTGTTTTTGTTAATTTTAGCTTCTGAGCTTATGCTTAGTTTTGTTAAATCCTGATCAGTAGTGTTTTTTATCTTTATTGAATCTTGAAACTTCAAGCTTGTATCCTTAAATGAAAGCGCAGGAGTCGTAACAAACAAAACATATCTTGAGTTTGTTCCTGGTTCAATTACCATATCAAGAACTAGTTTGTCCGCATCAAGATAATAATCCATTTTCTTCATGGCGTAACAAAGATACAATTCTGTGTTTGTTGTGCTTTCTGTGTTTGTTACTTTGATTCTGTTGTTATTGTACTTTAATATTTCTCCGCCTTTGCCAATACAATCAACTTCTGGCAAAGCTTCTGCAACATATATTCCAAGATTCTGTAATTGGGTGTTGTCTGTTATCCCTAATTTTAATTCATATCTTCCAACAACTGAATAATCAAGTTTGTTTGTAAAATTATATTTTGAGATTAATGATTGCCCACTTACAATACTAACATCATTTCCGGTTCTAATCTTAATTGATGTTGGAGTTATTGTGTAATTGCTTACAAGATCCATTACAAGTGGCGATTCAATATTGACATTGTAATTGTCTGTTTTGATAGTAATATATTCACTATCTGCTGCAAAAACTAGTCCAGATATTAGAAGTATTCCTAAAATTGTTAAAATTATTTTGTTCATAATTATCTCCTTTCCAATCATTAATCTTGTAATTATAATATATTACAATTAGGTATTTAAAGCTTGCTTTTAAGAAAGGCAAATTAAATTGGTTTTTAGGTTAGTTTTTAATAATAAGTATGTGCTTTTCTTTCTTAGAGTTTCCCTTATTGTATAGATATTCTCTTGCTTTTAGACCTGTTCTTTCAAAACCAGAAAGAAGGATTTCTGATATTTTGTTTTTTGGGGGATAATATTGGATTACTGCAATCCCATCCTTTGCTAAAAGCCCTTTTAGCTCTTTACCAAGTGCCTTTGAAATGTTTTTTATCTCCATTTCCTGCTTGTTTGTTAAAATCCATTGAAGAGCGGAAACAGAAATGATTAAATCAAATTTTTTGTTTTTAACATCCTTTGGAATATCTAGAAAACCACCAGAATAAACCTTAAATCCTTTTTTCTTTGCAAAGTCAAGCATTTTTTTTGCGGGTTCAATTCCAATTAGATTATTGTATTTATTTTGCTTTAAAAACTCCAAAGAAAAACCAGTTCCGCAACCTATGTCAAGAATGGATATTTCCTTTTGTTTGTTTTTTGTTTCTTCAATAAAAAGTTCAAGAACGATTTTTGTTAATTCGGTTTGTGTTCTTTTCATCCCTGAGTTTGTTTCATATCTTTTTGCTTCTTCAATTTTATAGAAATCATTTGGATTTTCAAATTCCTTTTCGGGAGTATCTTGCGCCATAATGATTTTAGATTTTAAAACTTGCAAGTTCAATCTTTGCCTTGTCAAGTTCTTTTTTAATTTCTATGTTTACAAAGTCCTTTACTGTCATCTGTTCCCAATAATCTATGTCTTTGTTTAACCAATAGATGTATGTGATATCCAACGAAAACTGAGAATATTTGTCAAAAAACACATGATATTCTGTAGTAAGTTCCTTTGTTTTTTGTTTTTTATGTATTGCTTGTTCAATTATCTTTTTTGCTTTATCTATTTGTTCAGGTGTTGACTTGATTGATAACGATAATGTTGCAACAACCCTTCTGGCTGGCATTGATGTTCTGTTTTCTATGGTTCTTGCAGAAAGCATTGTGTTTGGAACAGTGTGCATGGTCCCGTCAAAAGATTCAATCTTTGTTGTTCTTATGCCTATCTCTTTAACTTCTCCAAATATTTCCCCATTGTCTGCTTTGACAATGTCTCCAATCTTAAATGATTTTTCGGTATAGATTACTACTCCGGAAAAGAAGTTTTCAAGAAGGTCTTTTGATGCTAACGCTATTGCAATACCGCCGATTCCAAGTCCCGCGATTAGTCCATTGACGTTGTAACCAAGGTTTGAGATTATTAATAGTGCTGCAATTATGAAAATAAATATTCTGATTAATGTTTTTATAAGTGGCCTTAGATATTCATACCTGCTTATTTCCTCTGTTTCGTCTGTGTATTTTCTTAGGTATTTTTCTATAACTCTTATTAATATCTTTATTAACAACCATGCTGCAAACAACACATAAAGAGAGAATGTTATCTTATCAAGAGCTATTGCAAGACCTGTTGATGTATAAAATACCTTTGTTGCTCCTCTCAATATAGCAACAAAAATAATAAACAATATTGGTTCAGGGTTTCTTAATACATTAAAGATGACTTCATACCTGCTTAGGTTCTCTTCTTGTTTCTTAAAAAGTCTATTGAATGCAAAAGAGATTAACTTAATAAAAACAAAACCAACAACCACATATATAATAAACAAGAGATATGTGGCTACGCTATTGCCCCATAACATTTTATCTAAAATTGCAAGTCCAGTAATCATAATCATCAACTTATATCTATATCTAAAATATAAAATCTTATAAACATATTTAAAGTTTAAAATAAGAGCGCCCTAGACGGGAGTCGGACCCATCCCACAACCTCGACAGGGTTGCATCCTAACCGATAGACTACTAGGGCAAAAATCGACTGCTTATATTAGTATTTTATCTACAAAATGTTTATATATATTAATGTTTATTTGATTTTTGAATCTTATATAGTACAAATATCCCAATTACTATTGCTATAGCAAAGATTACAATAATATTAATTAAACTTACTATGCTTACTGCTGCAGACTGTCCAACATAATACCCTAGAAATGTAAGGAAAATTACCCAAATTCCTGCACCAATTCCTGTATAAAGTATAAATTTCCCAAAATGCATGTTTGCAAAACCAGCAGGAATGGAAATGTATTGTCTGATTACTGGTATTAGTCTTCCAACAAATGTTGTCTTTGCCCCTTGCTTTCCAAAGAATTCTTCTGTGGCGTGTAAATGCTTTTCGTTTATGAAAAGTAGTTTCTTGTGTTTTAATATTATTTCTCTTCCTATGTATTTTCCTATGATGTAGTTGATTACTGCACCAAAAATAGAACCAAGTGTGCCCATAAGGATTGATAGCCAGATGTTTAAGGCACCTTGTTGTGAAAGATATCCTGCAGGAATCATAATGACTTCTGAAGGAAAAGGTATAAACGAACTTCCAATAGTCATAAGTAGAAATATTGAAAGATAATTTATGTGACTTATGAAAAAACCAAATATTGTTTCAAACATGTTCTTGTCTATAATCTTAGATACAATACTATTTATAAAACTTAAATAATTAGGTGTCCAAGAAAGAATATTGAGACTGCAATAGGAAGCATCAAAACCAAATATATTATTGTTTTTTTTATATCAGATTCAAGCATTGCTAAATATATCGCGGATATAATTACATATTCAATCACATATATTATTGAGCAGACATAACATATTGTAAATAAGGACGATTGGGATTGGAATTGCTGGATTAACGTAAAATCCAGATTTTGTGACAATTTTCTTACAAGAGAAATCACTACGCCAAGTATTCCCGGAACAATCAGGCCCCCTGCAAACATTATTGTGTATTTTTGCATCAACAATGCCGATGCTCTTTCATCAATCAATTGCTTGGATTTTAAAAAATTGCTTGAAAATGTTCGGTAATCTGAAACCGAAACTGTTCCTGTTGTTATTGAATTGCTTAACAGTTCCAAAAACCTATCTAATATCTCTGAATTATATTTTCTTGAAAGAACATAAAACAATTCCTTTACATTATGCCCGTTTTCTATTTTTCTTAATATGACTTTAAACTCTTGTTGTATGATTTTGTACCTTGAGTTTGATAGTTTAAAAAGCATCTGCTTGATATCGTTTGTTCTTGGTTGGCTTGATAAAAGCAAGACCTCATCAATCAATGCCATTTCAAGTTTCTTTTTCTTAATATTAAACATATATTTTTTGAATAATTCAAAGACCATATAGCAAACATAATTTAGAACAATAACAATTATTAGACAAAGAACCAAGCGTAATTTAAAAAATAAAAACAACATGCAAACCACTAGTAGACTTACAAACACAAAAACAGCAATCTTTTTGTTAAACTCCATATCACACCAAACTCGCCCTCATAAATAAAAGAATAAACATATCAATTATTGGAAACACCACAACCGTTATCATGATGATTCCAAAAGGAGAAATGCTTATCTCAAAGAAATTGCTGCCAACAAGAAAAAACATCAAGAAAAGTGCAGGAACAATTGCAGAAGCCACCACAAAAACCAAAGAAAGAAAATTAAGCTTTGTTGAATAGTTCTTTATTGCAAGGCTTTGCTGTTCAGAAAAGTTATTTGAAAGTATTCTAAAGGTCTCTGCCTTGTTTTTTGTTCCACTTGAAAGTATATCGTTTATCTGGTAGATTACTCTTTGCAGCTCCTTATTGTTTTTTGTTGTTTCCTCTAAAGCGATCTCAAGATTATATCCTTTTTTGGTAACCAGCAACAACGCCTGAGCTATTCTTTTTCCTATAACTGAGTTTTGTTTTGCACGGTTCTCCAAGGAAAGTTTTAATGGAACGTTCTTTTCTATGTCGCTTGCAAGATTGTTTAGAAAGAACGGAAGCTCCCTTAATATCCTTGTCCTGTCATCCTGTTGCTTTATTCTTTTTATGAAAAAGATTATTGAAAAAAACAAAACAAATGACATCAATTGCGAATACAAGAGATAATTGATAGATATGTCAAATATAAAATTGACTAAAACGAAAACAATACAAATGCTTACAAAGATTATTGAATAGATTATTATTGGCTTACTTAATTTCATATTTTTTTCTGCTTTTTGTTTTTGAGAAAATCTCTTGCTCTTCTTCTTTTAGTCTTTTGTCAAGTTCTTCTTTGTCTTTTATTCCAAAGCTTATCTGTAATTTTGACATTAGTTTTTTTGGATAGTTTCTAAACACAAGTTCTTTTCTTTTAAGATCATATTCAAATATTTTGTTGGCTTTTATCTTTCCTTTTTCAAAATTTATTTCTGTTATCTCAAAGACTTTTCTTTGATCTTTGCTGTTGTCATTGTTTTTGATATCAAAATATTCATTATATCGTCTTTGAGTAACCATCAGGTCAATTGCTGAAATATCTGATTCTAAAACTCCATAAGATAATAACCTTAATACAGCATCATTTGCTGACTGTGCATGAAAGGTTGTGTAGGTGCCTTTTGCTTGCCCACAAAGAAGAGAATCTATAAGAGAATAGGTTTCTTCTTTTGTTCTTACTTCGCCAATAACAACCTTATCTGGCCTCATTCTTAAGGTGTTAATTATTAGATTGTCCATTGTTATTCCAAGCTCCTTGTTAACTGTTGTCTGAACTTGGTGTGGATGAGAGATATTTATCTCATGAACCTCTTCAACTATCACTACTCTTTGCTGTGTTGGAACAAAATCTAAAAGTGCGTTTAATGTTGTTGTTTTTCCTGAGCCAGTGTTACCAATAACAAACACATTTGCATCTGTTAGAAAAACAAGTTTAAGAAAAGCAAGTGCTTTTTCTGTTATTGTATTGTTTTTAACAATGTCATAGATTGTAAAAGGAGTCTCTGAAAACTTTCTTATAGTTAAACAAACATTTTCAGTTATTGGAGAGATTATGGCGTTAAGTCTTGTATGGTCTTTTAATGTTGCATCCATTATTGGATTTTTTAAGGTTATATATTTGTTAGAATACCAACCAAGTTTGTTTATTAGGTCTTTTAATTTCTGCTCAGAAACATATTTTAAATTTGTTTCGAGCCAACCATAATGTCGGTGATAGACAAAGACCGGGTAGTTGACTCCAATTATTGCGATTTCCTCAAGATTAAAATCATTTAATAATTGGGTTAATGGGCCGTGTTCATATAGATTTGTGTATGCCATTTCCAAGAGGTATTGGAATTGGTCATTGTCAAGTTCAATGTTGTTGTTTAGACAATAATCTATTAATTCGTCTTCTAAATCCTTTCTTACGCTGTTTTCTGTGTCTGTTTCTTCTATTGTCTTAAATTTATAAGAATCAAGGATATCATTAATGACTTTTATTTCCTCTCTTGATAGCTTTTGATGCCTTATAACATATCTTTGCTTGTTGTCTGTTGTTTCAATCACCTTAAAATCAAGGGACAAAGTTCTTTGTGCTTTTTCTTGAGTTACTACATATCCTAGATATTTGTCAAGAATTGATTGAAGAGAAGTTGTTGAGATGTCATCTACAAACTCTAAGATGTCTTTGTTAGAATAATAACATGGCATAAGATACGAGTTATTCAAGCACAAATCGCATTTTCTTGGAATTCCTTTCTTTATGACAATTGCATTATTTGGACAAGTCACCTGGCATTCCAGACATTTTTTGCATAACTTGGAATTAATGTTTATTATTCCATTTTCGGATTTTGCTATTGCGCCTGTCTTGCAAGCATTGATACAAACCGCATCAATACAGTTTCTACAATTAAACACAGAAATGTCTTTTTTATCCAGATTTTGATAGCAATTATTAAAGATATCTCTGTCTTTTAGTTCTTTTTTTAGAACATCTTTTAATCTAAGATACATTATAGATTTTTGAACTTTCTTGGTATATAAAACCCAATTATCAACTTTTTTGTAAATTTAAAGAAAAACGCATAATTTTAAAAATATTACAAACCAATATAAATATATGGAGACAGATTATTTGTTATTTGCGCCAAATAAAGACATGGCTCTTGCAACAACAATATCTGCAGACACAAATATCCCTCTGGGTAATTTGGATGTCAAAAAAATTAATGGCTCTGAGACTCTTGTGGATATTAAAAGCCATGTACAACAAAAAGACATATTATTGATATACAATGTGATTTCTCCAGTAAATGATTCGTTAATGCAGATTTATCTTATCTGTGATTCTTTGACAAAACTTGGGGCAAGAAGCATACATTTGATTCTACCATATCTTCCATACACAAGAATACTAGACGAACACGTTAATAAGCTTGATTTTAATCTTATTGTGAGATTGTTTCAGACTTCTGGTGTTACATCCATCTATACCTTTGATATTTATTCTCCGCAGCTTGTTAATGCTTTTAAGATTCCTGTCTATAACATTAATATCAAAAAGATATTTTCTGGAATTTTAGAAGAAAAATTCAAAAAAAACGAAAATCTGTTAGTAACAACAATAGATTATGAACTAAATGATAGGGCAACAGACATAGCAAAGGTTATTGGCTGTGATTTTGTTTATGTTAACAAGATTTCCGAAAATAATGATAATGGATTCGAATTAAACAGAAGTGTTAATGGAAAAGAAATTTTAATTATTGGAAACAGGATAGCTTCAGGAGAGATAATAATTAGGTTTGCTAATTTCCTTGCCTTTAAGGGCGCAAAAAATATCTATCTTATAGCAACACATGGGCTTTTTAGTGAAGACGCTATTGAAAAATTAAATGATTCAATAATCAAAGAAATATATGTTTTCTCTTCTCCGAGAGGTAAGCTTTCATCAAAGATTAAGGTTGTTCCGTATGTTCCTATCTATAAGGAAATAATTACAAGAATTGTGGAAAAAAAGAACATAATTAGCTTTATAAATTAATTGTAATTATAATAATATAATAGCAAACTATATTTTAAATGTGATGTGATAATATGATAAAAAGTAGAGTTTCTGACACCGCTGAGACAAGCAACACCATGCTTGATGTTATTTTAGATGATGGCGATGAAATCGTTGATTGTGTTGAAAAGGCCTTTATACAGAATAATGTTAAAAAGGCAAGTCTTGTTAAGGCAGTTGGCAGATTAAAAACAGTAAAAGTTGCAACAACTAGAACAGGAACATTAAGACAAAGAGAATATAATGAATCTTGTGCCATCAAACAAGTTTCTGGCGAGTTTACAAAGATTAGGGAAGGAGAATATATGGGAGACTTCCATATTTCAATAGCAAGAGACGAAATACATGCTGTTAGCGGAGTTTTAATCAAAGGAATTGCTGATGATGAAGTAAAGATAACCTTTAAGGTTATTGCAGAGCTTGACGAAGGCAAGATCTACAGTCCAGAAGGAGCAAAAGAAGTTTCAATGGTCAAGCAAAAGATTATTGAAGAAACAGCACCCCAAAAACCAAAAAAACCTATGATCGTAGGTTAGGGTATTTATTAATTTATCTAAAAATAGAATCTAATTATGCGCCCCAGGTAGGATTTGAACCTACGACCTATCGATTAACAGTCGATTGCTCCAACCACTGAGCTACTGAGGCAAAATCGGTTGCGCTCGCATCCAACAAATGTCTTGCATTTCTTGGTGTCCTGAGAACTTTTGTTTTCATGAATTCACACACACCCTATTGCATTATTCCGCAGAATAAGGGGTGGTTCGCTAATATATTTCTTAACAAAAATGTTTATAAAGGAATTTCTGTCTAGTTTAGAAGGCTTATTGTTAGAATATTCCTTAACCCTGTTAAAAACCCCAAAATTATTACTAATAATTTGGCGTAAATTCTTTCTTCTTTGTCTTTTATTATCTTATCAACTACCCAAATAAACAAAAATGCAAAGAATAATTTTGCTAAAGGGTAAAAAAAAGGGGAAAAACCAATTAATGTTCTTGAAATGGGATGTTGCTCATAAAGAATATTACCAAAGAAAAATAATCCCGAAAGAGTTGCAGAGAAATCTGTTATTTGGCTTAAGATTACGAGCTTATCTTCTAGTAATTTTTGTTTAGCAAAGATCTGTATTGCAAAATAAATTGTAATGATTGCTAAGAGAGTAATTATAAAAACAAAAAGGTGTTTTAAATGTAATAACTCATAAATCAATAATGGTAATGATAGAACTAGACCTGTTGGTATTAATATTTTGTAATATTTTTCTCTGAAAAGTATTGCTGAAAAAATAAAGCAAACTAGAAAAATAACAGAAAGCAAAAGAAGCCAGCCAGGCGTGTGAAAGTAAAAACCAATCTCTAAAGGGGAATTAGATGAAGCCATTATTCCAACGCCTGTGTAATTCTGTTCGAGTATTCTAAGTAAAGAACCAAAGAATACAAAGACAAGCACGCAACATATGAAATGCTTGTCTATTCTAACAAATGAAGCATATTTCTTAATTGCCTTGTAAAACAGATAATAACCTAGAAACACGATTACTGTGTAAACTGTTGTATTTACTAGATTATATCCTCCCCCTACAAAATATCGTAAAATATGCTCCATTTAAATTATTTTATATTTTTAGATATATATAAAACCCAATCATGAGTTTTTTTGTGAAATTGAAATGTTTGCTATAAAAATTGAAAAAACGAAAGCACAAGAAATTATTGCTAAGTTAAGAGAAAAGAATAATCTAGATAATACTTATAAGATTAAAAGAGCTACTGAGTTTGTATTTATACCTGTTCTTAAAGTTACTTCTGATATTAAAGACTTTATCACCGATGAAACACTAGAAAAACAAAAAGAAGCAGGTAAAAATTTTAAGGATATTCTTCTTGAAGAAGGGGTGCCTACCGAAATTATTTCTCAAATTAATAGTGCTTATGATATTGTTGGAAATATTATAATTATTGGAATTGATAAAGAACTAACTTCTTATTATCCTGCTATTGGAAAAGCATTGCTAAAATTACATACAAATACAAAAACTGTTCTTAATAAGATTGGAGAACACAAGGGAGTTTATAGAACACAAGACATGGAACTTGTTTTTGGTGTGGACACTAGAGAGACAATAATTAAAGAAAACAACTGTATAATTAAAATTGATGTAGAAAAGGTGTTTTGTTCTACAAGACTTTCTGAAGAAAGAAGAAGAATTGATTCTTTGGTTAATGATGGAGAAGTTATTGGTGTTTTCTTTGCTGGAGCTGGACCTTTTGCGCTTACAATTGCTAAGAATAAAGTTGTTAAAGAAATTGTAGCAATTGAACTTAATGACCTGGCTGTTAAATATCTAATTGAAAACATTAAACTCAATCATGTAGAAGAAATTGTTAAACCAATCCTCGGAGACGTAAAGATTGAAGCACGAAAATATCCAAACTACTTTACTAGAGTAGTTATGCCTCTACCTAAATCAGCAGAACTTTTCTTGGATTGTGCTATCTTTTCTGCAAAGAATGATGGAATGATCCATATCTATAAATTTGTGTCAAAAGACGATCCTTATAGTGAAACTGAAAAAGAAGTTGCTGATATTGCAAAGGCAAACAATGTAATTTTAGAAATTGTAGAAAAAAGAATAATAAGAAGCTATTCCCCAAGCATTGTTCAGATAGTTCTAGATTTAAAAGTTAAGAAAAAATGATTATTTTTTTTTTTTTGTAACGCTTGTTTTTTGTGGCAGTTTGATTTCCACTGCTTCTTTTTTGCTTTCTAGTTTCTGAGACATCTCTTGTTTTTTGTCTTTTAGTTCTTTTAGATAACTCTTTTTCATATCGTCATATGTGAATTTACTTATGTGACCATCAGAAAGCTTGTGTTCTAATTCCAATAACGCTTTTTGTATCTTTGCCTGTTTGTTGTTCCTTCTAATTTCGTTATCAACAATTATTGCAACAATCATCAAAAATAAACCGATGGCTATTACATAAAGTATCGTTGTGTTTTTACTATCTCCTTTAGCATAGACATATACCTTATCTGTTGTTTGCGTAGTAGTTGTCTTTGGAATATTCGTTTCTGAATCTGGTTTTATTTCCTTGTCTTTAATTTCAATAACAATATTTCCAGCATTATTATAATATTCATGAACCTTTGTCTCAATATTGAAAAGCTCTGTCGAAAGATTGATAACAGAGTTTGCTGTTTTAATGGCGTTTGTTGCTTTTGTTGTGTTTTTGCTTTTATAGTGTTGATGGCTTTTGTAATAGAATGTTGAATGGTCAAAATACATTTTTGACCAAATATTTGTTAGACTGTTTTTGTTTTGTGGTGTTGTTAAAAAACTCATTGTATTGTATTTTACAATAAAATGGTTTTCGTCAAACGCCTCTTGGCTTGTTTCTTTTCTTGATTTTAATATTGCCTTTGCTGATGCTGCATCATAAAGGGCTGTGACATACCAACCCATCTCATAATCTGTCTTTGCGGCCTCTAATCTTCTTTGAAGGTCAGCATTTTGAGCAATTGATGCATCAACTAAAACAATTTCGTTTTCTATGTCAACTATATATTGTTGAGCTAATTCCTTGAATTCTGAGCTTTCAACAAATGCTGGACTGTTATTACTTATTCCTGCATCTAAGAAATCATTTGCTATGTTTACCCAAGCAAGGGAATAACTGTAGTTCATTATCTTGTCAAGTTGCGAATTACTGTTGCTACTTGATGACTTGATGTCTTTAATCTTGTTTTTTGCCCAGACAATTCTTTGTCTTGCACTTATACACCATTCCATCTTGTCAAGAGAACATAGTTTTGAACGGTTTTCCGTAGTTGCTATTTTGTTTTCTATGTTTTTTATTCTCATATTGTATATTGTTGAATCAGATGAAAGTATTGATGGGTTATTAACAACTTCATCTATTGTTATCAAATAGGTTTTTGCTAAGAACGCTTCGTTAGCTGCTGTATAAAGATAATTTGCTTTTGAGTATTTTTCTGCTTGTGATATTGATTCCTTTGAGTAATCGACTAATGACAATAAACTTTGAACAATTGAACTGTCTTTTATCTTGCTATTGCTTATGCTGTTTTCGGTTCTTGTAAGTATACTGTTGGCATTTACTATATAATCATCAACAATGTTTCTCATAGGCAATAATGCGTCTGAGTATTCTATTCCTGGAGGTAAATAATCAGGGGTTGTTGTTTCTTTTGTCTTGTTAATATCAATTTCTTCAATATTCATTGAAACATAATTTTTTATGTCTTCAATTGTCTCTACCTCAACAACCTTCATATTCCAGTTATTATAAGCAAAATCAGGAAGGTCAACAATCTGTGCGTTTCCTGATGCGTTTGTTATTGCTTGTCTTCTGCTTCTTGCAGGTATCATAAATAGTTTTATACCAATCTCTGAAGCTTTTTTTGCCTTGGACCCAATTCCCCCAACGTCTCCCACAAAGCCGTCTTCTGTTATTGTTCCAGTAATGCTTACTTTTCCTGAAAGGTCTTTGTCGTTAAGCATTGAAACAATCAATAAGGCCATTGCTGCTCCTGCTGACGGTCCATCAATTAAACTTGCAACAGATTGTATCTCAAAGAAATAATCGTACTTGCCTTTGGCATTTGGAACAATCCTTTCAGCAGCGATTACTGCGTTTCTCTCTGATTCTTGGGTTAATACTCCGACTTGAGAATTAATATTTGAATATATTTTTCCTGTTCCGGGTTTTATTTCAATTATAAGATTAGCATCCATCCCCCTTCCTTGAGAATTAACCGCAAAGATTTTCATATCTGCTTTTGGTAGATAAGCAAAAATGTTTGCAGAAATAAATATTAGAAATAAAAATACAAATATAAATTTTTTATTCATTTGTTTTCACTTTTTTGTTCAAAACTTGGTTTTGCTTTTTTATTGTATAATGCATCAAATTTTTTTGTTGTCTCAAGGATGTTTTTTCTTCCTTTTTTGTAGACATTAATTAATCCTAGTTCCTTTAAAGTTGGAAGATTCTTGCGAGGTCTTCTGGTGGTAATTTTTTGTTGTGACACTGGGCTGTTAAGGGCAATCAATGCAAGGGTCTTAAGCTCTGACTTTGTAAGTTGCTTTCCCACAGCAAACACACTAAACTTAGAATATTCTGATTTTAGAAGCATCTCTGCTGAGTCTTGGTCAATAATAATCTTTATTGCTGAATTTCTTTTTTCATATTCTTCCTTTAGATCAGAAAGAACAATTCTTACAACTTCCTTTTCGGCCTCTGGAAAATTCTTTTCAATCTTTTTTATAGGAACGCTTCTTGGGCTCATGAAAAGTATTGCTTCAATTGCGCATTTGATCTCTTCGAGGTTATGTTTTTCTTTTGCCATCTTTCTCTGATTTTTAGTTTATAAGACTTTAATAAATATTTCTGAGAAGAACTCTTCTTGCCAAGCGTCTATCTTCTCGTCTTGGACAAGGAAAAGAAGAGGTATAAAGTAGTTTTTTACAACTATATAAGGGTCTTTTTCGTGTTTTGTGAATTTAGAGAACAATACTAGATTGTAATCGTCTGCGTGTTTTCTAATTTCGCCTAATAGGTTTTCGCTTTTTTCTGAAAAATCAATCGTAATCTTTGGAAGAACAAACTCTTGTTCTTTTTTTTCTTTTATTTTTTTGTCTATGTTCTTTTTGGTAGGAGTATTCATCATAATGTCAATGACATCAATTAGTTCCTCTAGACTTACTTGTCCTTCTTTTAATCTCATTGGTGTGTTTAGATCTACTGAGTTGCTTAGGATGTAATTGTCATCCGTTAATTGCTTTAGTTCCTCTTCTTGATTATCTGTGTTTGTTAGTTTTAGAGAAAAAGCTTTTAGTTTTAGAAGAATGGCTGCTGCAAGAAGTGCGTTAGCTGGAACAATTAGGTTTTCTTCCTTTAGGCTTTTTATCTTTTCTATGTATAAATCAGTAAGAGATATCAAGTCAACATTCCAGAGATCTATCTCATTAGATTTAACTAAATCATAAAGGATAATCTTCCAGTTTGGTTGGTCAATTATATGTATTAGTTTTTCCATATTTTATTCTTCTACTACATTTATATCTAATTGATGAATGGACCTAACATCAGTCTCAACAACAGTAACCATAACAGATATATTAAATGATGCTGGTAATTCTGTATTTAAAATTGGATATAGTGTTTGAATATCATTAATATTACACTCAGATGACTCTAATGCAATTGAATTTACTTCCCAATAACAATTTAATTCTGTATTTGGATCACTTAAGTTTGTTATTATAGATAAATTAATTGGTTCTTCTTTAAAAAAGGTTTGACCTTGTATGGGGGTTAATATCCTTGCAACAAATGTATCTTGTCTTAAAATATCAATAGCTACTGTTGGTTCTATTGTCCTACACGCATCATCTATAACTACTTTAATATCTGAAAACCCAACTGGTAACACCTCAGTATATAATATACATTCGTCATTACCATAATTTTTAACTGCTCCTCCATCAATAAACCATTCACAAGTTACATCACCATGACTTCCGGAGAAGACTGCAGTAAATGTTATGTGTTCTCCAAAATTGTATTGTGTTCCTGTTTCCGGTAAAGTGCGTATTTGTCCAGATAATGCGGAAGTGATATTTACTGTTTTTGAATTAGAATCAAATACTGCAGGAATTGGGGTTGTTCTCCAAGATTCTAATCTTAATAATTTGTTATCTACACAGCTAGGCGGTGTATGTGTAAAATTACATTGATTACTAATGTTTGCCCCATCTAATTTCCAAGAACAATTGTAATCTCCTGGTAATGCCCCTTGTGCGGTTGCAGAAAAGACGGTTGATTGTCCAACATATATAGTTGTTCCCGGATTTATTATTTGCACATTAAATGAGGGAACTGTTGGATTAATTGTTATTTGTTTTGTATCAGTAGCGGTGTATCTATTATCTGTTGCTCTGACAGTTATTGTGTGTATTCCTACTGGTAGACTTGAATAAATAAAATTACAGCTGTTTGTCTGGAATCGCGTTGTTCCATAGTTCCAATCACAACGCACTGTCCCATTAGCTTCTGTTGCTGTTGCAATAAAATTTATTGCTGAGCCAACAGTAAACGTCGTGATAGTTGGCGATGTAATTTGTATTGATAATCTGCCTGTAGTTGTTATTGTTTCATTTTGGTCTAAGGAATTAACGAAGCTGTCAACTGCTGTGCCTAGACCCCCTGTCTGGTCTGATTCCTTTATGCTTGTGTTTAGATGGTTTATGTAATAGATTCCAAAAACCACCCCCCCAACAACCAATATTGCCAGAACTATTAATACTTCTATAGAAACCTGACCTTTTGATTTAAACATAAATATCTACATCTCCCTCTAATTATTTTCCCCTATAAAATAATATTAACAATAGGTATATAAATATATTATACTAAATATAATTAGTGATTAAATGACTAAAAACGGTGTTTAAAATGAATAGAGTTACAACAGGTGTTACTGGGTTTGATGAATTGATACAAGGAGGAATACCTGAAGGAGCAACAATTTTGGTTTCAGGTGGTTGTGGTTCCGGTAAAACCATTTTTGCAACAACTTATATTTATGAAGGGGCTAGAAGATTTGGAGACCCTGGACTTTATGTTACTGTTGAAGACAATCTTAAAAACATTGTTTGGAACATGGAAAACTTTAATTGGGATATTAGGTCTCTTGAACAGAAAAACTTAATGAAGATTTATAGAATGCATATTGATCCAAGAAAAGATGTTGAATCACAGATAGACAAAGAACTTGATATTATTTCTTCAATGGTTAAAGATATAGGGGCAACAAGATTAACCGTTGACTCCACCACTGCTTTTGGAGGTTGGATAAACGATACTGGCAAACTTAGAAACCTTTTGTTTAGGTTTGGAGATTATTTAAAAGACTTAAACTGTACAACATTAATGACCGCTGAGACAACCGGCGGAGCAAGAGACTTTTCTGCTTATGGTGTTGAAGAATTTGTTGTTGATGGGGTCTTTGCAATGTATTTTATTCCGCCACACAGAAGTATTTTTGTTAGGAAACTAAGAGGAACAAAGCATTCTCCAGCGATACATCCTTGTGAGATTACAAACTCAGGGCTTGTAGTTAACCCAAGAGATGAAGTAATGTGGAGTGCTGTTAAGCTATACTAGTTCTTTTTATTAAGGAGGTATAAGGATGAGAGTACAAAAAAGCAGACCTCCAACAAAAGTTTCTATTCATTTTAATAAAGAGATTGTAAAAAAACTTGAAAAAAAGAAAGATTTAGAAAATCATAAAAAACTTATTAGGTTAAGAAAAGAAATAGATGAAATGAATGATTGGCCTACTGATAGAAAATATTTAAACTATATTTTAGATTTAGAATACGGATTTAAAAAAAGTGGGCTTGGAGATCATTTTCTTGATTTTCTTAAAAAGCGATTTAAAAAAACAAAAGAATCTGTTGCGGTTTTAGAACTTGGCTATGGGCAAGGGCATTTTTTAGCAGAACTTAAAAAACAACTGAATTACGAGAAAATTCCAAGCAAAGTTGAAGGAATTTCTCTCTTTGATAATGCTACAGAAGAAAATAAAAAACTTATTGACAAAAGAACAAATCTCCCTGCAACAGAGCATATTATAAATAAAAAATACGATTTGATTGTTGATTTAAATGGGGCGATTTACTTTTCTTTTTCTGAATTAGTAGATTATAGAAAAGAAATGATATTAAAATCCGCTTATTCTCTAAAAATTGGTGGGGCATTGCTATTAAATGTTGATTATTTGAAGGGCAATCCACAGTTAAAATTTATAACTGCTCATCTAAAAAAGCAAGGATTTAAAACCGGTTTTTATGAAAGAGATGATTATTCTTTAAATCAACACAAATATAATACATTAGTTATTGAAAGAATTAAATAATTTATTTTTCTTGCATTCTAAATAGCTTTTCTAGTTCTTTTTGGTTTGTGGTGTCTTCATGGCTTTTATCTGTTCTGATTTTTACCAGTCTTGGAAATCTTAAAGCTAAACCTTGCTTGGTCTGTGGATCAAAACTTGCGGTGTGAACTGGACTTTTTGTTATTTCATCGTAGTTGATTTCAATAACAATTTCTGGATAAACATAGAAGTCTGGCTTTATGTTTGTTATTAGGTTTTTTGGTTTTGTTTCAAGCTTTGTTGATTCTAGTTTTTCTGAAAGTTCTAAAAGCATTTGGTCGGTGAGACCGGTTCCAATCTTTGCTAAAGTGAAATACTTGTCTTCTTCTGTATCGTAAAGTGCTACAAGAAGCGCTCCAATTCCTTTGTCTGTTCTTTTTCCTTGGCCATAGAAGGCCCCAACAATAACAGCATCAATGGTATCAAGGACTTCTAAACCTTTATAAGATTTCTTAAACTTTATCCAAGAATAGCCACGAGAGCCAGCTTTATAGCTTGACTCAAGGTCTTTTGCGATTATTCCTTCAAGACCCTGCTCCAAGGTCTGGTTGAAAAACTTTTCAAGCTCAGGAAGCTTGCTTGTGATTAAGATCTTTGTTGGAGAGACTATTGGCGGGTAAGAAAAATATTTTTCAACAAGTTTTCTTCGTTCACTAAATGGAAGATAATAAATGTCTTTACCATCAAGGTAAAGACAATCAAAGACCTTTAGGTGAAGAGGCAGTTCTTTTGATTTCTCTCTTATGTTATATTTTCTTTTCCTTGTTATTGTTGTTTGGAAGGGGTGGTATTTCTTATGGATGGGATCATAGGATATTGATTCGCAATCAATAATAAAGTCATGATTTATTTTTTTAACAGCATCAACGATATCTGGAAACATCTTTGTTATATCTTCTTCTTGGCGAGAGAAGATTTTTATTTCGTTTCCTTTCTTGTGTATCTGTTGCCTAAAGCCATCTATCTTTGTGTCAACTACTAGAGTCTTTAGTCTTTCATGAATCTCTTTAAGACTTTCTGCTCTTTCGCAAAGTTGAGATTTTATAGGTATAAATGGAGTTATCTTTAAAGAATCAATTTCCTTTATCCCTTTTTCTTTAATTATTTTTCCAATCAATCCTAAATCAGAAAGTAAAAGATATTTTTCTGTAATCTCTTCTTTTGCTTTTTTTTGCTCTTCTGCTTCTGTTGTTGAAAGACTTGAAAGAGCATCAATGATTGTTGAATCTCCAAAGCCAAGTCTAAAGGAAATTGGAAACCTTACTAGATATTTTGCAGAAATTGGACTTGAATTAAAAAGAACAAACTTGAATAATTGTTGTTTCTTTTCTGTTGAACCAGTTCCTGTTGTTTCTGAAATTTTAAAAAAGGTGTCAAAAACTTCTTTAAAGACTAAAGGCTTGTAAAAGAGAGCAGATTGTTTTCTTTTGGAGTGGTGTTTTTCAACAACTAAGCCAATGTCTCCAAGAGAATAGAATTCTTTTTTTACTTCTTCTTCAAGTAAAGATAGATACTCTGAGACAAGAGAGATTAAAGTAGACTGACCAATGTTTATTTCTTTTGTCTTGTATTTTGGCCCTAATGTTCCTTGACAGAAATAGATTAGGTTTTGTATTTCATCTTTTGGTGTTTCTTTAAACAATTGTTTTAGAATTTCAGTCATCTCTAGGCGACTTGTTGTTTTGCTTATTTTTTCAAAATATTCAGAAATAACATCAAAGTTCATTTTTCCTTATCACAATTAATAGCTTCTTGCAACATATACATAGTGCTTTGCCTTGTTGCCACAGATAACACATTGCTCTTCAAGCGCTGGTGTTTCTGTAATGTCTACTCTTGTTCCTTTGATTTCGGCACCATCAGTTGCTGCTTTTAGCTCGTCATAGCAATATTTTCCATCATGATCTATTGAACAGAACGGAATTTTTACAAACTTCCCTTTTTTTATTTCGTCTATCAATCCTTCTTTTGTGCTTGCTTCTGATAATGTTTGTTCAAAGAAATCATCTGCTTGAGTTCTTAGGTTATCTGTAAACTCTCGTGAAATCTTTTCAATGGCTTCAAATAAATCTGTGAATAAAACATTCTCCTTAGTGTTAAAGTCTCTTCTAAATAATGTTACTTGGGAGTTTTCAATATCCTTTGGACCAATCTCTATTCTTAGAGGAACTCCTTTCATCTCATAGAAGGAAAACCTCTCTTTTGGTTTCTTTTCTCTATTGTCATCTATCTTTACTCTATAGCCTAGTTTATCAAGATCAACTGCAAAATCTAAACATATTTTTTCAAGTTGTTCGGTGTCTTGACTAGAAAAGTAAAGAGGGACAATAATTATTTGTATTGGTGTAAGCTCAAATGGTAGTCTTAAACCATTCTTGTCTCCATGTACTCCTATAAGATTACCATAGATTCTGCTTATTCCGGGACCATAGCATGTTCCGTATGGTATTTTTGTTTCCTCGTCTTTGTCTCTAAACTTAACATTAAATGTGGTTGTAAATTTTTGACCTAGAATATGAGTTGTTGCAAGCTGGCTAGCTTTTCCATTTGGCATCATTGTGTCTGCAGCAAAGGTGTCTTCTGCTCCTGCAAACTTATCCCATTGTGGTCTTTTAACAAAGATAAATGGTATTCCAAGTTCTAGATGTATTATCTCTTCAGTAATTTGCATATCTTGAAGAATTTGGGCGTATGTGTCTTCTGCAGTTTCAAAAATATTATGTGTTTCAAACCAGTAAAATTCTCTTCCCCTAAAGAATGGCTTAGTTTGTTTTGTGTCATATCTAAAGATGTTTGCTCTTTGGTATGTTTTTATTGGTAAATCCCTGTAACTTTCAAGCCAATAAGCAAACATGTAGTAGAAAGCAGTTTCTGATGTTGGACGCAGAGCATATTTTTGCTCAAACTTTTCAGTGCCGTGTTCAGTTACCCAGAAAACCTCTGGACAAAAACCGTCAACATGCTCTGCTTCTTTTAAGAAATTCTCTTCTGGTATCAATAATGGCATGATTACTTGCTGGTGACCTGTGGAATCTAAGGTGTCTTCAAACAATCTAAACATTTTGTTTAGAGTAAAGGTTGACCATGGTCTATAGACAACTATTCCTTTGATATTATATCTAAGATCTGCAAGTTCTGCTTTTTGGGTTATATCATTAAACCAGTCATTGAAGTCTTCAATTTTATATTCTTCACTTGATACCATGCATATTCATATTTAAAGATTTTTTACTATAATATCTATTAGGATAATAGTTTAAAAATAATCGTTTTAGTATTCTTCCAAAAGCTTCTTGAAATATTCATTAAAAAGTCCAATCTTTGATTTTCTAGAAACATAAGTGTCGTATAATGTTTTTTGTAGACTAAGGATGTTAGTTATTAATTGCAAAAACAATTCTCTTTTTTCAGTAGTTGTAATTTCAGATTGCATCTTTTTATTTATCTCAGAGATTTTGTCTAAAATTGTATCTTGTTTAGAATTTGTGGAGTTTCTGTTAAATATATATTTATTTAGTTTTACATCTATGTCATTTGTAATTTCTATTGGTTCAAAATAAGTATTATTTAATTTTTTTATAAGGTTATTTCCTAGCCAATTAATTTTTAATTTTGATTTTGTTTCAATTATTTGTTTTTCTACATATGGGCTGTATTTGTCGGAATTTTCTAATTTTACTAAATAATTATTTAAATCTGTGATATTTTGCTCTATCTTATCTTGGAATGTTTTTATTTTTTTTTGAACTTTTTTTTGATTATCTAATATCTTTATGGCAGTTGGATTTTTTTTTATTTCTTGTCTTTTCTTTCTTTCTATAATTGAGAAAATCTCTAGTTGAGAATTAGGTTTTATTGTGCCTGCTATAACAACCACCTGTTTTTAAGAAAGTGAGGCTGCCCAGATTTGAACTGGGGTCAAAAGCTCCCAAAGCTCTCATGATAACCAAGCTACACTACAGCCCCCTAATATATAATATAGAATAGATAATATTTATAAACTAATTTGCTTTATTGTTTAGATAGTTTTCAAAATTATCTGTGTATTTTTCTGCTAGTTTTTGGTTATTGATTATTATAAGGGTTTCGTCGTTCTTGTTTGTGCCATTTATTGAAAAGTTCATTGAACCGGTTGTTATTATCTGGTTGTCAAAGATGCAATATTTGTTATGCATCAAGTAAGGGCAATTGTCTTCAAAGACATAAACACCCATTGCCTTTAACTTTTGATATTCTGAGTATTGGCTAATCTGTTGGCTTTCAAAAACAATTTTTACATTTACTCCCCTTTCCTTTGCCTTTACCATCTCGTCTCCAAAATCATCTAAAGTAAAGCTATACATCATGCACGAAATTGAGTCTTCTGCAGTTGAAATCATAGAAATTATCTGATACTTGCAATTGTCGTTTGGACAAAAAAATAGCGAGAAGTTATCATCAAAGGTTTTCCCAAGGGCCGTTGATAATTTTGAGAAGTTCCCAAGATAAAATGAATCAATCTTTTGTGTTAGTTCTTTTGAAAACTTCGCGTCTTTGAAAACTAAAATGTTGTTGTGGCTTTTTGAAAAACTATTTTCAGTAAAGTTTGCCGAACCGACTAGAGAAATGTTATCATCAAAGACACAGAACTTATTGTGCATATAACTACTTTCTGATGGCGAAATCAAAACATCAACCCCTGTGCTTTTCAAATCCCCCACAAGGGTTGTTTTTGTTTGGCTTCTACCTTTGTCTGTTACTATTCTAATTTCTGAACCTTTCTTTTTTTCAGAAATCAATGCATCAACAATCTCTCTTGAACTAATGTCATAGATTGCACAATCAATGCTTTTGTTTGAATCTTCAATTAAAGAAACAATCAATTCTTTACAATTTTCTTCTATACAAAAGAATACTTGGGGCTCGTGGGAACTTTCTTGTTGTCCCAGAATTAGTGTGTTGGTGCTTGTTTTAGTCGGTTCGCGCTCAATGGTTACTAAGTTTTGATTATCAAAAAAAAGCAAGGCAAAGAAAAGCAAGAATATTAAAACCATCAAAAAAATAAAAAAATAGAAGTTTTTCCTTTTCATGTTTTATCTTCATTCAAGTATTGCTTTGATTCTTCTTATGCCTGCAGCAACGCTTTCTTCTTTAGTAATCTTAAAATGACCAAGCTCGCTTGTGTTTTCAACATGTGGACCCATGCAGATTTCCTTTGAATAGTCGCCAATTGAATAGATAAACACAACCTCGGGGTATTTTGTCCCAAACTCTGCTTGTGCTCCACTTTGTAGTGCCTTTTCTAAAGTCATTGATTCTTTTGTTACTTGTAGTTGCTTACCAATAACAGAATTAACTTTGTATTCAATCTTTTTTAGCTCTTCATCTGTTAGTTTTCTATCAAAATTAAAATCAAATCTAAGTCTTTCAGAAGTTATGTTGCTGCCTTTTTGTCTTATGTCTTTACCTAAGATGTTTCTTAGAGCCTGATTTAAGATGTGCGTTACTGTGTGATATCTTGTTGTGATGTCTGAGTGTTCAGCAAGGCCACCAATAAATTTCTTTTCTGCTCCAACTCTTGAAAGCTCCTGATGTAGTCTTTCCTGCTCTTTAAAGCTTTCAATATCAACAGTTATTCCTTTTTCCTTTGCAAGTTCCTGTATCATCTCTATTGGAAACCCAAAGGATTGATAAAGAAGGAAGGCGTGTTTTCCGGAAAGAACAATTTCAGAGTCTGTAAATCTTTTAAATTCTTTTATGCCGTTTTCTAGAGCTGTTGTAAATTTGTTTTCTTCTTTGTCAAGTTCTGCAATTAC
>CAYXAY010000006.1:0-2301 GCA_964463155.1 uncultured archaeon | reverse complement strand
ATCTTTTTTGCAACAAGAGAACAGAAATTTTCATTAATGCCTATAAGCTTTCCAAATCTTATTGATCTTCTTATAAATCTTCTAAGGATATAACCTTGGTCTGTGTTTCCTGGAACTGCTCCTCTAGAATCTGCTAATATAAAAGTTGCTGCCCTTAAATGGTCAGTTATTATCTTTATTGCTTTTGTGTTGTTTTGATGTTTTCCAAGACTTAAAACATAATCATATATTTCTTTTATCTTTCCAACCTTAAAAGCATCATCTAAACCATTTAGAACCATTGTAACTCTTTCTATTCCAAGGCCTGTGTCTATGTTTTTTTGTGATAATGGTTCAAATTTTCCTTCTCTAGTCTTATTATATTCCATAAAAACATTGTTCCAGATCTCTACCCAGTTTTCATCCTCTGGGTCAAATACTTTTGGAACAGGTATAGAATTGTCTTTCCAATAGAAAATTTCGGTGTCTGGTCCACAAGGCCCGCTTGTTCCTGCGGGCCCCCACCAATTATCAAGAACAGAAACTATTCTTTCCTTTGGTATCCCTTGTTTTAACCAAGACAGGATTGTCTCCTGGTCTGCTGGAATATTGTCGTTTCCTGGAAAGACAGTTATTGCTATTCTTCTTTTATCAAGATTTAACCAGTCTTTGCTTGTTAAAAACTCTAGAGAGTAAGCGATTGCTTCTTTCTTGAAATAGTCGCCAAGAGACCAATTACCAAGCATTTCAAACATTGAAAAATGCGTTGCGTCTCCAACTTCTGCAATGTCTGTTGTTCTAATACATAATTGATAATCAACTAGTCTTTTTCCTAAAGGATGAGGTTGACCCAGAAGAAAAGGAACTAACGGATGCATACCTGCGGTTGTAAAAAGAACAGTGTTGTCGTTTTCTGGTATCAATGATGCTTGTTCAATCACTGCATGTCCTTTATTTTTGAAGAAATCTAAGTATTTTTGTTTAAGTTCAATTGTTGTTATCATATTCGGTCTGGTTTCTTATATAATATAAATATATAAACAAGAAACAAATTTAAAAAAAGATGGTTTTAACTATTTTTTGTAAATCTCATCATGATGTACAAGTCCCAAAAATAGATGAATTGTTTATCTTTTAAGTAAGCAACCGCCAAAACACAACTCTTTCCAATATGAACCCTCATTCTATCTGATACTCCATATTTTATATTTTTATAATGAATTAGTAGTTTATTTTCTTATAGATCTTGATATCCATCTTTTGGTTCTTATAAAAATATTTTCTTTTTTTGGTTTTATTGAGATTTTTGTAATTACCTGATCAGTATTACCAATTCTTCTTGTTCTTATTTTAAATCTGTAGGCTTGTTTTGGATAGTTTTTCTTTATTTTTTCAATTTCTTTTTTAACATCAATGTATATTCTCTTTTCATTTGCAATTTTTTTTAACATTTCTCTAGCCGCCGGTTGTGGAATTAATTCCATTTGTTTAATATTATAATTATTTGCTAAATCAAGAAGCACATTGTAGAAAAGAACAGTTCCAAACCCTTGTTTTTGATATGCCTCCTTTATGAATAATTTTGTCATTTCTGTCTTATAAATTGACTTTTTAAAAAATTGTACTTCTGCTGAGCCAATTACTCTTGTTCCTGAGTATATCATATACACATTTAGTATTCCTGCTTCAAGTAAAGGAAGTTTTTCCTCTTTATATTTTTTAGTGGTTGTTCTAGAATAATCATCAGCAAGACAAGTTTCAACAATTACCATTGGAGTTAGTTCTTGTCTATTCTCTTTAGTTATTTTAGCAATTGAAATTCTGCTTGCAGCATCAACCATATCTAATCATATAAATATATAAAGCTAATTATTAAAAACTCTTTTGTTCTAGATTATTTAAAAGGTAATAGCTATGAACGGACTTGAAAAGCATACAAAAAAGATGTATAATGATTTTAGAGAAGAATGTCAAGAGAAAAGAGCATACAATGACTATATAGAGATTCCAACTATGATAAAAACTATTAAAAACATAAAAGGTAAAAAACTTCTTGATATTGGCTGCGGAGCTGGTATTCATATTAAGGTTTATTCTAAGAAAGGAGCTAAATGTTTCGGAATGGATATAAGTGAGACCATGATAGAGATGACAAAGAAGAATAATCCTAAAGTTGAATTTAAAGTAGGACGCGTAACAAAGCTTCCATATAAGTCTAATTCTTTTGATGTAGTTACTTCTAGTCTTTGTATAGACCATATTGATAATATGAACCAAATCGCTTCGCGATTTAATGTTTATCGGGAGCCCTTATCTGCACAC
>CAYXAY010000005.1:0-33263 GCA_964463155.1 uncultured archaeon | reverse complement strand
GAGCCAAAGAATTTTTGTTCTTTTGTAAAATAAATGTCTTTAAAGATGTCTTTACAGTTGCCTGTAAAGTTAAGGTTTGTTATTGTGTTTTTGTATTTGCCGTCTTTTATTTCTTTTCCAGAGTTGATGGTTAAGGAGAATTCTCCATTTGTCATATTGCTTGTATGTATACCCATAACATCTTGAACATATATTCCGTTTTTTATTTTTGAAATTATGTCTTTTTGTTTAGTTTTTCCAGAAGTTACTAAAAGATTTGTAAAATCACAAGAGACTGGAGAGTAAATACCGTCTCTAAACCCATTACCTGTTATTTTTTTCCCTGCAAGAACAGCATATTCTTGATCAAAAACAGAAGTTACAAACTTTCCTTTATCAATTATCTTCTTGTCAGTAGTCTTAAATCCCTCATCATCAACCTCGTCTGAGCCAAGGAAATAGTGCTTTTGTGGAACTTCAGCAATTGTTAGGTTCTTAGAAAAAACGGATTTTCCAAGACTAGATGAAAGATATGTTTGCTTCTTAACCATTAGTTCTCCAATTGTTGGATGCACAATAAAATTAAGAATTAGACTTGCACTAGCATTATTACTAAACACCAAATCATAATTTCCTTTTTTTCCTTGTGTTGGATTAAGTAAAAGTTTTGCGTTTTTTTTTGCTTTATCAATCACAGAAACAAAGTCGATGTCTTTTGCTTTTGTAAAAACTTGTGATTCTCCACCGTTTGATGGTTTTTTATCCAGTGTGTTAATTTGCACACCAAAGCTTGCAGAGCCACTGGTTTTTTCTCTAGATGTATAAGGGTTAATATAAAATGAATAGCCTCTTGAAACTCCAAAGCCCCCTTCATAAGACTTAATGTGTTTACCTTTTGTTAGATTTTTTTTAATTTCTAAAAACTTCTCAGAGATATCAAAATCAAGAATTTCTGTATCTTGCTTGTATGTTCTTTTGTTTTTATCAGCCCCAAAATCATTAATTTTTATTCCTTTTTTTAGTTTAGCGATCTTTTTTGCTTTTTCAATTCCAACCTTTATATTTTTTTCAGAGATTTCAGTTATTGTTGTATACCCTGAATAGCCATCAACAATAACTCTAATAAAAAGCCCAGATGATTCTTGGTTATTTATTTTAGAGATATCAAATCCAATAATTTTTGCAGAAATTGAATATTTATCTTTAAAGATAAACTCGACTTTTTCTTTCTTTGCAAACTTCTGGCACAAATCAAAAATGTCTTTATTCATGTTTGGTTCCCCCTAATATTGCCTTATCAATCTTAATATGTGGACCAGAGCCAGAAACAAAAGCAGTCTGCCCCTCTTTTCCACAGAATCCAAATCCAAACTCTCCAATCTTGTTTGTTACTGCTGAGACATTTTTTAGATAGTCAAGAATATTTCCTGAAATTGATGCTTGCTTAAATGTTCCAATCTTTTTTCCATTCTTGTACTGGTAAGCTTTCTTAATACCAAACATAAATGTTCCAACACTAGGGTCAACTTGGCCTCCCGCAAAGCCATCAAGAAGATATCCAGAAAAATCAGAAAGAACATCTGGTAGTTTTTCTTTACCAGCCAAGAAATAAGTATTACTCATTCTAACAATCGGCCTAGAAGCAAAGCTTTCTGCTCTTGCGTTTCCTGTTGGTTTCATTTTCAGTTTTGTTGCAGACTCAATGTCAAGAAGATAATCATTAACTACCCCTTTTTTAACAATTGTTTTTTCTCTTGCCTTTATCCCCTCATCATCATAAAGATAGTGCCCAAATTCTTTAAGCGTTGGATTATCAACAATTGTGATTTCTTTGTTTTCGGTTAAGACTTGCCCAATCTTTAAAACAGAAGAATGGTTGGTAATGGCGTCTCCTTCAGAGGCATGGCCAATTGCTTCATGTGCCAAAAGGTCTACAAGGTTTGGTGTTAGGATTATGTCTGTAGTTTTTGCAGGACAAGCTTTTGCTTTTAAAATCTCTGAAACATTGTTTGTGTTTTTCTTTGTGAGATTTTCAAGTTTTCTAAAATCAAGTTTTTCAAGACCGCCCACTTCTCCAAATCTTTCCACACAGTTTTCAGTTATATTTCCGGATTTTCCAGTGATTGAAGTATAAAAGATAACATGCGAGTCATCCTGAACAATAAAAGAATCAGGGCTAACAAAATATTTTTTCTTGATCTTCTCAATATAATTAATATTTGACTGTATGACCTTATAGTCTTTTTTACCATTAATTACCAAGCAGTTTATTCTTTGCAGTTCTTTGACTTTTTTGTCTATAGTCATTTCTTCAAAATCTACAAATTTAGTTTTTACAATCTTGCTATTTTCTGCCCAGTTCTCAAATTTGGTTTTGGTTTTAATGTGGCTTGTTGCAAATATACAATCATCAATAATCTTCTTGTAATTTGAAAGTTCTGTTGTTGAGCAAAATCCGAATTTTCCATTTTTTAAAATCCTAATTCCAATACCAGTAATATCATTAATATTTATTTCCTTGATTATCTTGTTTTCTATTGCAATTCTATTGCTGTTAGTGGTTTCTAATCTAATATCATAATAATCAAGATTCTTAGACTTTAAGTAACTTGAAACATTGTCTAAAAAACTCTCAAAATAAGCAGTTGTCATATATATATAAGATAATAGATAGTATTTATATTCTTTATTTTATTATATACTATAGACTAAAAACAAAAAATTGCGAAAAAAAGATGTTTAAAAAAAAGAAGATATCATTTAGGGACACATTATTGACTAAGAAAAAGCCAGGCCCGCTTCATGCCATATATTATGAGATGGTAAGCAATTCTATATTCTATAGTAACAAGGTATTTCTAAAATACGCAAGTCTTGGAATAGTTGGAACACTAGTTGATTTCTTCTTGTTCTTTGTATTGGTCTATTCGCCAATAAAAATGTACTATATCTTTGCAGCAATCATTGGAACAATCACCGGGATATATATCAATTACCTTCTTAACAACAAATTCATAGTTAAAGAAAGAGATTACAAACAAGCGAAAGTTAATTTTTGGTATGCTTTTTCATATTTCTTTGTATCTTTTGTTTGTATTGTTTTAACAATTCTTACCATGATATTTCTGGTTGAAAGATTTGCCATAAATTATTTGATAGCAAACTATTCGTCTTCGTTTTTTTTCTTTTTAGTGAGATTTTTGATTCACAAATTATTGTTTAGGAAATATGGGCACTAGGCATTAACTTTATATATTCTTTTTCTTATATATATTTTAGAAAAGTGAGTATTTATGATTGTGTCTGAAAAAGATAGAGGTAAATTAATTACTATTAATAAAAATAAAATTATCTATAAAGGTTATCTTGTAAAGTTTATAGAAAAAGAAAATATCCAAGAACTAACTCTTAAACTTTTAGATAATGGTTATAATATTGGAGTAACTACTGATAAAGACACAAAAATAGAAATAGAGAATGAAAAGAAAAATTTAGGAAAAAAACACAAATTAACAATTAAACAAAATGAAGCACTTCCTGCAATTTCTTTAGTTTCAACAGGAGGGACAATAGGAACACATGTTGATTATAAGACAGGCGGAGTAAGTATGTCAAGAACTCCAGAAGAAATAATTTCAACAGTTCCTGAACTTCTTGAAATTGTTAATATTAAAAATATACAACCAGTAGCTATGAAAGGAAGCGAAGATCTAGGTTATAAAGATTGGCAAAAGATTGCAGAAAAGGTTTATGAGCAGTTGATTACCCCCGAAATTAAAGGAATAATAATCTCTCACGGAACAGACACATTAACCTGGACTGGAACTATTCTTTCTTTTATGATTGAAAATATTAACAAACCAATAATCTTAGTTGGCGCTCAGAGGTCTCCAGACAGGGCCAGTTTTGATGGAGCTATGAATCTAATATGTGCTGCTCAATTTATTAAAGAAGAAGTGCCTGGAATTTACACAATGATGCACGGCTCAATTAGTGATGATTTCTGTAATGTAATAAGAGCAACAAAATGTAGAAAAATGCACACCTCAAGAAGAGATTCTTTTAGGGCAATCAATGATTTTCCAATAGCAAGGGTTTATCAAAATGGAAAAATAGAATACTTAAAAGACAAAAGGCAATTGATTGTAAGACCAAGGATAGAGCCAAAACTATTTATTGATTTTTCAGACAATGTTGCAATAGTTAAAGCTTATCCAAATAGCGATCCAAAAATCATAGAGTGGTATATTAAAAAAGGCTATAAAGGGCTAGTAATAGAAGGTACAGGACTTGGACATTGCCCAACAGGAATGGGTGGAACCGACAAATCCTTTGACAAGAAGAAAAGCTGGGTTCCATATATTAAGAAAGCAACAGACAAAGGAATAATTGTAATTATAACCACTCTGTGTTTATTTGGCAGGGTAAATGGAAACGTTTATGCAAATTTAAGATATATTCAAGAAGCAGGAGGCTGTTATCTTGACCAACACGACATGTTACCAGAAGTTGCTTATCTAAAACTAAGTATTGCTCTTTCAAGATTTAAAACAAAAGAAGATATAATAAAATACATGGAAAAAACCATAGCCGGAGAAATTTCAAAAAAAGAAATTCCAGAAAGTTTTGATAATTTTGATATTTAAAGAAAAAGCATTATGCAATTAAAAGAAACAGAAAAGGTTGAATTTAAAAAATCAACATCTGAATTAAAAGATGCAATTATTTCTATTTGCGCAATTTTAAATAAAAATAATTCTGGCAGAATTTATTTTGGAATTAAAGATGATGGCGAAGTAATTGGACAAAATATAGGTAAAGACACATTAAGAGACATAGCAACAGAAATCTCGAGAGCAATAGATCCAAAAATTCATCCAAATATAAAAAAAATCTTATTGAATAAGAAAGAGTGTATTTTAGTTGATTTTAAAGGGAATTCAAATCTTTATTTTGCATATGGTAGAGCTTATATAAGAGTAAGTGATCAAAATCAGCAATTAGATTTTGAAAATATAAAAGAAAGAATTGTTAGTCAAAATAATATAATTTGGGATAAACAATTATCAACCGGATTAATTAAAGACACAAATTCTGTTCAATTAAGAAGATTTGTTACTAAGGCAAATCAAAATGAAAAAATTAATTTTAAATTTACAAATGTTAAAGACGTTTTGAATAAATTAAATCTTTTAAATAAGAACAACTTAACTAATGCAGGAAATATGTTATTTTCAAAAAAATCAGATATTGAATTGCAGTGTGCTGTTTTTAAGACAAAAAAAAAAAAAGATTTTATTGATATTAAGTTAAAGAAAGGAAATATTTTTGAGCTAATTGATTTTTCTAAAAAATATCTTTTTGAACATCTTAATTGGCAAGCAGATCTTACAAAAGCGGAACGTAATGAAAAACTAGAGATTCCAGAAAGAGCGCTATTTGAAGCAATCATTAATTCTTTTTGCCACAAAGATTATACGATAATAAAAAATAATGAGGTTGCTATTTATCCAGACAGAGTTGAAATTTATAACCCGGGGAAATTTCCAAAAGAATATTCTATAAAAGATTATTTATCGGGTAAAGGAAAATCTATTTTAAGAAATCCTAGTATTGCCCAAATTTTATATTATTTTGATTATATTGAAAATTGGGGTTCGGGCATAAGAAGAATAAATGAATACTGTAAAGAACAAAAAATTAAAGTAGAATACAGATTAGAACCAAACGGGTTATCTGTAATTTTTTATAGGCCAAATGTCCCCGTAAATGAAGGTGTAAATGAAGGTGTAAATGAAGGTGTAAATGAAGGTGTAAATGAAGAAGACAAAATTATTTTTGAAATCACAAAAAATAATAAAATCACTTATACACAGTTAAGTAAAAAATTAAAATTAAGTGCTATTACAATATTTAGGAAAATAAGAAAATTAAAATCAGATAAAAAAATTAAAAGAATTGGTTCAGATAAAATCGGCTATTGGGATGTTTTAAAAAAGTGAAATTATGAATAAAATAAATATCGATTCAATTGATTACAAAACACTTGGTCTTTCTTGCGGCCTTGAGATTCATCAACAATTGGACACAGGAAAACTGTTCTGTAAATGTAAATCAGAGATGATAAAAGACGGAACAAAGCCAGACAGAATTATAAGACGAAAATTAAGGCCTGTTTATTCTGAATCAGGAGAATTAGATTTTGCGGCAGTTTCTGAACACAAAAAAGACAAAACTTATGTTTATTATTTCTACAATGTCTGTAATTGTTTAGTGGAAGCGGATTGTCAACCGCCAATCAGAACAAATCCTGACTCCCTAAAAATTGCAATAATAATTTCTAATCTAACAAACAGCAAATTAGTTGATAAATCCATAATTATGAGAAAGCAAGTGATTGATGGTTCAAATGTCTCTGGCTTTCAAAGAACAACCATGATAGCAACTGATGGATATCTTAATTTTGATTTTGGGAAAGTAAGGATTGACAAAATCCTTTTAGAGGAAGACGCCGCAAGAGTTCTTGAAAGAAAAGAAACAGAAGTAATCTATTCTCTTGATCGTCTAGGAATACCATTGATAGAGATGGTTGTTTGGCATGACATGCACACTCCTGAAGACACAAAAAAGGTCGCATTATTTCTTGGACAACTCTTCAGAACAACAGGCCTTGTTAAAAGAGGTCTTGGCTCAATTCGCCAAGACATAAACGTCTCAATCTCAAAAGGTTCAAGAGTAGAGATAAAGGGTTGTCAGGATTTAGATCTGATTCCGGAAATTATAAAAAGAGAAATAATAAGGCAACTAAATCTTTTAGAAATTAAAGAAGAACTACAAAAAAGAAATATTTTAAAAATTGTTCTTGAAGAAAAAGACTTAACAGACATCTTCAAAGACACAGAGTCAAAGGCAATAAAAACTTCTCTTGACCAAAACAAATGCGTCTTTGGCTTCTTACTTTTAGGGTTTAACAATATTCTTGGTAGAGAGGTTCAACCAAACAGGAGAGTGGGAACAGAACTTGCAAGCATTCTAAAGGCAAAGACAACACTAAAGGGTTTGTTTCATTCTGACGAGCTCCCAAACTACGGAATAACAGAAGAGGAAATAAAAAAAGTTAAGTCATATCTTAATCTCTCTGAAAAAGACTCATATATCCTAGTGATGTGCGATAAAAAAGAAATAGAACATGTTAAAGAGGTCTTAGAGGAAAGAATAAACCTTTTCTCAAAAGAGATACCAAAAGAAACAAGGCTTGTCAATGCTGACGGCAATACAGAATATCAAAGACCATTATCTGTTGGCGGAACAAGAATGTATCCTGAAACTGATCTTTTGCCAATTGTCTTTACAAAAGAGTTATTAGAAGAAACAAAAAAGGAAATGCCATTGTCAGTAGAAAAAAGAAAAAAGCTATATCTTGAAAACTTCAAGATAAGTAATCAATTAACAGAAAAGATGGTTCTTGACAATTATGCTACAATCTTTGAAAAGATAATGCTTAACAACCCAGAACGTAATCCAACACAGGTTGCTGTTTTCCTTCTAGAAGAACTTATCAATCTTTCAAGGGAAGGAAAACTTGATTTGGAAAATGTGACAAGCAAAAAACTTCTTGAGTTTTTCTCCTACAAAGATTTCAACAAGCTACCAAAAACAAAGTTAATAGAAATCTATATAGAATTAAATAATTCTGACAATACCGTAGAAGAAGTAATAGAAAGGCTTAAGATATTCAAAGATTTGGAAACTCTTGACCTAGACAAAATAATGTCTGAAATAATCCAAGAAAACCAATCAAGAATACTAGAATTAAGAGAAAGAGCAAAAGGTCTGTTGATTGGAAGACTAATGGCTAAAACCAATGGCTTGATTGATGGCAATAAAGCAAACGAGATAGTTGAAAGAAAATTAAAGGAGTTTTTAGGAATATCCTAAACCATATCTTAATAAATACAACCCCCTATAAAATAAATGTGATATTTGATGCAAAATAAAAAAAGGAAAAACAAATACCCAAACAACAGATTTGTAAAAACAGATATCCAGCGTTCAAAAAAAACATCGCCTCATCAAAGAAAGGAAATTACAAAAAAGCAAAACAGAAACGGCTTTATCATAGAAAGAATTCCAGCAAACAAATTCCACGATAGGACAAGCTATCAGCAAAGAACGCAAAACAAGAATTTTCTAACAGAGATGTATCTAAAAAACGGATATTACCATTATCTTTGGATGCCTTTTATCATATTATTGATAATAGTAATTCTAGATTTTGCATTTCAATTAACAATCTATGCAAGTCTTGCCCCAACAGCAATATCTGCCGCAAAAAACAACCCAATTTTCTTGTTTTTCTCAATAGCCCTATTCTGTATAAATGTAGGAACAATAGCATTTATGGGGATGGCAACAGCAAAACACAATATAAAGTTTAATGTTTCCTGGTACAGGGTTTTTAGAATAGTTGCGTTGATATTTTTGGTGGAATCAACTTTAACGATTGTAGCATACCTTACTTTCTTGTCACCACACATTCAAACAACATTTGTTTCCCAAACTTTAAGATTTACATATCTTATTTATTTGGTGGCATGGAATCTAATAAAATCAATAGTTTATATGATTATAATGTCTTTATCCTATTTTTTATTCTTTAGGTTAAAGTTCATTTAACTATTGCTTTTTTTAAACATTTTATATTTATAGTATATAAATTGTCTTTTATGTCCGTTTTTATCTGTGTTTCCAGCAAAAATCCAATAATTACCATTTACAGATAATAATTTAAATACTATTGCCTAATTATATATACTTTTTAATAATTTTAAAGAAGGGGAATTTGGTGAAAAAATATGATTACGGTTCTAAAAAAGTTTTTTAGGAAAATGTGTGGTGGAGAAGAAATAGAGATTGATGAGACAATTGTAAAGGAAACAAGAAAGCTATCTGATTCTGCAGTGATGAAGAGATGCGATTATCGTTCAAAGGATATCAATTGGTTGCATGGCCATCTTGAGGCCACAAACAATGTTGTTAATAACAACAGCCTTGGAGCAAAGACAAAAAACTATTTTGAAATTAACGGCAGAAGATATTTCAAGGACGACACAACAAGGGTTCTGTTCAGCAGATTATACGAAAACTACACAGCATACTACTACACACTAACTGAATACATAGACATAAGAAAAGAACTTATCAATTACAACAGCTTAGGTTCAGAAAGTTTCTTTGTTGCTGGACAAGTAAAGGACGCAGAAACACAAATGACGCAATTAGAAAAGAAACTAAACATCTATCTTGACAACATAACAAAGATTAAGCAAAGAATAAGACAATATGTTGGATTATAAGCCAACAGTTTTTCTATTTTTTTAGAAACCATTTTGGAATTTTTCTGTTTGTCCATTTAGCAAAATATACTTTTCCTTTTTTGTAAAATTTTCTATATGCTTTTCCTGCATTCTGTTGTCTGTATTCTTCAGGTATGGCTTTAGCAAATGTCGTTAATCCAAGACTAGATATTTCTTTTGGAACTGTTTCAAGTATTTTTTTTATTTATGTAGTTATGTTCTTTCCCATATCTATAAGTGTATTCTTCTAAGAGTGTGTGAAGATGTGTTAATTGCCACAAATAGTTTTGTTTAGAGGCGCCTGCCCAAACAACACAAGGATGTTTATTGTGTGTTTTTTATAGACCGGATGTTTATGTTTAGAACCAAAAAGATGAGGAACAGTTGAAAGAATCTGGGCAGATTAGGCAATCATCTTAACAATACGTTTATCACAAAGCATTTTTGCTGCTTTTGTAGGGTCTTTATATAGAATAAATATTTTCATAATTTTAAACCATATCTCTTGCCATGCCTTTAACAGACCTTAGGCATTTCTTATGCCAGTATTGCCCCCCCCATTTCTTGTCGCAACCAGGTTGGCTACAAACCGCACAGGTTTCTTTTGGGTATTTTGCTGTTGACAAATCTATTTGTGGTGTTGTTTTTGTTTTTTGTTTTTGCAATTCCAATTCTTTTTGTTTTTCTTCTTCTGTTTTTTCTTTCTTTTTAAAAGCATCAAATATTCCCATAGTATTTTCCCCCATAAAGATGATAGCCCGGAGGAGATTTGAACTCCTGTCACAAGATCCAGAGTCTTGTATGCTTGGCCACTACACTACCAGGCTTTATAAATATATTAATCTCTAAAATGTTTATAAATTGATTTATACTATATATTAATATTGCAAAAATGGTCCTAATTTCCGGTGTTAGTAAAAGGCAAGAACATAAATGCAAGGCAAAGGGTCTTTACATTAGTCCGTTATTCAAATACAATCTAAAATTTGTAAAAACCTTTTCTCCAGAGAAAACATTTATTTAATAGTATGAAAAAATTTAATTTTCCTTTTGACAAAAAAGACATTCCAAAGAACTGAACATACATCCTTTTTGAGAAAGGCTAAGTTGCTCATGGTAAAGACAGGATTGTAAGGATTGGAACTCATACCGGTAAAGACCAACTGCCATCAAGACTAAAACAGCACTTTGAAAACGAAAACAAGGACCGTTTGATTTTTAGAAAGAATATTGGCAGGGCCTTGCTAAACAAGGAAAATAATCCCTTTTTAGAATTTTGGGAGCTTGACTTAACAACTAAAGAAAATAAAGACAAGTATTCTGCTCAAGTGGATTTAAATAAACAAAAAGAAATAGAAAAGAAAGTAACCAAGTGTATTCAAGAGAACTTTAGTTTTGTTGTTTTTGAAGTCAATGATAAAGATGAGAGATTAAGTCTAGAATCTAAAATCATCTCTACAATTTCTTCTTGTAAATATTGTAAAGCCACCGATAATTGGTTGGGGAAGTTTTCTCCAAAAGAAAAGATTAGAGATAGCGGTTTATGGTTAGTTAATGAATGTTATAAAATACCATTAACAGAATACGAATTCGTGTATTTAAAACACAAAGTTTTAAATTAAAACTTTGTCTTTTTGATAATTTCAAGAACTTCTTTCCAGTTTTTCGCTTTCTCCATACCTTTTGGAAATTTTCCTTTGGACCAAGCATAACTATCATCATAGTCTATGACTATTGCCTTTACTCCATGCTTATGACAATCCAAAGCATAATCAAACCTATCATCAATGATTAAAGAAATTCCCTGTTCTTTACAGATTTGCCCTTTGGTTTTTCTAAAGTATCCTCCATTTCTATATTGCCCAAAAATGATTCTCTTGAAAAGCCCAGGAAAATGATGTGCCATCCAAACCCTTGTTGTCTTCTTTGTGCTTTTTGTTCTTGCAGTTACAAGATACAAATCAAAGTCCTTTGCAAGTTTTTTAATAATTGAAACAGAGCCAAGCATTGGCTTAAATTTTGTTATGTCTTGTTTGTTTATTGTCTTTCTTATATACTTGTACAAAATAAGTTCTTCTTCAAAAGTAAAGTCTTTAATCGAATGATATCCTTTAAATGCAGGATACTTTCTATCCTTTAGCATTTCTTTTATCAAAATGTTTACAGTTGGAACTAAAGTATCATCTAAGTCAATAGCTATTCTTGTTTTTCTCATAATTAGTCATCTCCTTGTAAGGATTATTTCCACATTTCTTTAGCAAGCTTTCCTGAATATTTGTATTTTTGGATAAGTGGGGCATTTTTGATTTTTGCGTCTTGGTGTTTTTTTAAAGCCATTGATATCTTTTCAGCAAGATATTTCTTACATTCTCCACAAAGAATTTTTCCGGACTTACAATCTTTCTTTCGTTGCTCTAATTTTTGGTCATCGTCTTCGAAAAGTATTTCTAACCAAGAATAGACAACACACACTTCGGTGTTTCCACCTTTTTTCTTTTGTTCTTCTAAGGTTGGTTGCCCACCAGAGAAAGTATATTTGTTAATCTTACTAGTTATTGTCTTACTATCATCATCCAAAAAGATAGCAGTTCCTTCAATAGAACTTGACATCTTCCCATCAAGTCCTTGTAGAGGTGGCAAAAGCTTGTTATGAACAGCTACGACTTTCTTATACCCTAACTTTTTAGCATTGTCCCGTTGTATTCTCCAATAAGGGTCTTGGTCAATTCCTGCAGGAATCAAACAATGTTTTTTTTCAAAGGTTGTTGGTGCAACTTGAATTGCAGGATAAAAGAATTGTCCAAGGTTACTATCATTATTAAACCCAAACACGCCCTTAGCTGTTGAAAAGGTTGTCTTCTTTGCAAATTTAAGTGCTACTGGATATAATTTTTGAATATACTCGATATCAGAAAAGAAAAAAGTTTTGTCGGTGTTAAGACCGACTGCAGAGATGTCTAAGAAGTTATCCTTTTTGTTCTTTTCCATTTCTTCAAAGCTTAGTTTGTCCTTAAACACAAATTTTTCATCATCTGCCATTGCAATATAAATATTACAATCAAATTCGTCTTGAAACCATTTAGAGATAATAAAAGGAATAAGATGTCCAATATGCATTTTTCCAGAAGGCCCTCTCCCAGTATAGATAAAGAAATTCTCTTTGTCTATGTTTTCTAAAATTTTATCAAAGTCTCTATGTGAATAGATAAATCCTCTTCTAAAAAAACGATGTAGTTTTTTTGATTTGGTTTTTAGTCTAAGCTTTTCAAGCATTTGTTTATTGATTTCTGTAATTCCAAACTGCTTAATCAACTTTTGATAATCAATCTTTCCGTCTATTTCCCAAGGTGTTACCGTAAATTCTTCTGCCATAAATTATTCACTAATAAATATAATATAGAAACATATTAAAAGCTATATCTGGGATTACTTACAAAGCCCATAGTGTTTAAGTGTGTTATAGATTTTCTTTGTGCTCTTTAGATAATTTTCTGTACTAAATTCTTTTGTATCTTTAAAGAGAAGATGAAGTTTGTGTGCCACTTCTTTAAGCACAAAGATGCCTTTAGAAAACACAAAGAAAAAGAAAATGTCTCTTGGCACTTCCTCAAGTTTTTTTGTGTTTTTACCAAATATATATCCTTTTTCAGAACCAGAATACATCAAAAAAAGATTATTAAGTCTAGGAAAAACACTCACATAATGTGATTTCGGTTCTTCTGCTTGGTTTTTTGAAACTTCTTTTTTTGAATTAAGATAATCAACAAACATTTCTTTTTCCAAAAGATTAATACACTCATAGACAATCTTTTCTAGGTTTTCTTTTTTTGTGTTAGGATGCAGTTTGTTTAGATAATCAATTATTTCTTCTTTGGTAAAAAAACCATCCAGAAAATGAGCGATGTCGATGTAAAACTCTAAATATTTGTTTTCGGTCCTTAATATAAAATCAATAATATGCTCAACTGTCTTTTTCTCAGGTATGATTGGTATTTCTTTTAGTCTTTTGATAATCCCCTTGTCTTTGTCAAGTGAAGACAACAAAGAAATAACTCCAAAATTAATAAATTCCTTTTTGTTTTCTATTTTTCCAGTTGTTTGCATTATCTGATATTCTAAATTTCTAGAATCCAAAAGATTTAGAAACTCAACAAACGATTGGTTGTTGATTTGTGAGAGGTTTGGATAAATATTGATCTTTAATTTACAACAATTTGAAATTGATTCAATCTTTTCAAAATGTTCTTGAAAGCAATTCAAAAACTCACAATCACTATTTAATTGTATAATAAGTTTTTCAAGTCCATGCCCTGCAAGAGTTTTAACTTCTTCAACAGAGATATCCAGATAATTGCAAGACAATAAAAAATTCAAATCAAAATAGTTTTTCTTTAGCTTTATGATTTCTTTTATGTGTATTTGTTTAAAGTTATAAAACCAGAAACCATAATTCTCTTGATTAAGTATTTTGTAAATTTCCTTGATTTGCACTAAATCTTGGACGACAAACAGTTCCTGCTCATTTCTTTTTATGTATTTTATAATCTCTTGAATCTTTACTTGGTTCTTTTCTTGAAATCTCTCTGTTTTCTCAATTCTAATATTCTCAAGAAATTCAATCTTTATCTTTGGTAAAAACACTCTAATTTTTTGTACAATGTTTTCTAGATTAATATGATAATTTTCAAAGGATTTGTCAACTGTTAGATCAAAGATAATTTTGTCTGGTTTTTGTGAAAGTATTATCTCAAGACAAGAAGATAAAGTGTAAGGCCTTTTAGAAACAGAAAGCTCAAAATCAAGACACAAAAAAGAAAAAGATTTAAGAAAAAAAGGAAAATATGGCATAAGAAAAGTTCTTGTTTGCAAGTCGCGGTTTGGTTTTTGGCAGTGTTTGCTAATGTCTGCTGGCGGTTCCAGCAGGTAGTATGGGGGAATGACAAAGATTGTCTTCATATTTGAAAACTTCTAGTCTGAACTAAATATTTTGTGAATTTGAAGCTTTATATACCTTTCTCACAAAATTTTTGTGAAATCGCAATATTTATATGCTTTTTTCTCATAAATACAAATATGGGCTCACTTGACAGATTTGACCTCCGGTTCCTTGTAGAGCTAGAGAAGGATTCAAGACAGACAGTCTCAAACATAGCAAAAACACTAAATACCTCACAGCAAGTGCTAAGCTATAGGCTAATAAGTCTTGAAAAAAAGAAAGTAATCCTTGGATTTTACACAGTAGTAAATTTTGTAAAACTAGGTTATACCAGTTACAGAACAATGATAAGGCTAACGCACATAACCCCTGAAATCCAAGAAAAACTAATTATTTATTTAAAAACCAATGAAAATATATCTTATCTAGCAGAATGTACAGGCCACTGGGATCTGATAGTGGATTATCTTGCAAAAAACATAATCCAATATTATTCCTTTCTAAAAGAACTAAGAATAAATTTTCCAGACAACATAGGAAACATAGATGTCCTAACAACTCTTGAAAACATTTATTTTGGAAGAGACTATTTTGCAAAGAAATATCGCGAAATAAACAAAAAATCATTTATTGATTTTGATGGTACTACAACAGAGAAACTAGACAATTTAGACTTAAAAATATTATCAGTTATTTCCAAAAATGCAAGAATCGGCGCAATGGAAGTTGCAGGAATAATAGACACCTCTCCAAACACAATAATCTACAGAATAAAAAGCATGCAGGACAGAAACATAATTGAGGGTTTTAAACCACACCTAAACATTGAAAAAACAGGAAGGCAGGCCTATAAGTCCCTAATAAGGTTTAGTAACATTAATGAATCGCAAGAAGAAGAGTTAATAACTTACCTTCAAAATAACCTTTGCGTTTTTGACATAACAAAAGTTATTGGTTATTGGGACTTTGAGATTGATTTTGAAGTCAAATCAACAGAAGAAATGATTGATTTTACAAGAACAGTAAGGGAGCAGTTTAAAGAGTTGATAAAAGAGTTTGAAACAACCCCCATCCACAAAGAACACCTTATCAATTATTTCCCTGGAGACTTGATTGAAGAAAAGAAAAGCAAAAAATCAGCAGATATCAAAAAGATATCAAAATGATATCTAGTTATATTTTCTTTGTTTCTAAGATATTTGTGATTAATTGTGATTGAAAAAGAAACAGAGTTTATGGTTAGGTTAAAAGGTAAGCAAGCAAAATAGCTTTCTGATTTTGTTAACAAAGGGTATTATGCAACTAAAAGTAAGGTTGTAAGGGCTAGAATTCTAGAACTTGCCCAAAAACATAAAGTTGGTGAAGATTAACTTATGTAATTAAAGGAAATTTTTTGATATTTAATCGTTGTTTCGCAAATCATAAAGAATATATGCCCTGGTTAAAAAATGAAAAATAAAGTTAATCCTTAAGCGTTAAAGAAATTTTCAATTTCTGCTTTAGATTCTTTACTTACAACAAACTGCATATCCTTTGGGAAACATTTTCTGTAGTTCTCCCAATGGAAACGAGAGTCAATAAAGACAATAACACCCTTGTCTTTATCTGTTCTAATGACTCTTCCTGCACTTTGTATAACTTTTTGAATGGCTGGCTGAATGTAAGCATAGTTCCAACCATTCCTAAACTTAATCTCATAATAGTCAATTTTTGCTTTTGTTTCTATTTCCATCTTTGCAAGAGGAATTCCAACAATAACTGCGCCAATCAAGAGATTACCTGGAAGATCAATACCTTCAGATGCCTTCCCACCCATAACTGCCATTAGAACGCTTCCTTTAATATTTTTGGAATGTTTCTTAAAACTAGTAATCATTTCCTCAAATTCATGACTATTCATCTTCTCTTCTTGGGCAATTCTTGGTTTGTTAATGTTTTTCATCATCGGCACAACATCTCCCATGACTTCAAAGCTTGGAAAGAAGACCACACAATTTCCCGGGATGGCGTTAACGCATTTTTCAACATGACTTGCGATTTTTTTATACTCAACATCATTTCTTTGAGTAAACTTTGTTGAGGAATCAGTAATCAAAAGATTTAGTTTTTTTTCTTTGTCAAAAGGATTAGGATATTCTTTAGTAATTGTTTTTCCTTTATCAAGTCCCAAAACATCTTGATACATGGCAAGCGGCGTTAAGGTTGCAGACATCAATACAGAAGAATAACAGTTTTCAAATATTTTCTTAGTCAGTGGCGAAACGTCCAAAGCATTATACTTAACACTAATTCCGTTTTTTTCTTTTCTAATAAATCTAATGTGTGCCTCTTTATCTTTTATCCATTCTTCAAGAAACAGTCCAACAGAGATAAATGCAGAACTGCTTTCCTTAAGTTCTTCAATATACTTAAGACCAGACTCATCAAGTTCTTCAATAATCTCAAGAGGATTTTCTTTAATTTCTTTTATTAATATTTCTTCTTTAGAGACAGTATCTTCTTTGGTTTTCTCTAGTTTTTTTTCTGCAATCTTCTCAATATGGTCTAGTTGTTTTTCTAAGATGTTTTTAAGTTTGTTATTCTTTACTTCTTTTGCTTCTTTAATCGCTCTATGAAGCATGTTTGTATTTAAAGATTTGGATATCAACTTTAAGAGACGATCTTCAAGATTGTGCGCTTCATCAATAACAATTATACACTCCTCAAGGTTAACTCCAATCTCAGATAGTGTTGATTCCATGACTTTGCTTGAAAACACATGATAATAGTCTGCAATTATCACTCTACAGCTTTTAGTAAAAAGCTTTGCTAGTTCATATGCACAGACTGGTTGTGGGATTCCTGTAGCACTCTTAAGTTCTTCAGCAATCCTTTTAATCTCAAGATGACTTAACACATCATTTTCCTTTAGCTTCTTCTCCAAGAGATAAGCCAAAAGGTCTCTTTGTCCTTTGTTACTTGGTCTAATATTTTCAAAAAATGGGCATTGTTTTTTCTTACAAGCTATTTTACATATCTCATAGAAATTAGACTCTGTTCTTGAGATAACTGGTTCAATACACATGTTTTTCTTTCCAACAAAGTCCACTGCCTTTATCTTTAAATCATATTTGTCAGTAAGTTCTTCAATAACTTCTAAGGCAATCTTGTGTTGAGAAATCTTTGGTGTAAGAAACAAAACCTTTAGATTCTTTTCCATAGCCAAAGTAATTGCTGCAGAAAGTGCAGAATCTGTTTTTCCAGTCCCGGTTGGTGCATGTACTAAGATGTTTTTTCCAAGAACAACAGACTCATAAATATCCTTAATCATTTCTTTTTGTCCTTTTCTAAAAGAATCGTGTCTAAAATAAAGTTGTGCTTTCATTTGTTATTTCTTTTTAAATCCAAAAAGTTTGTTATATTTGTTATGACCAATAAGATCAACGATAATTATAATAATCTCTATTTCTCCAGTATCTGTGATTGTGTAAAGTAATCTCCAATATTCTGAAAGTCTTACTTTTAATAAAAATTTAACATTATATTTTTTTAAATACCATTTAGGTATAAATTTTGATTTGATAGGTTCTCCAAAATGGGGATTTTGTTTAAGTAATTCTAATTTTTCGGGAATAGATTTACTTAACATTTTTCCTTGTTTTGAATTATCTTTATTTATTTCTTCAAGTATTTTAGTTGCATCTTCTGAAAATTGTATTTTAACCATACACAATCCCTTTTTTGATTGCATCTTTTAATTTTTTTGATGCAGGGTGTATATAGGTTATTCCTTTTTTTGAGTAAACGATTTGATTAGTATATTCTAAATATTTTAATATTTGTTTTAAATGAACCTTGCGGACTTTATCTTTGACTTTCTTTTCAAGTTCTGTTTCTTTCATTATTGCTTCTGGATATTTTTCAAGAATATCTTGAACAAGAAACACTTCGCGACCTGTTGGATAGTAATCAATCATTGGTTCTTTTAGTTTTTTTCTTTTCTTTTCTTTAACAACATATTTTGTAGTCATAATAATAATAGTACCAAAAACGATATTTAAAGGTTTCGGGGGTGGGTGTCCAATGGCACCCCTTTTGGGAGAATTGGTTTCAGTCCCAAAAACTTTGCTCGTGTGCAATGTTTTAAAAACCACTTTAGGCTATCTTTTGTATGGACACAAACACAGATATGAAATTAATATATATAGCGCACTCTAAACTAAATTTTTATTTTAGACAGCACATTTCTAAGTTTGTTCTTGAAAATAATGCTGTGCCATTAACTCCATTTGTGATTTCTGAATATTTTATGCTTGATACAGTTGATAGAGATTTAGTGAGAAGTGCAAACAACAGTTTAGTAAAAAGAATAGATGAAATTGGGGTATTTGGTCAAGTAAGTAATGGAGTTCTTGCAGAAATAAAATTAGCAAAGCAAAGGAATAAACCAATAAGATATTTTGAAATTATTAAATCAAAAGACATAATTCCTATATTGTTTTCTGTAATTTGTCTAACTGTTTTATATTTTTTCACGCCATACAGTATATTAAGTTTTATCTTTGGTTTATTTATTGCAATACTATTTGTTTTATTTTATGATAAAGTTTTCAAAAAGGATACAAATAAACCTTTTTAAATTATTTTATTCTTTGTTTTTGTATGACTATTACTAATAAACAACTTAATCCAGGCAAGGGAGCAATCTATTATTTTTCTGGAACAGGGAACACAGCGTTTGTTGCTTGTGAGTTTCAAGACAACTATAAGAAAAAAGGAATCTCTATTGATCTTTTCCAAATAGAAAAGATTGAAACAGTTACAAGTCAAGGCAAGTATGATTTTCTAATGATTGGTTTTCCAATTTATTATTTCTACCCGCCACAGATTGTTATTGATTTTGTAAAAAAACTTCCAGAAGTAAAAGATAAACCAGTTATTCTTTTTGCAACCGCCGGTTTAAGTGCGGGAGCTAGTTTTAATGTATTAGAAAGAATCTTAAGAAAAAAGAAATATCAAGTAATTTCTAATTTATTGTATATAATGCCAAGTAATGATGGTTTTTTATTTAATAAAGATATAGATAAAAAAGAACACGCTGATCTTAAAATATCAGGAACAAAAGAAAAGATTAAGCAAGATTTTGAGTTAATAACATCAGGAAAATCAAAATTTAAATCCGCAAATATTTTTATGTATTTGATTTCTGAAATAGCAAAGTTTGGAATGAATAAAAAAAACAAATGGTTCTGGGATAAAAAGGAATGTAATTTTTGTGGTCTTTGTGTAAATGTTTGCCCAGCCCAAAACATCACAATCAAGAAAGAGAAAGGCAAAGTAATTTTTGGAAACAACTGTATGTTTTGCACGCGTTGCTATAACTTCTGTCCAAAGAAAGCAATCCATTACAAGTCCATGAAGAAAACAAAAAACTTTTCAAGATATGATAGATTAAAAGATGAAATTTTGTAAGTGAAAACTATGGAAATAATAAACTTTAGCTATGAAGAAATTGAAACATTGTGTTTAAGAATTTCTGAGCAAATAAAAACCAGTAACTTTAAAGTGGATTATATTCTTGGAGTCTCTGTTGGTGGTTTTTTCCCAGCAGTACTTCTTGCAAGGCTTCTAGAAACTAAAAACATACTGAGTGTTGCTGTTTCTTCTTATGAGAACAAACAGCAAAAAGAGATGAAACTCTTAAATGCTCCAGACAAAGAACTTCTAAAAGGCAAAAACATCCTGATAGTTGATGACATCTGTGACACAGGAAAGACAATTATCTTTTTAGAAGAGCTTTTAAAAACATACAAAGTAAAGTCAGTAAAGAGTGCAACAATCTTTCTAAATAAAGAACACAACAAGATCACTCCAGACTTCTATGCAAAAGAAGTAGACAAGTGGGTGGCTTTCCCGTGGGATAAGTTTGAGAAAGAATAAATATATAAATCCTTTATTCTTATTTAAAATATATTTAAGAAAATAAATATGATTAACTATGAATGCAAAAAATAAAAAATTTATAATGTGGTTTGATGAGATTGGAATTGAGGATATCCCTTATGTTGGTGGAAAGAACGCGTCCTTGGGAGAAATGTATCAAAATCTTGGGAAAAAAGGGGTAAAGATTCCTTACGGTTTTGCAATCACAGCACAGGCCTACAGATATATTCTTGATAAATCAGGAGTAAAAGACCAAATAAAAAAAATATTAAAAGACCTAGATACTCACAATCTTGACCAATTAGCAGAAAAGGGCCACAAGATTAGAGAACTAATAAGGCATGAAACAATACCAAAAGACTTAGAAAAAGAAATATTTGATGCTTACGATAAACTTTGTAAAAAAGAAAAAATTCCTGATTTAGATGTTGCAGTAAGATCAAGTGCAACAGCTGAAGATCTTCCAGATGCTTCTTTTGCAGGACAGCAAGAAAGCTATCTTAATATCACTGGTAAAGAGAATCTTTTAGAGGCAGTAAGAAAATGTTTTGCAAGTTTGTTTACAAACAGAGCAATCTCTTACAGAGTTGATAAAAAGTTTGACCATTTCAACATAGCTCTTTCAGTTGTTGTTCAAAGAATGGTAAGAAGTGATATGGCATCTTCAGGAATTATGTTTTCTATTGACACAGAAACTGGCTTTAAAGAGGTAGTAATAATTAACTCAACTTACGGCCTTGGAGAAAATATTGTTCAAGGAGCAGTCAACCCTGATGAATTTATTGTTTTTAAGCCAACATTAAAACAAGGTAAAAAACCAATCATCTCAAAAGTTGTTGGAGAAAAAGCAATAAGAATGGTTTATGACAACCAAGGAAACAAGCCAACCAAAAACATTTCTGTAGAACTAACACAAAGAAACAAGTTTTCAATAACAGACGAGCAAGCAATAAAGCTTGCAGAGTGGGCTGTGCAGATTGAAGATTACTATTCAAAGAAAGCAAATAAGTTCAAGCCAATGGATATGGAATGGGCTCTTGATGGTAAGACAAACGAATTATTTATTGTTCAAGCAAGACCTGAAACTGTGCAGTCAAGAAAAGACTTGACAAGTTACACAACTTTTTCTTTAACCACAAATGCTAAACCCGTCGTTGTTGGAAAAAGCGTTGGTCAACAAATCTCAACAGGAATTGTAAAAGTTATAAAATCAGCAAAAGAAATTAACCAATTTAAAAAAGGAGAAATCTTAGTAACAGAAATGACAGATCCTGACTGGGAGCCAATAATGAAAATAGCTTCCGGAATAATAACAAATAAAGGCGGGAAAACATGTCATGCCGCAATAATTGCTAGAGAGCTTGGAATTCCTTGTATTGTTGGAACCCTTGACGGCACCTTGAAATTAAAAACTGGAGAAGAAGTGACAATGGATTGTTCAAGCGGAGATGCTGGTTTTGTTTATGCAGGAAAGATTCAATTTACAAAACAAACAATCGATTTAAAAGAAATTCCAAAAACAAAAACCGAGTTAATGATGAATGTTGGTAACCCAGAGCAAGCCTTTGATCTAAGCTTTTTGCCAAACGACGGTGTGGGTCTTGCAAGAGAAGAATTTATTATTAACTCTTGGATTCAGATTCATCCTCTTGCTTTAATCAATTACAACAAAATCACAGATACAGAAGTCAAAGAAAAAATTGATGCTTTAACAATTGGTTACACAGACAAGAAACAATATTTTGTTGATAAGTTAGCACAAGGTATTGCAAGAATCTCAGCAGCCTTCTATCCAAAGAAAGTAATCTTAAGACTTTCAGATTTTAAATCAAATGAGTATGCAAACCTGATTGGTGGAAAAGACTACGAACCAGTTGAAAGCAACCCAATGATTGGTTGGAGAGGTGCCTCAAGATATTACCAAGGAAATTATGTTGCTGGTTTTGCTCTTGAGTGCCAGGCAATCAAAAAAGTCAGAGAAGAGTTTGGCTTAACAAATCTTGAAATTATGGTTCCTTTCTGTAGAACCCTTGATGAAGCAAAGAAAGTTCTTGCTGAAATGAAAAAGAACGGCTTAGAGAAAGGAAAGAATGGCTTAAAGGTAAACTGTATGTGTGAGATTCCTTCAAATGTTATTCTTGCAGAGGGTTTCCTTGAAATCTTTGATGGTTTTAGTATTGGTAGCAATGATTTAACACAATTGACTCTGGGTCTTGATAGAGACTCAGAACTTCTGGGAAATATCTATGATGAGAGAAACCCAGCAGTTAAAAAACTTTTAAGTGATGTCATAAAAGTTGCAAACCAGAAAGGCAAGTATATTGGTATCTGCGGACAAGCCCCCTCTGATTATCCAGAGATGGCTGAGTTCTTGGTTAAAGAGGGAATAAAATCTATGAGCTTAAACCCAGATTCAATAATCAAAACCAAGATAGCAATAGCAAAACTTGAAAAGTCTTTAAAGAAATAAATTTTGAAAAATATGGGAAACAGCAATCTAGGGCTTCCAGAGTATCAAAAAAATATGTCTATACAAGAAAAAACAAAGACATATTACAATAAAACAGAATTAGGCAACTGTGTTTTTATTGTTCATAAAAAATCAAAAGATCATCAAGAATTCAAATTTTTTTGTACAAGTTATCAGAACAGAGATTATATCCTTGTTGCTCCAAAACAGTGGGATGTAAATTTTGCAACACATTCAGATTTAATGGAAATAGTATTAAATTTAATTGGTGTGGGGAAAACAGACATTAAAAAAAAGCTAGAACTATACAAAACGGATTTTTTCCAAAACGCATTTCATGGAACCACAAGTAAAAATCCAAAAGAAAATGAAATTACATTTTGTTGTCTAGATGATTGCCCAGATACTACAACAAAACAAGAAAAGCTAAAAAAACCACCGGAAAATATACAAAAAGTACATAAAAGATTACTAAATTTATTAAATGGAGTAATCCGTTCTCAAAAAGCAAAATTAAAGGTCAGAAATATACCAAGACCAAAACAAAAAAAGAAAAGTCAACCACAAAGGCAAAAAAGTATTAGGCGGTAATTTATTTTATCAATTTTTTTAATTCTTCAAAATTTTGTTGTTGTTCTTTGTTTGTTTTTGCTTTTTTAGGGTCTTTACGGACATCTATCATTAGTAGGTCTGCTACAAGAACAGAAGTGGCTTTAGAAATTGGAATAGGCCAATAGATCCAATTGTCGTAGCCGCCCTAAAAGAACATGGCTGTGATACAAAAAAACACCGTGCGCAAAGGACAAATAAAAAATTAATATGTTCTTCTGTTTTAATTTTATTAAAATAACATAATGGCAAACACTTACATTGTTGTGTATCTACCGATTTTTTAAATATTTGTATTTAATATCTAATTATATTATATAAGTATAGTTGGGAGAATTTATGTCTAAAAAAACACCAAGAAATATAAATTTAATTTTTAGAGGATTTAATTATGGAAATAGTAGGGTTTTTATAATTGATTCAAATATATTAGAAATAGTAGACAACTATATTTGTTTTTCTCGTCATTTTGATTATCCTGCCCTAAATCTATTCTTAAATTGTAATCAATTATCTATGTTAGATTTTGTAAATAATATAATACGTTCAATATCGATTCAATCATTAGAAAACTGTCCAGAGCTTCTCCCACAACATGAAGTCAATTATTGTTATTGTAATGAAAAGTTTGCTCCAAGTGGAGTTGGGTGTGTTCCGGACCCAAATTATCCAAACACTCTAGAAATGGAGCACTGATTTCGATTTTTTCGCACTGGGCATCTACCTCCGAAAGCTTTTTATATATTAGAATTAATAATATATGTATAGCTGTGATAAATATGGTCTTAAATTACAATTCTGAAAAGCTAAGTGAAATGGCCCATTATATTATTTCTAAATGTGATAAAAATACAAATTTTGGAAAGACCGTTTTATATAAATTATTATATTTTTCGGATTTTAATCACTATAAAAAAAACAATAAATCAATTACAAATGAAGAATATAGAAAGATCGAGTTTGGCCCCGCCCCAGTACACATTGCAATAATAATTGATAAATTAGAAAAGGGAAAAAAAATAGAAACCAAACAGTTATCACAAAACACAAAGTATAAAATTTTAGATGCCCCTAAATTAAGTACATTATCAAAAGAGGAAATATCTACAATTGATAAAGTTATAAAAAAATTAGGCGCTCTTTCTGCGACTCAAATATCAAATTTATCTCACAAAGATAATCCTTATTTAGTTTCTAAAGATAATGGTATAATAGATTATGATTTAGTATTTTACAGAGCAGAGTCCTTAGAAAAACTAGTAGAGTAGGTTATTAGCAATGGAATCCATTGATTGTGTTGCTAAAAACACTTCTGATTTTGAGCAGAAATTTGATAAGGTTTTAAAGAAACACCCAAGATGTTTAGTAAAAGATTTTGAGATAATTAAACAAACCATTTTAACACGAAGAGAAGAACTATTAAAAGAATCTCCAAAAAGAAATGAGCGAATAAAACTTGGGGAAAAATATTCAGAATATTTAGTAATAAAATCACGAATGAGAATATCAGATGATCGCGATTTCACCGCAAGAGTAATTTGGCATTTGTCAAAACTAAAAAATGAAGTTTTATTTATAGACATTTATTTAAAAAATCAACAATCAAATCACGATGTTATTTTGATTAAAAAATCATTAGATAAATATTATATTTAAAATAAATTTTGTGAAGAGAATGAAAACAATACTTTTTGTATGCACAGGAAATGTCTTTAGAAGCATGTCTGCTGAGCTTCTTCTAAAAAAACACCTTCAAGAAAAAGGCATAAAACTAAAAGTTGCGTCTGCGGGAATTACTGCAAAAAAGCAATCAATCCATTCAATAGTAAAAGAAGAACTAGAAAAATTAGATGTTGATCATTCTAAACACAAGCAAAGGAAAGTAACAAAGAGGATTCTTGCATCATCAGATTTAATTGTCTCTATGGCAAGGGTTCATCAAGATTATCTTAAAGAAAAATACAATAAAGATTCAGTTATTTTTAATGAAATTGCCTTTGGAAAAAAATCCTCGTTTCTTGATTATCCCGACATTTACAAGAAAACAAAATCAAAGAAGAAAGCAGAAGAATATCTCTGTGTCGCAATAAACAGAATTAACAAGGCGGTCCCCAAGATTATCCAAAACATAGACAAATACATTCCAAATTCTGACTAACAATTTCTTTATAAATATTAGCAATCTATATATTATCTAGTTATTTTAAAAAAAAGGTGATGAAATGGCAATAGCACTAATAATAATTCTTGTTATTTTTGGAATTATTCTGTTAATGGCTCTTTTCATGTATAATAGCCTGATACGTTTAAGAAACAAGGTAAAAAACGGATGGAGCCAGATAGATGTTCAGTTAAAGAAAAGATATGATCTTGTTCCAAATCTTGTTGAGACTGTTAAAGGCTATGTAAAACACGAAGCAGGGACATTAACAAAGATAACAGAACTAAGAAATCAGGCAATGCAAGCAAAGGACATCAAAGCAACAATGAAGACAAACGACCAAATGTCTAAAGCAATTGGCGGGCTACTAAACATTGTTGTTGAGAATTATCCTGACCTTAAAGCAAGCCAAAATTTCTTACAACTTCAAGAGGAATTATCAGGTATTGAAAACAAAATAGCTTATGCAAGACAATACTACAATGACACAGTAATGGACTACAACAACAAAATACAAACTGTACCAAACAACATGTTTGCAAAGATGTTTGGTTTCAAGGATGAGGCTTTCTTAGAAACAAGTGCAGAAGAAAAAAAGAACATTAAGGTTTCTTTTTAATTTTTCTTTTTTTCTTATTTATAACTCTTTCTAGTAAATAGTTTGGAGTTATATTCTTTTTTCTTAATATAAAGGTTCTGTAGAAATCCTTTTAGAATATTAATATTGTGAAAGAAATTGCTTTTTTGTTTCTGCTTAACTGTTCTAAATTATAGGTTAATACTTTTAGGATAACCTGCTTTTGCTGGTTATCCTGCGTTGTTGCAGTTACAAATAGTACTAATTTTGTATCTGTATCTACAATAATACTTGTTTGTGTAAAGTTTTTGTATGGTGGTCTAATGCCGCACTTATTAAGACAATAATAAGTTGGATTAACATTTACAAAACCCGTAGAATCAACTGCAACAATCATCTTGTTGCTGTTGATAAGCTTATGACAAGCCATTACTAGTTTTTGTAAAATGTCTTTACTAATCTTACTTACAAATTTTTGCAGGGTTGTAAAGTGTGGTTGCTTCTGGATTCCAAGCAATCTTAAAACAGTTATGTCGTTTAACAATTCTGTTAAATGACGATAAGAACTCTTGTGTCGTTCTTTTAAACTCAACAAATATACATGAACAAAATTGCTGTATAGCTTGTTAGAGTACTTAGGAAAATGAAAAGGTAACCTAACTTCACCAAAAACTCGTTCAACTTGCTTATAGAAACTATTAAAAGATATTGGTTGTAATATATTTATCCTGAAAAATCATAAAATATAGGTAGTAAGACCGATGTATTATTTATGTTACGATTAAGGAGTTAGAGGGGTTCTACAAACCCTAATATAAACATATATAAATATATTATACTTTTATTTATATGTCAAAAATATATTTTAAAAAAATATAAAGAGAAGATAAATAATGGCAAAAGCAAAAACAAAAAAAACAAAAGAAGATGATTTCTCAGATGAGGAAATTGAAGATTATTCAGAAGTCAACGACGATTACTCAGAAAAAGAAATAGAAAAACAAAAAGAGAAAAACATCTTTGGTAAAACCTACCAGTGGTTTGAAGAAAGATATTTTACTTTTTCTGATTGGTTGTCAGAAAAAGGAATTGCCTTAAACAAGCTTAATGACACCTTAGAGAAAAAAGGAATACCGGCTTTTGCGTTTGTTACTTGCCTGACCATTATCATTCTTGCAATATTAATATTTTTTATAATCAACTTTGCAACAAAAACAACAGTAACCTTTTCTTTAACAGATTATGCCGGAACAAAACTAACTGATGTTTCTGTTTCTATAAGCGATCTAAAAGACAAGACAAAGTTTACAGGAATAATGAGTGATGGTGACAAAAAAAGAATAGCCCTGCGTCCTGGTGCAGATTATAGAATCAATGCCACAAAGACAGGTTATTCACACTATTTAAACAAACAAATAACCTTTGATAGTAGCAAACCACTTTCAATCAAGTTTGATGAGTTGATAAATTATGGTACATTAAAATTAACAATTATAGACAACCAAACCAAAAAATCAATACCAGATTATAACGCGACATTAGACTACAGACTAAACGGGAGGTCCCAACAAATAACTGCAACCCCAAACAACCTTGGCGAAATTACAATAGAATCAGTTCCTCAAAACAAAGATATAACATTAACAATTGAAAGTGAAAACTACGAAACAGTAAGCAAATCCATAAGACTAACAAAGTTACTTGAGACACAAAACATCTCCTTGGATTTTGATTTAGAAAAAGCATTACTTCAAGGAAGCGAAGCAAGACTAACAATTTTTGCAACAACCCAATTAGGAGATCTTCTTGATGATTGCAATGTTACAGTATACAACAGAGCAGGAGAAATAATAAACAATACCAAAACAAAACTTGGAAAAGTAACATTTAAAACAACTGTTGGAGAAGTAATACGTTTTGTTATAACAAAAGAAGGCTACAGAATCTATGACAGTGACAAGGACCACAAAACCTACAGGATATCAAAAAACGAAGAAAGCTTTACAGTAAAATTAATTGCAGGAAGTTCAAACCTAAATGTAATGGTTGTTGCAGATCTTGTAGGTCCATTGCTTGATTCAAAGGTAACTCTTTACAACTTAACAGGAAACGAACTTCTAACATCAACAACAAAAATGGATGGGCAAGTAACCTTTACAGGTCTTGACCAAAACACAAACTATGTTGTCACTGCTTGTAAAGAAGGCTATGCCTGCTCACAGTATCTTGCAAACATAGATGCCTCAAACAACTTAGAGATTTCTTTAGCAAAGGTTGGTTCAGCAGACATCTATAAATTATCAATATATGTTTTAAATTCAGTGAACAACCCAATACCAACAGCAAATGTTTTGGTTTACAAAAAACTAAATGGAACTTATGTTCCAATAGGAACCGGTCCTCTTACTGTTGATATTGCCGGTCATACATCAGTCTATGCAAAGAGCAGAGACGATTACAAAGTCACAGGAATTGTTGGCGACACAACAGAAAGCCAAGAAACAACAATTGATCCTCTCAAGGACAATAAAGTAATTTTAATAGTTAATGATGCAACAAAAACAATAACTCTTAAATTAAAAGACACACGCGGCAATCCAATAACAACAGGTTGTGTAATAATAAAATCAAAACTTGGAACAATACTTAAAGATAAATGTATTTTAGAAGACTTGCCATTTACATTTGAAACACAGGGTTACAAAAACCTAATAATCGAATACACAGACAACAATGGAAACACAACAGTGATGTCAACAATAATCGGAGACGAAAATTATCTTAATTTAACATTAAAGCCAGAAGTAACGGATTTAAATCCAGTAATCTCCTTTGTAGAACTAAGAGACACACACAACAGCCCAACAACAGTTTTAAGTGTTGATAAAGATTATTATCTTGTCTTTGATTTGCAATTTCCAACCGCTGCAACAAGTTGTGGCGCTCATTTTCGGATTGGAGAAGATTATGAAAACGATTCTGAAAACATGAGTTATGGAATAACAGGCTTTAAAGCAGACACAACAAAATTCAAATACTCAACAACCTACAATAACAACCAACAATCAATAGACTATGATAATGTTGGAGAACCAAACCAATTAAACAAATGGTTAGAGCTTTACTGGTCATCTGCAAGCATAACAAAAAAACAAGTAATGATAAAGGTAAAAGCAAACGAGATAGGAACAATGTCTGCAAGCTATAGAACTTGGTGTGATTATTCTGGTTCAATCTATAGAGACCCAAAAGATACAATACTTGACGTTTCAAGAAATGTTTCTTCAAGACAAGGCCTTTATGCAAAAACCAAGCAATTAAGATTAAATGTTTTAGAAACACCAGCAGAGTGTTCAAACAACCTATGTATTGATTACAGGTTTCTAGACTCAGAAGGCTTTGATTATTCAAAGGAAAGCTTTTTTGCAGTAAAGGATGATATGTATCTTTTAGAAATTACTTATTATAGTTTGTTAAATGGAGAAATAACTATAAACGCAGAGACAGACAAGAGCAGGCCAATACTAGGGTTAATCAATTATCAGGAAACAGAAATTATGCCACGCAGTTCCCTTGACTCAACAGACACAAAACTTACTTCTTCAATCATGTCAATACAATCAGGAAACAACAGGAAACAATATTTATTATTCAAGGCAAAGGACACAGGAGTAACCTATCTTGACATTAAAACCACATTCAATTCACAAGTCATAGAAAAAAGACTAAATTTTGAAGTCAAGCAAAAAAGAAAACTTCTTGTTAATGTACAAGAGATATTAGCTTACAACTCTCCAATAACAGTAAGTGTAGAGGACTCTGAAACAAAGGTACCAATAAATAATGCCTTTGTAAAAATAACCTCTGAGTTTGGAGACTTAATAGCCAGTTCAAAAACAGGAAAGAACGGGGTATACATAATCAATCAAAACTTTTCAAGCTCAAAGCCATATTTAGAAGTTAGCGCTCCAGGATATATTCCTTACACTAAGCAATTAACAATTGCAGATAAGGGACTAATCTATGCCCCTGACAGCATAGACATAACCTTTGGAGAAAATATAAGCCAAGAAAGTCAAAGAATAACAATTATCAATAAAGGGAATATCCAAATAAAAGATTTAAGCTATGTCTTAACTGACATTGATAAGGTTGCAGGACTAACTGTAGAAACACAACTTCCAGCATCCCTTGAACCATCTATGCCAGCAGAGATAGTATTATTTGCAGTAATTGATCCAAAGATAAAGTTCACATCTGCAAAATCAATAATGACAATTTATGGTTTTATAGGCAACAAGCAGGTTGCAAAAGAAATAGAAATTAATTTTTATAGAGGAAAGGTAAAAGAAACATGCCTTGACATTAAGCCACAAGTAGTTTATGGTTATTTAGGTATAAGCGAAGGTTCAGAGCAAGAAGTGATATTGTCAATACAAAACAATTGCCAAAAGGCATTAACAATAACCCCAGAGCTATTAAAAGCAAAAGGAACAACAATAAAGAAAGATGAAAATCTACAGATAGATTTGCCATCACTAATAATAGAACCAAATGAAGAAGTTAGCGATTACACAATAACATTAAGAAACACAAAGGCAAGAAAAACAACAAAAGGCTATTCCTTTGAGATTGCTTGGAGAAACCCTTACTACGCTTTGGAAAACACGAGGTTAAATGTTGATCTTGTTGATTATTCAAAAACAATAAGAGTAACACCACCAACATCAGTAATCTCCTTGTCACAAGTGGTTGACCAAATCCCTGCATCAAACAGAACAATGTTTTCAATAACAAACACCGGAAAATATCCATTAAGGAATGTTCAAATTTCAAGACTTGATGAAAAACTTCCGTCAAATATCCAAGACAAGATGGAACCAATGAGTTTTGAAGAGATTAGGCCAGGTCAAACAAAACAAATATATATCCAGTATGAAGGAAAAGTTGACAAGGCAACCTCTGCAACACTTTATTACAAGGTAAGCGCAGAGTCAAAAGGTTCAAAAGACCCAGTAGAAGCAAGGTTTAGTGTTGGCTTTAAGTTCTCTTCAGCAGGCTGTCTGAAGATTGACCAAAAGAAAATCTATATGTACACAAAGGTTGGAGAGGAAAAAACAAAGTTAATAAATATCACAAACTGGTGTGCTGACCCAATAGGTTATATCTCCTATGACATCAATCCAAATATTGACCCAAATTCCTTTGAACAGGCATTTGGCAAAGGCACATCAGTTGCATTAGTTCCTGTCATCCCAACAGGCTATATAGCCCGAGGACAAACAGCATCATTCTATTTAAAAGTAAAGCCAAGCAAATATTTCCCTGCATTAACAGATAGCGTCGTAAGATTGATTGGCTTTCCATTAAACAACACCCCATTAAGCATGGTAACTTCTGAAGCAATACTTTTTTCAATAGAGGTTGAAGAAACAAATCCAGATTTAAAAGAGGATTACAAAAGAGTTGAACAAAATGTTGAAGTAAAAGTTTGTGGAGAAGATGAAAAGACAACAATAACCTACCCAATAGTTGTTGAAGACTGTAAGAGAGACGGTTATTGTGATGCCGAAAGCGCAACAGAGTTTATAGCATTAAAGATTCAAGAGCTTCATACGGCAGCAATCAACGCATCAAAGCAAGTCGATAATCAGATAAGCCAAACCAATTGTTCGATTGCAACTGCAAGGACAGCAGGTTGTCCAATCTCTGAGTTATTAACACTAGAAAAGATGAAAGACTACAGAAACATTCCAATCTATGTCCAAAACGACACCGTCTCTGAAAAGACAATGAAATTAGTGCTTGATAATGACAAAGACAAAGACAAGAAATATCCTACAATAAAAAACTACGCAGTAAGAAAAAATGTAGGAGTAACAACCGGTGGTCTACAGATGATGGGTAATATCATACATCTTGACAACAAGATAAACGGCTGTGGAAGATACAAGATTACAATTGACGGTTTTGTCGCAACAAGAAACTCAACACAGATAGATCCTGAAAGAGCTTATTTCTTTGTAACAATTGATGGCAATAAAACAGAACAATGTAAAAAACAAATAGAAAACCTAATGATTTATCTTCCAAAAAATCAAAAATTCTTTTCAAAAACAAATACCGGAGACACTTGGCTAACAGTAATAAGTGGAGACAGAGACTTTGGTCTTCCAGTCTCAAAAGGAATATTTAATTCAGAAGACAGATTCCAGTTAAGAACTGATGAACGAAAGAAATTTAGTCAACTAGACATCTCTGTTGGAGAAATAACAGAAGAGAAAGGAGCAATAGCAAAGCTTTACTTTGCATATCCTGCAGAGCCTTCATCTCCTCAACCAGAGAAGATAAATATAGTTATCAATAAAGAGTTTGGAGTGGATAAAGACAATAGATTTGAGTTTTCTAATGACTTTATAACAGAAACTTCAAACAACATTAAAGATATAATTAACGGCAAACCAGCCGACATCTGTATCTCTAAAGACAGAAGCTACATGCTAATATTGTCTCTTGACAAAGACTTTGGAACATTAAGCCTAAGGCCACAAACAGACAAGTTATCATTAACGCCAACAAAGAAATGTACAAAGATAACCGCAAAGTCAGCAGTGACAGAGCAAATAAAAGTAACAACATTAGACATTTCTGGAGTAAAGACAAGCTTTGATTATCAAGGAAAGAACTATGAAAAAGAAATGTCTTTAGAGTTAGAGAAAGACAAAGACACGGACTTTAATCTTTGTGTTCTTGGAGACATTTCAGAAATCTCAAACTGGCGCAATCAAAAGCTAGTGGTCACCGCAACAAGCAATTACAAGGCCACAGGAAAATACAGCAGTGGCAACAGAAAAGCAGATGCAAACATAACTTTGCTAAGTTATGGTATAACCCCCGTTGAGTTATTCACAAAAACACAGCAATCAATAGAGGAATTAGAAAAAGACACAACAACTCAGGAAAGAATATTTTATGTATATCTTGACTGGACAAATGAATATAATCCTAAAGACAAAGAAGAATATTGTGAAACATTAAAGAAATACAACACGGGTCTTCAAGACAAATCAACAATCTTCTTTGGTTCAGAAGTATGTGGTCTAAAAGAAAGCAAATCAGAAATCAATGCAAGAACCAACAGAGCTTCAAAAAGAGCAAAAACATTTCTTATTGGTTGCATTGGAACCTGTGCACTAATCACAGCAGCCAAAGAATCTTTAGTAGCAATAATTCCATTACTTGGACCAGGACAC
>CAYXAY010000004.1:12455-34565 GCA_964463155.1 uncultured archaeon | reverse complement strand
AGTAGATGTTAATTATTTTGATAGAAACACAACAGTGACAATTCCTTTAGAATATTCATCAGCACTAAACTCCGGAATAGTTGGAGTAAATGTAAAAAGAGACAATTTTAATATTTCAACAGCAACAGTCTATCTTTACAGAGATGGATATGATGACATCCCAGTATCTGGTCCGAGAGTAACAAACGACAACGGTGATTGTAATTTCACAATGATAAGAGCAAACAGAGACTATTATGCGTTTGCTATGAGAGACAACTATCAAGGAGTCTCCCAAACAGATGGGCTTGATACAAACCGTTATCTTCAATTGCGTGTAAATCTTGGACAAAGAGCAAAGATACTAAATCTTTATGTTAATGTCCCTGATTATAATATTTCTTTTTATGATAGTAGTGGGACAGCAGTCCTTGGATATTCTGTAGCAGAAGTAACCGGCGCAGACAGAAACAAAGAATATGTGTTTAGAGATTCTCCAAATAATATTTATGCAGTAATCAAGGCAAATAGAAAAGCAACTTATCAAACAGGCATTATAACTTTAATACCAGGAGAAAAAATATATCGTTCAGTAGAATTAGAAACAACACGCACAAATGCATTTTCAGATATTTCGTTATTGGGCGTTTATGACGAAACAGGAACAATAAAGATTAACCAAATAAATCTTGCAACAGACAGAACAAAAACCTTTAAGTTAAAATTTAAGTTCACAACAACAAATGACAGTAATAGACAAGAAGCATTTGCATATATTAGAGCAGGAAATCTAACAACCCTTTCAGCAGATTATTTAAGACTGGAAAATGTGTTTGCTCCAAACGCCACAAAAACATTTGGTTGTAATTTCTCAGGAGAGACAAATGATTGGAATTTTAATCATTATTCTGCTTATTACACAAACCCTGACCATTCACAACTCAATTGTTCAGCAGTAGCAACTGGTTTTAAATGGACGCGGATTGATTTTAGAAACACAAAAGCAGAGCAAATAGAGTTTTCTGTAAATATGAAGTTCCAAAATGGAATAACAGATATTGTTAACTATGTAATCCACTATAAAGGACTAACAAAAGCAAATAACAATTATGTTCTTGACCCAAGTTTAAATAGCTCATGGCAACAATGTAGTGTAAGACCACAAGGTTTCTTTTATGCTCCATCAAATCGCGAAAACCTAAACTTTTCCAGTACAACTTATGGTCTTGCTGCAGACATTTATGATTATAATATAGCTACTCAAACAATAGGAGCTCTATTACAATTAAATGGAAGATATACTCTTAATATTGGAAAGAATTACTATTATGCACAAAAGCTATTATATATTGGAAACAATGGAATAAACAACCAAGATGTCAATGCTTCTTCAAGCAACACTCTTGGTAATTTAATTTATAAATCCTATAAATACAGATTAACAAACAATTCACAAAATATTCAACCAATAAACTTAATTCAAACAGTAAACGCCACAAGTTATGTTATTCAAGACCAGGACGCTGAGCGTGGAACAGAGATTGATCACAATTCGGTTCTTGAAATAAACAATTTCTTTAATACTGATGCAAGAGTAAACACAAAGCTACTTGGTATAACAACACCAAACCCATATTATATCCAAGTACTTTCATATTATCCAGACTCCAATGCATTTATTGAAATTTTAACAAACGATGTCACAGGCGCTAACGACATTTATGCAGGCGACAATAACCTAAGCTTTAGAGTAAGAAACAATGTTGGTCAACCATTGTCTGGAATTGTTGTTAAGTTTATAATTGGAACAAACTCAGAAATACAGCTAGGGGTAACAGATGTCAATGGTATGCTAAAAGACAAGAACATTTCTCTTTCCAAAAACTTGATTGGTTCAAATGTAAATTTTATATTTGCGCAGTTCCCAGCTAGCTTTGGCTTTTCTGGTAATCAAATTATTATCGCAAAAACAGTAAAATCAGGATATAAATTATTATTAGAGAACAAGACAGAAATAAGCGGTTTAAATCCAATAATCTATAGAGTAGGAAAATACAAGAACAATGGAATAACAAATATTACAACGGAAGAAAAATCATACTTTATAGCAAGATACAGCGATAACAGAGGCAATTTGACAAGAATAGAACCACGTGGATATCTTCAAGAAACATTTATTGATTTAAATGATGTCAATAATTATCTTGTAAATAACAACCCGCCTCTTCCTTATGTTCTTTCTGATATTAATAGAGAGATAAAGACAAGAATTGCATTGTCAGGAATTCCAACCACCAACAGCCCAAGAAACCCAGAAATACTTGGAGGATATAATAATATTATTAATGTTGGTGCGTATCTTAATCAATCAGTAATACTTGCACTTGATGCAAACACAAAAACACAAGTGTTGTTTGATATAAACATGAACACGGGAGTTAATGGACTGCCAAAACCAGGCGCTAGAATTATTTCTAACAATTTAACTGTAGAATTAATAAAAAACAAATCATCAAGAGTTGATGTTAATTATGTAATAGTCAATGATTCAAACACAACAGGAACAGTAAAATTAGACTATAATATCCCATCAGAATTGCTTGGCTATGTTAATGTTATTGTCCCAACTAATGATATCGAAATTTTAAGAAGAACAACAGCAATAACCATAGGATATGATTTGAACAATAGTAGGAATATAAATACCCCAATATTAAACAAACTAATAAAGATTAATTTCAATTATACAATTAACCAAGTAGACTTTAAAGAAACCTTGGATTCAAATGTAAGCATTTATGATATCAATCACACAATTACGATTACTCCCCTAGGATCCCAAAATTCAATGTCTTGTTCATCATCCAGTTGTGAGAAAAGTATATCAATGGCAATTAGAAACAACACAAAAACATATGACTTAAATCTATCAAGCACAAGATTTATTGATAATGACACTAATCTAGGAATAAAAACTCCAATAACTCCAAAAGATATTAATGCAAATGAAACAGAAAATATTTCTATTGATATAAATGGAAATTTTAATGCGCTTAAAATCGGTGCACAGCAATGGGTGCCATATAAAATTGTAGATATTTTTAAAACATTACAACACAATTTTAATATTAAAGGAATAAACAACTCTAACTTTGACAAAAACCAAGCACTAAGCTTTAGAGTAATTGTTGTTCTTCAAAACATACAACAACTTCTTGAGGAAAACGGGCTTTATGGCAACTTCTGCCTTGGTGTTGGTGGTATGGACATTAATACTTCTAACTTCTTTATACTTGGCAGTTGTGATAGCCAATTATACAACGATTGTAGGACCGGAGCAGACGCAAAGCCAAAAATTTATTATTATTGGGGTGGTTCACCAAATGGAAGTTGGACAAACATATGTGTAGCAGACACTAATACAGGATACGATCAGCAGAAAATACATTGTGATTCAGTACAATCTTTATTTAGCGTGTTTGCTTTAATCAACCAAAGCGAAACTGGATTAATATCTAATAAAGAAATTTATCTAATGCATGATGGCGTATCTCAAGATTTATTAAGAGACTATCTTGCAAACACAGAATTCTTGGAGGCAGCAAATACAACCGGTTGGGGAAATAGTATACTAACAGACGCAAATGTTCTTGCAGGTAAATTTACAATAAGAAGAATTGAAACAATTGAAGGGCAAGACAGAAACACCACAAAACCAGGTAAATATCAAATAATTTTAAATACGGATTTTAGTAAATTGAGCCCAACTCCATTACATATTACTTTAAAATTAGTAAGAGAAATGCCATACACTATGAGAAACTTACTGTATTATATGCCAATTGATGGTAAACTGGGAGTTATAGGCAATGGAACTACAGCAAACCCTTACAAATCAGCAAGAGACGGCTATGGTTCGTCTTTAACAAATCAAAATCAATTAAACAATCTTCCAATTGTTATTCAATCAGATACAATTAATTTATATCCTTCAGCAGACGGAAACAACAGCATAACAAAGATTAATGCAATAAACAACTCAAACAATCTTTCAAAGACATTAAGATCAGAAGGAAAATTACTTGATATTACTTTAATAAATATTGACAATAATGGAACATTTAATCTTACAGCAGAATACACCCCATCTTATCCAATACCATTATATGCAAAAGTTGTTAACAGCCAAAACAAAGGATTAGGTTATAAGGTTTTAGAAGACACCTTATCTTATGATATCAATTTTTCACCGTTGTTAGTATGGAACGACTATAACAAAGAAGAAAAGCAATTAAATGACCAAAGCTTTGTTGGAGGCAACAACCTTTATCAATTATCAAGAGTAACAAAAGACACTTTTAAAACAGTTTATGGAACTAATGACAACACAATAAAGTTAATCAAAACAATGATGTATTGGAGAATGACTGACTCAACAAACTTTAATAATTTGACATTGACATTAGAGAACGTTGACAATAATGAAATGTCAAGAATATATACTATAAGAAATATTGACCAGAACGGAGGCACAGTCACAGGCAACTTTACAAATTTGTCAAGGATTCAAAACAACGCAACAATAGACATTCAAGACTTGTTTGAAACATATGTTACTAGAAATAACGCCTGTATAAGGGGTGGCCTGACAGGAACAACAATAAGATGGATTGATAGTAACATTAACTTTACAGAAGGGCAAATGGCAAGTATTATAGAAAGCGCAAAGCCAGGGACAAACCCTGCTCCAGGAGAAACGTAATCCGCAATTCCACATTAATGGGTAAATATGGATTCAATAATATTAAATTTTTTTGATGATTTCGGTTTAATACTAAAGATTGCTTTCATTGTATTTGTAGTCATATTTGTAAAAGAAAGAATAACAAAAAACTGGCTTGCAATCACCGCAATAGTTGTTTTGTGTATTGTCTTGATATTCTTTTATTGGCCACTTGTTGGTTCAGCTTATGTGTTATATGTCCTAATAACAATAGGCATAGGTTCAGTACTCGTAGACACATTCTTTGTAACTATGGGCGAAAGCCAAAAGCACCAAAGCCCAGACCCTCAACAGATGCTAGGAAGAGGGCACCAAGATATTGAAGACAGGTATGATAATTATCAAACAATGGCAAATATAAAACAGGCAGGCAGGAAAAGATGAACAATAAAGGATTTTTGAATTTGATATTTCCTTTCTTAAGGAATGCCTCATTGGTTTGGAAGATACTTATAGTCATTTTAATTATAATCTTATTAATACCTGTAACAATATATTTTTTCCCTGTTGCAAAATATATTTTTATGATAATCATTGGCTTTGTGATATATGGACTGGTTGTTCAAGCCTTTGGAAATAATATCTTAACTTTTATTGTTGTGGGTATATTACTTTATTTCTTATTAATAAAATACTTCTATGTCACATCTGTAGCATTTCTTATATATTTCTTTTTACTGTATGGGGTAATGTCAGTAATTATCTGGGGAACTGCAAGATTTGGAGGCAATAGATAGTTTTTAATCCTTTAGATTCATATAATATATGTGGATCTATGGTGTAGCCAGGATAGCATGTAAGCTTGCGGAGCTTGCGACTTGGGTTCAAATCCCAATAGGTCCAAAAATTTAACACGAAAAAACATGCACTGGAAAAGAACAGCTTTTGTTATCTTAATATTAGGATTATTGTTTTTTGTAATTTGGAATAATATATCCTGTCAAGGTATCTGCGGGGTTTACCAAAAACAAATGTCTTTTGTAATCTTTCTAGTCTTACTAGTATTTACTGCAATCTTTCTATACTATTCATTAAAGCTTTGGGCCGGCGCAAAAAAAACATTCATTGAAGAAATAAAAAAGGAAGAGAAAAAATAGGAAAAAACCAGTAAATATGCCAATTTTAAGCGATTTTTAAAGATATGTTTAAAAAGAGTTTGTATCAAATAATTATATCTTTATTATAAATAAAGGGGGTAAAAAAATGAATAAACAAACTTTAATAGAAGAGATAGGAAAGAAATCAGACCTTTCAAAATCAAAGATAGAGGAAACATTAAACCTTTCACTTGATGCAATAAAGGCAGTGGTTAAGAAACACAAGAAATTACAATTAGTTGGTTTTGGTACATTTGCAGTAAAGAATAGAGCAGCAAGAAAAGGAATTAACCCACAGACAGGAAAGACAATCCAGATTAAAGCAAGTAAAAGCGTTGGATTTAAAGTAAGTAAAGAATTCAAAAAGTCATTATAGATATAATTACTTTTTAATTTTTTTTCTATTTTCTATTTTTTCCTATTTTTATAATTTAATTACTATTTTTAAATATTCTGATTTTATAGTTATTTAAAATTGGTGAATAATTATGGTTGGGATATTTAAGAGATTAAAAACAACAATTAATGAAAAATTAACAAAATCAAGAAATAAAAAATCAGAAAAGCAACAACAACTAGAAAGACAAAAAAGAATAGAAGAACAAAACAGAAATGCAGAAGATTATAAATTAAAAACTAATGAATTTTTAAGTCGAGTAGAAGAAACTCGAAAAGTTGTTAGAAATATTTATAAGGGAAGTACTGCATTGAGATTAATGTCAAATACATTAAGGGATCCAAAAATAACACAAGAAGGTTGTAAAAAAGTATTTTTTGATGCAATACGCGGAATAAAACTAAAATATGATTTAAAATTTGAATTTGTAGATTATGGGGTTGTTCAAAAATTAAAAAAAGACCCCGGTAATTATTCGACTTATTTAGTAGAAAAAAAAACAATACTGATGGAAAAATTGCCAAGAAAAGATAACCCCCAAAAAGCAGATTATGAACACATGCTTAGAGAATTAAGACATGAATATGGTTATTTTCTTTTATTAGAGAAATATGGTTCTATTAAAAATTTTCCCGACACTGGAATAATGAAAATTACTAAATTACTTGATGATATGCACGATTAGTTCCCCAGAAACTGTTTTTAAATGTTTTTAATCCTAATATATTTATAAGTGATTAATATGAACAAGATCTGTAGAATAGACGACTATGGGAGAATATCTCTTCCAAGGCTTGCAACAGCAAATAGATATAGCGTAAGCTATGACCTAAATTCTGCTCTCGTCATTCTAGAGAACAGCAACTCTTGTTGGCATCATCACGAAATCAATTTCTAAAGATAAGAAGAATAGAATTCTTATTCCTTCAGAGATAAGAAGATCTATTGGCTTTAATCAATATATAAATCTAGACATCAGTGGCGGCAAAATTATTATTTCCAAGATGTGAGATAAATGGTCTATGTAGTGTAGTGGTTAGCATCAAAGCCCATGGAGCTTTGGATCCGAGTTCAAATCTCGGCATAGACCTTTTTTAATTGTTTCTATATTTAAATTATTAAGTAAATTGTGAAAAATATGGCAAAACTTATACTAGAACCAGCAAGAGGAACAAGGGATTTTGCGCCCTCAGAAAAGATTATTAGAGATAAAGTAATCTTAGACATTAAAGAAATATTTGAAATCTATGGCTTTTCTCCACTTGAGACACCAACCTTTGAAAAGCTTGAAATCTTAGAAGCAAAGTTTGTAGCGGGAGAAAATTCTGATGCAATCTCAGAAATTTATAGGTTTAAAGACCAAGGCAACAGAGATTTAGGTTTAAGATACGAATTTACTTTCGCGCTTGCACGATTTGTTGGGCAAAACCAACAACTTAAACTTCCATTTAAAAGATATCAGATTGGAACCGTCTTTAGAGACGGACCAATAAAAGCAGGAAGATATAGAGAATTCTATCAATGTGATATTGATGTTGTGGGAGTGTCTTCTGTTCTTGCTGATGCCGAAAGTTTAGCTGTTGTCAAAGATGTTTTTAAAAAATTAAATCTTGATGTTGTAATTGCGATTAACGACCGGAAATTATTAACAGAAATTATTTCTTATTTAGGAATTGAAGAAAAACTTTCAATGTCGGTTGTTATTTCTATAGATAAGTTAAAAAAAATAGGAATCAAAGGAATAAAGGAAGAACTTCTTGAAAAAAAGATACCAAAGGACAACATAGAAAAGCTTTTGTCTCTTCTTCAAGGAATAGAGAAAGGAACAAACAGCGAAAAACTAAAATCATTAAAGAAACTTCTAGGGGAAACTGAAGGCCTAAAAGAGATCGAAGAGCTTTTAGGTTATCTTAAAGATTTTTCTGTAGACGTCGAGTTTTCACCAAGCCTTGCTAGAGGGCTAGGCTACTATACTGGTCCAATCTTTGAAGTGTTCTTAAAAGACCAGACAATCATGGGTGGCTCAATTGCTGGTGGCGGTCGCTGGGACAAGATGATTGGAAAATACATCGGTAATGAGAAACAAAATATTCCAGCAACTGGCCTTTCCTTTGGAATAGAACCAATTATGGATATTATTATTAAAAGAGACGGAACAACAAGGCAAACAGTTACTGACTTATTAGTTATTCCAATTGGATGTGTAGGTAAATCAATGACTATGGGATTAGATCAAAAATTATTATCTAAAGAGATTAAGCCCACACTTGTAGGGAGAAATAGTTCTCAAATAAGGGAAGATGCAATAAAAGTAACCCAAGAGCTAAGAAAAAGAGGTTTAAAAGTACAAGTTGATCTTTTAGACAGATCAATATCAAAGAATATTGAGTATGCAGATAAGCTTGGTATTCCTTTTGTTGGATTTCTAGGCGAAGATGAGATAAAACAAAACAAGATTAAGATAAGAAATCTTAAGACAGGTAAAGAAGAGCTTCTAGATATTTCTAAAGTAAAGTTTTAATTATTTCTATCGGAAGTCGTGAGATAGAACATCACACATTTATGTAGCGGGTGAATGGCGTCTCGCACGACTTGTTTTTAATCTTTTTCTAATAAGTATATGCCTATTGGTCGGAGACCAATAGGAGGTATCATATATGAATGATTTATTATACTTTTTCTAAAATTAACCGCCACCTCGGCATAATCCAAAAACAATAGAATTATATGCTTTTCGGAATATAATATTCCTGGTGTATAGGCAAGGGAGAATGGGTAAGCACCTTTCTTTAAAACTAGTGCGCTTAAAGCTAGACCTTAATTGAATGGTGAAAAGAGTTTGCTTCGGTAATTTTTTTTCATATTCAACTTGTTTATACACCTTTTTTTGTGGATTTTTAAATAGTTTGCTTATATAATTATTATTAACTATAGACACGGCGTCTCTGCTTTTATAATAAATTCTAAAAAACAATTTCTTCTTGTTCAAAGCCCTTATGACTTAAATTATTGGAAGATATCGGATGGGGGATAGAAAAATCCAGACAAATTTAATTGGCCAAAAGAATTGTATAAGAAAAAATTCAAAACAAAAGAAATTTGGTATGATGGGTAAGAGAGAGTAACCTTTATTTTTAAGCAAAAGAAACCAAAATTTTGAATTTACGCTTCAAGAGGGCGAAGTGGCAGGAATTAAATGGTCTAACAAAGATGATTTTTAAAAGTATTTGTTGTTTCCAATACAAGTAGAATTTATAAAAAAAGTAATTGAAAAATATAAATACAATTTCTAATGTCAAATTACTATTTTAATTAAAAATAAAGCTTTTTATAACCATTTGTTCTTATTTTATCTAACATATATTATGTGATTAATTATGCTTGAGATGAAATTTATTAGAAAAAACTCTAAGAAAGCAAAAGACAACATCAAAAAGAAAAACAAAGACGATCTTCTTCCTTTAGTTGATGAAATCATAAGGCTTGATGAAGAGTATAGAGCAAATATACAAGTAGCTAACGATCTTAAACACAAAAGAAATTCCGTTACAGACAAGATTGCAGAAAACAAGCAAAAAGGATTACCAACTGAAGACCTCTTAGCAGAAGCTAGGCAACTACCAGACAAGATTAAAGTTATAGATGATAAGCAAAAAGAACTATTTGAAAGAATAATAGATATTCAAAAGAAAATACCAAACATGATCTCAAAAAAGACACCAATTGGTAAAGACGAAACAGAGAATAAAGAAATTAAAAGATTTGGAGAACCAACAAAATTTGACTTTGAAGTGCTCAATCATGGAGAAATTGCAGAAAAGCTAAATGTTGCTGATTTTGAAGCTTCAAGAAACGTCTCTGGTAAAGGTTTTTATTACTTAAAAGGAGACCTTGCTCTTCTTAACAAAGCATTAATCAACTATGCTCAAGATTTCCTAAACAAGAAAGGTTTTACTTATGTGTTAACACCATTAATGATAAACAAAAAAGTATGCGAAGGCTCTGTTGATTTTTCTTTCTTTAAAGACATGGCATATAAGATTGAAAATGAAGACCTTTACCTAATAGCAACCTCTGAACACCCAATAATCTCTATGTTTTCTGACAAGACAATTGAGGAAGAAAAGCTTCCAATAAAGATTTTTGGATTCTCTTCCTGTTTTAGAAAAGAGATTGGCTCTCATGGCCTAGACGAAAGAGGACTATTTAGATTACATCAGTTTGACAAAGTTGAGCAGATAGTTATTTGTAAACCAGAAGATTCTGAAAAAATGTATAATGAGTTAGTCAAAAACACCGTTAAATTATTTATATCTTTAGAATTACCAACAAGAACATTAGAAATTTGTTCAGGAGACCTTGGAGACTTAAAACACAGAAGTGCAGACATTGAAGTGTGGTCCCCAAGAAGCCAAAAGTATATTGAAGTAGCTTCTTGTAGCAACCTGACAAGCGCACAAGCAGTAAGGCTTAACATAAAGGCAAAGACAAAGCAAGGTGAGAAATATTTTGTTCATACTCTTAATGACACAGCAATAGCAACATCAAGAGCACTTGTAGTAATACTTGAAAACCATCAGACAAAAGAAAGAACAATAAAGATTCCAAAAGTACTACAGAAATACATGTATGGCAAGAAAGAAATTAAAAGAAATGATATTTTCTGAGTTTTAGCTTTATTATTTAAAAATATATCGCGATATAATATTTATAATTAGCTCCCTACCATTGGGGTCTTTTAGATTCACAACGATAGGCATTTTTATGTGATTTAAATGTCTTCTCCTATTAAACGAGTGATGGTATTTATTGATGGAAGTAATTTTTATTACCATCTAAGAAGTTCTTTTTCTACAACCAAAATTTACTTTGAGAAGTTATGTAATTATCTTTCTCAAGATAATGATTTAATAGAAATAAAATACTATAATTCACCATTAAATAGAATAGAAAATCCCGAAAAATGTAAAAAACAACAAAGATTTTTTGAATATTTGTTTGAAGTGCCATTAATTGATATTTATTTTGGGAGACTTGAAAAAAGGCCAGACAGAAAAAAAGCAAAAAAGGCGTTGATGTGAAATTAGCTGTTGATTTAATTGTTAATGCTTATAACAACAATTATGATATTGCAATTTTAGTTTCAAATGATGCAGATTTTATACCTGCAATAGAAGAAATAAAAGCCAGCGGAAAGCAAATAATTAATGTAAGTTTTCCTAAAACAAAATCGTATCATTTAAATAAAGTTCGTTCTAAAACTATTAAGATAAATGATATTTCAGAATACCTAAGAGAATAAAGAGGAAATCAAAAATGCATATAAAAGAACTGGTGCTTAAGAATTTTAAATCCTTTGACTATGTAACAATTCCATTTAAACCAGGATTTCAAGTGATTGTTGGGCCAAATGGTTCAGGCAAAAGTAATATTATTGATGCTCTTATTTTTGGTTTTGGTTCAACTTCTCTAAAAAAACTAAGAGTTGATAAGACCGCTAATCTTGTTAATCAGTCTTCAAAGGAAAGAACAGCAAGAGTAAGAATTGTGTTTACACATGAAGACAAAGATATAGACATTATTAGAGAAATAGACGAATCAGGAAAATCTGCGTTTGTTCTTGAAGGCAAAAGAAAAGCTTTAAATGAAATTACTTCGTTTCTAGAGGAGATGGGAATAACTGCGGATGGTTACTACACTGTCCAGCAAGGAGATGTTACAAAGATTATTAACATGAATCCAGAGGAAAGAAGAAAAATAATTGAAGACATCTCTGGTATATCATTATTTGATGAAAGAAAAAAAGAAGCGCAGGATAATCTTGACAAGGTTAACAAAAGACTTGAAAAGATATCAATAGCATTAAACGAAAGAAAACCATATGTTGAACAATTGTCTGCTGAAAAAGAAGCGGCCTTAAAGTTTAAGGAGCTTGATAACTTAGAACATATTTACAATTACAATCTTTACACTAAACAAATAGAAGAATACAACAATGAATTATTCCTAGAAGAAGGGAAGATAACAAAGCTTGTTAGTGACATAGAGGAGAAAAACAAAGAAAAGAAAGAACTTCTCTTGTCAATAACAGAATATGAAAACAAGCTTGAAAACATTAACAATGACTTAATATCCCACTCAGAAAAAGTACAATCAACTGTTGGTAGAGAGCTTTCGGAGAACAAAGCAAACAAAGAAATTATCCAAAACAATCTAAATCTGAAAACGGAAAACAAAGATTATCTAGAAAAAGAAAACCAAAAACTATCAATAGAGATTTCAGAACTTAAAAAAGAAGAAGAGCTTGTCAAAGTAATAATCAAAGAGCAAGAAGAAAAGTTAAAAACAAAAAACAAATCAAAAGAAACTGTAAAGGAAAATATTCAAAAAAACTCCACGGAGTTTGAAAGTGTTAGAATGGTACAAGAAGAGCTTTATACAAAACTTTCAACACTTAATAAAGACATAAACAAAAAACAAGAGGATTATTTCTCAAACAAGACAAAGATCTCAGCTTATGAGCTTCACAAAGACGTAGTTGAAAAGCAAAGCAAGGAAAGAGAAGAAGAAACAAGAGCGCTTCTGGAAAGAAAAAACGAACAGGAAGCAATTGTCTCAAACACAATAAAAGAGATAACCAAACTAGAATCAAAAATATCCACACTTTCACAAAAACTAAAGACTGAGGAAAAAGAAAAAGAAGATATTTCAAAGATTATTTCTCAAAGAACAATTGAACTTAACGATTTTATAAAAGACTTGTCTTATAGTGCATTGGTACTTGATAAAAGAGAAAAACTAAAAGAAAAGCTAAATAAGCACAAGGGCGTTATAGGTTTCTTGGATGATTTCGTTACTCTTGAAAAATCACAAAGATCAATTTATTCTAATTATATTGTTTTAAAGGATTCAAAAGATGTTTCTAGTATCCTTAAAGACATTGGAGAAAACACAAATATAAATTTTGTTGTTCTTTCAACTTTAAGGGCTTCTGAAAATGAACTTTCCAAAATCTTTGCAGAACATTCTGGAACAAAGACCAAGGCACAAAGCATTGATGGCTTTTACTTTGATGGTTTCTGTTATAAAAAGATATTGATAAAAAACCCAAAAGAGCTTGAAGAAAAAATTAAATCAATTGAAAAAGAGCTTGAAAAGGCAAACTCCAAACTTTTAGAGCTAACTAAGAGTCACGAAACAAACAGAAAAGAGCTTGAAAAGCAAAACAAGGAACTAACAAACCTTCAAGTCAAACTTAATACAAATATTGCAACACTTAATGATGTGATTGAAAAAAGCGGAAATGTAAAGCACGCAAGCACTGGCGGAGCAACAATAAAAACAATCACACAAAATCTTGGACAACTAAAAGAAGAAACCTCAACCATTGACAATATCCTATCCACCTTAAGAAAAGAAAAGCAAGAAATAGAAGACAAGCTAAAGGGTTTAAACCTTGGCGTTCAAACAACCTTAAGAGACGAATATGATTCTTTGGTGTCTGAAACAAATATTCTAGAGCAAAGTCTAATCTCTAAAAACGCAGAAATTAATACAATTAAAGAAAAGATAGAAAGCAAATGCTCTCTAGTTGATATAAACAACAAAAAAACAAAGGAATTGCAAGCCCAGCTTAACAATTACAATGATGCGATTCTTGATATTGATAACAAAATAAAAGAAATAAACAAAAAATTCCAAGTTGAAGAACAAAAAAAGCAAGAACTGTTCCAAAAGAAATCACTCGTCTCTCAAGATGCAGTAATACTAAACCAAAAGACACATAAAATTGATACAAATATACTTGAAATAAATTCAGAAATTAATGAAGCACGTCTAAACATAAACACTCTAAAAAGTAAAGCAACCCAAGCAGATCAAAGCCTTAAGATGCTTGACTTAAAAGAAAAGCTAGAAGAAGTAGCGCTTACAATTGAACAACTTTACTCAAAGCTTAGATCAATCAAAAGAGAAAAGAATGTTCTTGGAAACATTAATTTCAATGCAATTGATTCCTATGAAAAGCTTGCAAAGGAATATGAAGAGATAATACAGAAATATGATGTTATAATTGCAGAAAAAGCACAAGTCGAGACAATGCTAAATGAAATTAATATGAAAAAAACAACAATCTTTATGGATTGTTTCAATAAGATTAATTATGAATTCAAAAACATAATCTCAAAAATGTCTAAGTCTTTAAAAGGCTCCTTAGAACTTTCAGGAAACGACCCATTAACCTCACAGTTAATTATTAATATCACGAAACATGGGCAAACAAAAAACATAGACATTATCTCTGGTGGAGAAAAAACAGTAACAGCTTTAGCAGTTATCTTTGCAGTGCATGCCTACAAGAAGTCGCCATTCTATATCCTTGACGAAGTAGATGCTGCTCTTGATGACCAAAACTCAGAAAATCTTCTAAATTACATTAAAGAGCTTTCAAAAAGTGTTGCAGTAATATGTATAACCCACAACAACACAATAGTTTCAGGAGCAAACCAGGTAATTGGTGTAACACTAAAAGGTAATTCTTCGGTTATTGGCCTTGATATAGCTAGATAAACAGGGTTGCGACCAAAATTAACTACTTCTAGTAATGGATTGGGTTTAAAAGCATTTCTCACTACATTATATATTATAACGGTAAGAAGTGAAAAGTACATGTTAAAAAAAATATTATTGTTAATCTTAATAATTTATTTAGCAACCCCGTTTACTAATGCACAAGAGTTATCAGTGACTTTCCCAAAAACAATAACTTTAGTAAATACCCCTATTTCTGTGGACCTATATCTTTACAATACAACAAGCACAACAAACACATATTCTCTAAAATCTTACACTGCGCCTTATCCTTCCGAGTTTTTAGAAGAAAGAATCACAATATCTCCAAATTCCACAAAAAAAATAACTCTAAAAATTACCCAATTAAGCAATCAATTGCAATCCACATATAACTCAAGCATAGAAATCAGTTCTGCAACTTACTACAATAAAATAAATTTTGAAATTATCCAAAAGGCAAACAGAGTTTGTCCAATTGATTTACAATCAACAGTAATCTATGTAAAAGAGTCAGACAATTATAAACTTGAATTGACTTTTAAAAATTCAACCAACAGAGATCAAGACATAGACATCATAGCATTAAAAGACATAAACCTAGAATACCCCCTAGGAAAACTAACTGCCCCAAAAAACTCAGAAAGCTCAATAGTAAGGGTATTTAAAACAAAGTTAAAAGAAACAAAATTAGAATATAGATGTAATAGCGTTTATGGAACAGTAGACATAGAGCTCCCAAAAAAAGAAAAGCCACAAGAAGAAAAATCAATATTTACTGGATTATTTTCTTTTGGCGCAATAAACCTTGTAACTGTCTTTAACGATATAGTCTTTCAGATAATCCTTATATTTATTCTTATAATCCTAGTATTGTCATTTACAACAAGATACATAAAATATGTTTTTAAAAAATAAAAAGAAAGAGAAACACATGCAAAAAAAGATAATTGATTATGAAAATAGAAAAAAAAAAAAGATAAACTTCAAACAAAAATCTCTCTTTATCTTCATATTTCTGATTTTAATGTATCTGTTTGCAACAAGCGTCGTGTTTGCTGAAACACAACTAGACATTGACAACATTAATGTTGTCTTTGATAAAGAAAACTATTCCATTATGGAAGACACTAGTCTAAAGATTGGCTTTACAATTGAAAACAACAATAACGCTCAAGCAAAACTTCTCGTCTTTGCGGATTGTGAAGATGAGGATGATGAACTAGAATGCGATTATTCCAAGCAGTTCACAATGCCTGCAAATTCAACGACAGCTTCTTCTTTTTATATAAGGGCATTAGAAGAGTCTTATTCAACATTAAGAATATATGTAAAACTATTAAATGCAACTAACCAACCAACAGAAAGCTTTCACACATACATTGAGATAACTGAAGATGAAGAAGATGGAGATTTCCAAGTGGATCTATATGATTATGATTTATGCATAGGAAAAACAAATAAGATTTATCTAGAAGTAATAAACGATTATCAGGATGACCTATACTACATTTATTTGGACAGTCAAAGACTTGCAATATCTTCAGACTATTCCAATCCAGTGTATTTAAGGGAAGAAAAAGACCTAGGTTATTACATAACTGTCCCAAAGACTGCAGAACAGGGAGAGTCTTTCCCTCTAACACTAAGGATAGAAAACGAATCAATAACAGACTTAAAGAAGATATATCTTTACGCCTCAGATTGTCCAGAAACAGAAATAAATTTTACAGTCTCTGGACCGTCAGTAATCTCTTACAATATCAATAAAGAGCAAGAAAAGACAGCAAGCTATATCCTAAGAAACAACTCAAGAAGCACAAAGACATTTTACATCTCAGAAGAACACACAATCCAAGACATTGACATTATAATAACTCCAATGCAGTTTACTCTTTTACCGGGGGAATCTAGATCAATAAATTTCACATTCAAGACCATAAAAAACATAAATTCAGGAACACACGATATAAGACTGACTTTCTTTGATGGAATCAACAGCATAACAAAGAAAGTAAGACTATATGTGAATCCAAACTTTTCCTTCCAATTGACAAGCATAACTGGGAGTGATCCAGTCTTAGCAATTGGTCAAAACTTAGAACTATTATTTGTAATAAAGAACAACGGGGATATAAGCGACGAGTTCACAATAACAACTCAAGCAGATAATGATGTAAGAATAAGAACTTCAGTAAGCAAAGTGACAGTAAGTCCGCGTTCCTCTGCTCTTGTTAGTGTATTTATTTCTGCAGGCGACAGAACAGAAACAGGATACTCAAGAACTTATGTAAAAGTCAATGGAAGAGACAGCGGATATTATGGAGAGCTATTCTATAATGTAAACATACAAAGAAGCATGCCAATAATCACATTAGAACTATTGTCATTTCCAAAAACAATAACAATAGACAAGGACATGACGAGAGATTTTGCGATAACCTTAAAAAACACAGGAACTACTAATATAATAATCAACAGAATTCAATTAACAAACATTCCGCAAAACATTCAATTGATTACTGAATCAGACATATTATTAGCTCCTAGTCAAACAAAAACAGTGACAGCAAGACTAGTAATTGGAGATATTCCAAAAGAAGATATCTCTGCAAAGCTAAGGTTTGTTTCAAATACAGGGGGAGTGTTAGAAAAACCAGTAACTTTAAGTTATCAAAAAGAGGAACCTACAATCACAAAAGCAAGATCAAAATTAACTGGTTATTTGACTCTTAGAAATTCAATATTTTTGGGGATAATAGTTGTTTGTCTGTTGGTGATTCTTTTATATGCAACAAGCACGATAAAAAATAAAAGAGCTAGATAAATTAGATTAGCATCTTTTGTTTTTCTTCTATTTCTTTTATTTTCTTATCAAGTTGTGAAATAGAGTTGTTCATTTTCTCAATGTTTTTATCTATGATTGCAAGGAACTGTTCTCTAAATTGATTCAGTTCATTAACCTTTTCTTTTGCAACCTCTAAATTAGCAATTGCATTTTCAACCTTTGATATTTCTTCATCCAATGTTTTTATCTTTGTTTTTATATTTTGGTTAATTGCAGATTCGTAAATCTTTAGAGACTGTGAAATCTTTTCATCTATCGCAGAAAGAAGCTGTGTTTGAAAACCATCAAGTTCATCTAATTTTTTGTTTATGATTTCAGGATCAGTCTTTGAAACAATTGTTTCCCTTACTTTCTTTACTTCCTTTAATTCGCTTTCAATCTCCTCCTTAAATGCCTCTCTTGCCTTAACCAAAAACTCGTTTCTAACATTTTCAAATCTAGTTTCATATCTGCTTGCCAGTTGTTGTTTGAATGTTTCAAGTTGGCTAAGCTTGTCATAAAGCAGTTGAGGATTAACCTTGTTGTTTAGTTCTTCCTTAAACTCACTAAGTTTTTTTACTTCATCAGTTATTGTTGTTTGTGTGTTTTTTATTAACCCTTGGGTTATCTTTGATTGTAATGCCAAGATATCGTTTATTTCTTTTATCTTTGAGTTAAGTTTTACAGAAGTTGTTGCAATCATTTGAGTGATGTTCTCTTGAGAACGGGTATTGTTTTCTACAACTTGTGTCTGTATGGTTTGTAGACTTTTAATCAGTTCGTCAACCTCTTTCTTGCCACTGTTTATCTCTTCTGCCTTTTTGTTAATCTTAACAAGCTCAATCTTAATTTGAGCAAGTTGCTTTATCAATTGAGTGTTAATGGCGCCAGTTTTTTCAGTAACTTCTTCATCAATCTTACTAATAAGAAGATGTTTTGAGGTTTCTTGTATTTTTCTTAACTTATCAACTTCTTCTGAAATTTTTTTCTTTATATATTCTTCAAATTTATTTTGCTTAATATCTATTTCATTTAGTTTCGTGTTGATTGTTGTTGCAAGACCAGAACTCCAAATGTCCTCTACAATACTTTTTGTAGCAGTCTCTGACTTGTCATCGGTTTTTTGATAATCATAACTAGAGAAATCCAGTCCTTTTGTAACATCCGGAGCCTCTTTTATTATTTCTTTAATATTTAAACCTTCTTCTTCCTTTAACGGTTCGATATTGACATTTTCATCAAAAAGATTATCAGGAAGTTCTGTTTCTTCTTTGTCTTTAATCTCTAGTTTTTCTTCTTCAATAACATCAATTTCTTCTTTTGTTTTCTGTTTCTCCTTTTTATTATCTTTAGCGACTGGTTTTTTTTCGTTGTTTTCTTTTTCTGTTTTTTCTATAGTTTTTATAGAAGCAGTCAAAATAAGTTCATCACAATCAGCAGGAGACAGATTCATCTTTAACAAATTGTCCCTAATATCATTTTCAGACATTCCAAGTTCTTTTAGTTTTTTTATATTATCTATTATTCTTGGATCTGGAATCATATTTTATATACCTTTAATCTTATTCAATTTGGTTTTAATTTCCTTAAATACATTTTCAATAGATTGTTCTCCGTTTATTTCAATCAGTTTTTTTTCGGTTCTATATTTATCTATTGCTTTCATAGTGATGACATGATAATCATTAAGTCTTTGGTGGATTGCTTTTATCTCGTCATCATGTCTTTTTCTTAATAACAATCTTTTGGTGCTTTCTTTTTTTGAAAGTTTTAGATGAATAACTCCTAGAAGCTTATAGTTGTTTGTCTTTAAAAAATAATCAAACACTATTGATTGATAATATTCTCTTGGAAACCCATCCATGATTATTTTATTTGATTTTGATTTTTTTACTTTTTCAAATATAAGGGTGCTTGCCATTTCTAATGTTACAAGGTGCCCTCCCTTTATCAATTCATATATTTTTTTGCCAAGAACCGTTTTTTTCTTAACTTCTTCTCTTAAGATATCTCCCATAATAAATGGTTTGTATCCAAACTCTTTCTCAATCAAGGCATCTTGTGTGCTTTTACCGCTTCCTGCAGGTCCAAGCATAATTAATATCTTTTTAGTCATATGCGTTGCCGTTATATTTTTAAACACTCTCATAAATATATAATATATAGAAAAACTTAGTATTTAAAAAGGTTGTTTTTTTAAGAAAAAGGTCGGTAGCATAGTTTGGATAGTGCACAAGCCTCCTAAGCTTGGGATCGCGGGTTCGAATCCCGCCCGGCCTGCTTAAAAGATAAAATATATAAACGTTTTATACTTTCATTTTAATAAGATGTATTACACAAGATGGTATTTTGATTCTATTGTAAGGACAATAGGTCAAATTATATTTTATAGTAGTTTCATATTTTTAATTCCATTGTTTCTATCTATAATTCTAAAAGAAGGAACAAACATAACATTAGCCTATAGTGTTATTTTTTTAATGGTTTTTTTAATAGGACTTATTTGGCACAAGCTTATTAAGAAAAATGATGTTGTTCAATTAAACATGATTCATTATCTTGTTATAATCTGTGGCGTGTGGTTAATCTTTACTGTCTTTGCGGCATTACCATTACTTTTCTTTGGATATTCTTTTATTGATTCTTTGTTTGAAGCAATGTCATTAATAACAACAACAGGACTAACAACCCTTCCATATCTTCCAACAGCAAAAAGCATATTACTTTGGAGATCATTACTTTGCTGGGTTGGAGGAATAGGAATAGTATTTATTGCCTATTATGGCTTGTTAAGTCATGATATACTTGGGTCAAAGAAAATAATAAAAGCTGAAGGACATGATCTAATACATCACAGTTTTAAGAAAACAATAATTGATTTTTGGCTAATCTATATTGGTCTAACAATACTTGGTATAGTTCTTTTATTATTCTCTGGAGTTGATTTCTTTAATTCGATTGGCTTTTCAATGTCTGCAATATCAACAACAGGACACCGACAGCCAGGAGACACGCATTACCTTACTCAGATTTATGTTCAATTGTCATTAGTTATAATAATGATACTTGGCGCAACATCATTTATCACCCATTATTTTTCAATCAAATCAAAGTCAATAATTAGTTATATTAAAGACAACCAATTTTATGTAATGTTATTACTTATATTTATTTCATTTATTATTTTTTATTTTGTGTTAAGAACACAATATAACTGGTCAACAACACTATTGTTAGTCACTGCTGTAGCTACTTGCGGAGGCTTTACATCAATTTTAGGGCAATCAATAATGTCACTTGTGCCTCTATTGTTCTTTATTGCAATAATTCTAATGTTTATAGGTGGGTCTACCAATTCAACAACTGGTGGAATAAAGCAAAGCCGATTTATTCTTTTTGTTAAGTCTCTTGTTTGGCAAATAAGAGAGTTAAGGCTTCCTGACCTTGCAAACACCCCCAAAAGACACGGAGGGGAGATAGTCAACACAAACGATATTAAGCTTTTATATTTTTTCATAATCAGTTATATGGGTTTTATTATTATTGGAGTAATTGCTCTTGCATCTTTTGGTTACCCTCTTGCAAGTAGCGTTTTTGAAGTTGTTTCTGCCCAAGGAAATGTAGGTATAACTACAGGGATATCAAACACAACATTGCCTATAATACCAAAACTAATATTGATGTTAAACATGTGGGTTGGAAGACTAGAAATAATTCCAATCTTTGGCTTAATTGGAATGTTATTCCAAAAATTAGGAGGAAAATAAAATGTATATAATAGTAATAGGAACAAGCACAGTTGCAAAGCATTTGATTAATCTTTTGGATGCTGAAGATCACGAGGTTGTTGTTATTGAGAAAGACCCAGTGGTTGCTAAATCTTTGTCTTATGAAACAGAGGTTATAACAATAACTGGTGACCCCACAGACATCACAGTTTTAAAAAAAGCAGGCTTTGATCACGCAGACATCCTTGTAGCATTAACAGAAAGTGATGAAGCAAATATTGTTGTTTGTCTTGTAGCAAAAGAATACGGCATAAAAACAGTAGCAGTGATGCTAAGGAAAATAAACTATCAAAAAGAGGCTTTTGACAAATTAGGCATTGATTATGTGATTCAACCAGACTATGCAGCAGCAGGCTATATCGCTCAACTAGTTACAGAAAAAGACATTCTTGATTTGTCTTTCTTTTCAATGGGAGATGCAGAAATCATTGAGCTCTTAATCAAAAAAGGCGGGAAAAGAACAGGTCTTCATGTATCAAAACTAAAGGAACTGCTCCCAACGGACAGTAACATTATAGGTTATTTTAAGGACAATTCTTTTAATGTATATAAAGACAATGATGTCTTAGAAGAGAATCAAAAGATTTTAATTGTTGCAAAAAAAGAAAAGATACTAGAAATAAAGAAATTGATATAATAGGAAAAACATATGATATGTGGTATTTAAAGTA
>CAYXAY010000004.1:4468-12445 GCA_964463155.1 uncultured archaeon | reverse complement strand
CAATAGACCCAAAAAGATTTGGTAGATATTCATTTCTTTCTGCAGCAGTATCCCTTACTCTTTTTCCAATAGTTTCTTTTATTGCAGAAATAATTGCAATGTTCTTTTCCATAACACAAAAACTAAATACTAGGATGTCAAGACTTGGTTGATTTTGGGAATAATTGGCATGATATTAAGTGCCGCTATAGAAATAGTTTATATTTTGTCTACAAACAACATTAGATTATTTTAATTTTTTTGTTCAGGTAATTCTTGTGGATTATCTGTTGGCAATTGTCCGTAATGTAAGCAGATGGTATGACGATATTTTCTTTTGCCGGCTTTGTCTGCAGTAACAAGGCTTCTTGTTCTTTGCCAGGTTTTTACCTGCTTATTGTAAAGTAATGTTTTTCTTACCTTTTCGGTATGGTCAATATCATTTAAATAAATGTCAATACCAGTCTTTTGTTTAATAGTCTTTGCAATAAAGAATGGCTTGTTTTTACTTGTTTCTGCATTATTGATAGTTCTTACTTGGTTTTCTATTTGCTTAACAAGAATCGGCAGAAGTTCTTTTAACAAGTCTTTGGTGTCAAACCTTAATTGTAAGATTGTTGTGTAATAATGGCTTGATTCCTTAAGGCATTCTACACAGGGTTCAACCCTTAAAGAAATATCCTTTTCCATGGCAATTTCTTGAATAGAATTAGCGATTAAAGCCTTAGCAACAACACTTACATAATATTCGTGCTTTTCAAAATCAAGAATTAAACTAACATTAGCCTTTGCCTGCTCTATGTCTTTTATTTTTATATGCTTAACAAGTTCTCTTTCAAGACTTTCTTTATTATCAAAAAACCGTCTTGCATATTTGAATTTCTTACATTTAGGGCAATAGGTTATCTCAAATGTAGGAGCAATAATCACCTGATGGTCTTCAACATAACAATTTAAACAAAAGTTATGTATCACCCTCTCTTCAGGAACATTCTTTCCACATTTAGGACAAAATCTTTGCATGTTTTTCTTTCTAATCTAAATCTATCATATCACCAGTTGCTGGATTTTCTGCATTTATTCCTAGTTTTTTTAGTTCTGCCTTAAAATTAAAGGTAACATTTTTATTTCCGTGTATGCCAATGACTTTCTTTGGATTAACAATTTTAATTAACTCCAATATTTCGTTCTTGTCAGCATGTGCCGAGAAGTTATATTTTGTTACTTTTGCTCTTGGTGCATAAATCTTACCATCAATATAAAGTTTTCCGTTATCAAGTAATCTTCTCCCGTTTGTTCCTTCAACCTGGTAACCAGTAAGGATTATTTTGTTTCTGGGGTCGCCCCCCAAGTCTCTAATAAAACCTAAAACCGGCCCACCTTCAAGCATACCTGCAGTTGTTATGATAATACAAGAGGTGTTTGCAGAGACAATCTTTTCTCTTGTCTTTTGGTTTTTAATAAACTCAATCTTATCAACTGCTTTCTTAAATCTAGAATAATCATAAAACTGATCAGGATATTGAGCAAAGATGGTTGTTGCTTTTTTTGCCATACCATCTAAGTATATAGGTGCCTTTATGTTGTATCTATCAAGAATGCTTACTAATTCTTGAGATCTTTCTATTGCAAACGCAGGAAGAATTACTATTCCTCTATTGTCAATTGTTTCTTTAATCTCGTCAATCAAAAGCTTTTCTTGTTCTTTTCTGTCTTTGTGTGGGATATCTCCATAGGTTGTTTCTGTTATTAATACATCCACCTGTGGCAGTTTTTTGTCATAACTTTTAAACATCTGGCTTTGAGTTGCTCTAAAGTCTCCGGTATAAAGTATTTTTTTCGTATCCATTTCAATAAGAGGCATAACACTTCCCACAATATGTCCTGCATCATAGAAAGTAATTCTTGTGTTTGGAGATATTTGGACAGGCACTCTGTAATCTATATAGAATGCAGAGTTGTTTGTATCATCTACATGATTTGGCTTAAACTCACAATCTTCTCCAGTAAGCTTTGCAATCTTAAGAGTGTCTTTCCACAGAAGGTTTGAAAGTTCTAATGTTGGTTCTGTTAAGAACAATGGTGCATTTGAATTCTTATAAAGAGTGGGTATTGCGCCAGAATGGTCAAGATGAGCATGGCTTAGGATTACTCCAGTCAATTCTTCTTTAACAATTTTTGGATGTTTGGTCTTTGCTGGTAATTCCAAATCTTCTTTTGTTTGTGTTGTAGGATTAAGTTTCAAACCATAATCCAACAGTATGTTATCTTTGCCTTTCAGTAATAGGGCACTTCTTCCAACTTCTTGTCCTGCCCCGAGGCACCGTAATTTCATTTTATCTCTCTTTGTTTTGTTTTTTTGTAAATGTATTTCTAAATATTTAAATAGTAAAACACAATGATTTTAAATTGATGTTAAATCTAAAGAATTTAGATATATTTATATACTATATATTTATAGTAATATATAGGTTTTTAAATAGTAAAGTAATGCTTTGGGGTTAGTAATTTATGGCTTGGTTAAATCTTTTAGAATCAATGGAATACCTGAAAAAAAGGAAGATATCTGTTCTTGTGACAAAGGCAATTTCAAGAAAGGAACTTGAAAAATTCAAGGATTTTCCATATGTCCTAAAGCTTAGTTCCAATCTGATACATAAGACAGAAAGCAAAGCAATAATCACAGACATTTATTCAAAAGAAGCACTTTTTTCAGCCGTTGATCACCTAGAAAATGTTCTAAAAAAAGAAAAGACAAAAGGCAAAGTGGTAATTCAAAAGCAAGTAAAAGGACTTGAACTGATTATTGGAATTAACAATGACGCTCAGTTTGGAAAAGTTATTGTTTTTGGGAAAGGTGGAATATACACAGAGCAAGAAGATGATACGGTGATAAGGATTCTTCCAATAACAAAAAAAGAAATTGAAGAAATGATTTATTCAACAAAGATTAGCAAATACTTTTTTGCAAGAGGAAAAAGCTATGCTATTTCAAAACTTATTTTATTGCTTGAAAAAGTATGCAATATGGGAAAAGATAAGAATCTATTGGAACTTGACTTAAACCCAGTAATCTTAACAGAAAAAGAAGCGTATGTTCTTGATGTAAGGATAAATAAAAGATAATTATGCCATATAACCTGGATTTAAACACACATTTCTTGAAAAGAAAGCAATCAAGTAAAAGATATTGGCAGTTTGTTAACAAAAACAATCTTCTTGGAACAGCAATAACTGATTATTCAAACAAGAATCCAAAAAAGGCATATTTTGATTTGTTAAAGGATAAACCAAAAGCAAATGTTTTAATCCCTGGTTTGACAATTGCAACAGATGCAGGCGATGTTTTAGTCTATGCTCCAAATGAAGACATTTACAGCTATAGTGTTTTCTTTGAGGAAAATGTTTCAATGAAAAGAATCTATGACCTGTGTGAAAGAAAAAATTATCTTTTTGTAATAGCACATCCCTTTGGATTAATACATAATTCTGCAAGTTATAAGATGGGACTTTCAAAACTTGAAAAATTCATTAAAGAGAAAAATGTAGGAGTAGAAGCTTACAATGGAATGATTGGCTATCTCTCCTATTACATGTATGATTCATTTTTCTTAAAGACCCTAATAGAAGTCTTAGAATTTGTCCAATCTCACAAAGCATTAAATATTGTGGGAATATCAAAAGTTGCAGATAGGCTAAATAAAAAGATTGACCAAAAAAGCTACGATATGGTATACAAGTTTGCTGCAACAATAAAGCTTTCAGAGATGGCAAATTTTGTAACTGCCGGTTCAGGAACAGATTATGTTGACAGGATTGGTAGTGGAGTCCTGACAATGGACTTAGCAAAAACGGTTCTTGACGAAACAAACACAACTATTCAAAACCAAGCAATACTTAACAAAATAGCAAAAAGACAAATAAAGTCTTTTGGACCACCAGGGAAATACACAGATGAATTGTTTGAAAGGTCAACGGCAAGGATAACAAAAAGAAAAGCCTATGATGATTTGATACATCTTACAAAAACAGCATTTGATTCCAAGAAAACAAAAGCAGAAAAATAAGAGTAAACCATGAATGCGTTACTACCAATGTTTTTTTTAGGACTTTCTTGCCTAATCTATCTTGGCTATCAAGACATAAAGACACGAGAAATAAACATTATTCCTTTGTTTGTATTATCTGCAATTGGTTTTGTTTATTTTGTTGTTATTGGAATTATAAAGGGCTTTGTCTTTATGTATCTTTTACAATTGATAATCACTTTTGTTTTTGTGGTAATTATTTACCTTTTGGGGAAATTAACAATTTATGCCTATATTGGCGAGGGGGATCTTCTAGCATTAATGGCAATAAGCGCTGTTAGCGGAGTGTCTGTTCTGTTTGCGCCATTTGTTTTTCTTTTGGCGATGATTTTAATGCTGTCTTTACCTATAGCTCTGTTTTTCTTTAATCTGCTAAAAGGCAATTTTCCAAAAAAACCAATCGGTGAAAGCATGATGCTTATGACATTTGGTTTCCCAAAAAGGATAGATCGACTAAAAAACTTCTATACCCCACTTGAAAAGTTTAGTTTCGTTAATAAAAAAATAATTTCTAAAACAATCATCAGACCAGACAGCTCTCCTGAAAAACAGATTGAGGAGTTAAAAATCTTTTCAAAAAAATTTGGTATAAAAAAAGTGTGGGTGTCTCCTTTGATCCCATTTGTTGTGACTATGATTATTGCTTACTCAATCATAGGAGTTTTAACTTATTTTAATGCATTATCGTTTCTAAGCAATTTTGCGGTTTCTTTTGTATAAGTTAAATATATTTATAAATATAATGTCCTTATTATTTGCTATAAATATATATCGGTATGGTCGAGTTAAAAAAACTAGAAAGAATCAAAGATTTTGATGATTCAAATAAGATAATTAAAACTGTGTCCCCAAAATTTAATCTAAGTTCTGAAAAACACAAACAAGATAGCTATCAGCACAAAATACAAAAAATAAATCCAAAATTAAAACCACACGACTATTCCAAGAATAAAGAAAATAAAATCATGGCTGTGCAAAAAGAAAAAAATACTGTCCCTGACAATCTTGAAAACTCATTAAAATTAGAGATTGAAAAGAAAAGACTACAAGTAATATCAAACAAACTAACAGAACATTATGAAGAAATAACCTCTAATCATTTGGATAACATAGTGGATAAAGATGCCCCAAATATGGACGGGCTATTGGATTCCCTAAATAAACACCTGGAAAAAGTAGAAGAAGAACTGCCATTTTTTGAATCGATAAGCTTTCTTGGCGACCAACCAAAAATTGAGAAGATTCCAATAAAAAGCATGAATGTTTCTCACCTCTATGCTAAAATAGATTCAATAGCAAACAAAGAAGCTACTCCAAAAGTAATTCAAACAGAATACCTAAACCAAAACAAAAGACCTGAGCTAAAACCAAAAAAGATACAGGCGTTACTAGAAGAAATAGAAATTCCAGAAATTGTTTCAATTCCTGATGAGACAAAGATATCTCAGGCAATTATAAAAGAGTTTTCAAGCTATGAACAAAAGCCTGTAGAAAAAACACCAACTGCCCCAATTTTTGTAATGGAAGATAAGAAAGTAGTTCCAAATCCACACATAGAAATAAAGATAAAAAACCAAAAAAATATTATTCAAAAAAGTAACCAACAAGCAATCAAACAAAAAGAAGAATTTTCAAAAGTCTTCAAAGAACAAGACCAAAAGCCAAAAACTCCTTTTGATTACATACTTCCAACAGATTTTAAAGCAAAGACAGAAAAGGAAAGATCCGAAAGCATTAATCCAAAATCACAATCAAAAATGCAAGAACTAATCTATAGTATTAAACCAAAAACAGCAATACTTGATAGAAAAGAAATTTCTGAGAAATACAATATAGATGAATTTACATTTGTTAATCTGGATTATGCCTCAAATGGTTTGTTATATAACATAATCCAGCCAGAGCTAAGCAAGAACCAAGAAGAAACCTATAAGGAAATAAAAAGATTGTTCTTGGATTCAATTGATTCAAACTACTTGTCCTTTAAAGGAGATAAACAAACAATCAACAGCTATATACAAAAGATATATGACCTAACAATAGACAAATTATCTTATAATCTAACTGATTTAGAAAATAAACTTTATTTTAATTTCATAAAAAGGGATTTTTCGGGATTTGGATTTTTATCAAGTGTGCTAGAGGACAAAAACATAATTGAAATAAGCTGTTCAGGGGAGCATATGCCAATAACAGTGTATCATCTCTTGTATGGGGGACTAGAAACGAATCTTAAGTTTGAAAGTATAGCAAAATTGAACCAGTATGTTCTATCTTTGACAAAAATAATGGGCTTACAAGTCAATTCTACACAGCCAGTAATAAATGGTTATTTGCCAAATGGCTACAAGGTCGAAGGATTATATTCTGTAGGGGATACAAGCAATAAAGGTTCTTCCTTTGTTATAAAGAAATATCTGGAAGATCCGTTGACACCAGTAAATCTCATTAACCTAGGCATTGGTGCTCCAGACATATTCTCATATATATGGACAGCCATAGACGAAGATTATCAAGTGGTTATTGTTGGGGGAGACAGCACATTATTATTATCGGCATTAGCACATTTCTATCCTGATAAGAAGATAACCACCATACAATCATTTGATTACATAAAATTGCCTCAGAAAAACTGGATTAAGAAATTGATTTTAGACAACTCCTCAATAAGTAAAAAAACAATTCTTTCACAAGCAATTTCCCAAAGATCCGATTACCTAATACTTGACAACTTTACAGAGGATTTATTTGACACCAAATGGTATGAGATAAACATGCTGTATCTTGACAAAAGCATCTTAGGGGAATATTTGAAAAAATCAAAGATAATGGGTTTTAATAAAATAATAATTCAATTGGGAAGAACAAACAGTAACAATGTTGAACAGATGCAGATAAGAAACATCACAGAGATATACAATGGCAACAAATACAATGTGGTTGAATATATAGAAAAAGAAATGGATTTCCATATTAACCTAATTTCCTCAAACATAAGCATAGTCAATTTCATAAGACACAAAAAACTATTAAGATGGCTTATCGATTCAGGCATAACAGATAGTCTAGACTTTAACAACATAGTCAACGACTATTATCAAAACAAAGAGCAACTACTAACCAAACTAAACATCCAAGCAGGGGTAGAATAATATGTTTGGCAAACAGTTCTCAAAAGTTTCTGATTTCTTCTTTGGAGACATTTCAAAAAGAATAGCTCCAAGATTTAAAGAGCTTACAAAGACACTAGCAATAACAAATATTGACGAAGACATACAAACCTATCTTTCAAACATAATCTTTTTATCATTTATTGTTGGTTTTTGCCTTGAGTTTTTGATGATTTTTGTGATGTTAAAACTAAACATTCTGTTTACAATATTTACATTTATCCTTACAATAATAATTGCAACAACTTTTGGAGGATTTGTCTTTATCACATTATATAAATATCCGCACTATATTGTGGTGTCAAACAAAAAGGAAATAGAAAACGAACTTGAAAGAAGCATAAAGCACCTTTCTGTCTTGCAGGACAAAAACTTGACAGTAAAAGAGGTGCTATTGTTGTTTCAAAAGTTTGAAAAAAACAAATTACTTACAGAGGAGTCCAAAAAGATTCTTGCAATGTCTGATTTGAACAATAACCTTAAAGGAACAGTAAAATACATTTGTAGCAATACCTACTCTGAGCAAGAATATGCGTTTTTCTCAAGGATGATAGATGTTCTTGACAACAAATCAAATCTTTCTGATGTCATAAAGGATTATTTGGAGTCAACAGAACACTTGAGAAAAGAAAAAGAAGAAAGGCAAAGAAGCAAAATAACTCTTTTGTTTGAAATTAATATTTTTTTGTTCTTTCTGATATTTATTTTAATATTTAGTGTATTCCTTATGCCAGTCTACA
>CAYXAY010000004.1:0-4458 GCA_964463155.1 uncultured archaeon | reverse complement strand
CGCAAAAGAGGACGGGGTATAGCCTCGTCCCTACATAAAGAATATTTTATTTGTGATTGCTGCGATTTTTCCAGCAATAGAGTTGTTATTGATATTTATACTAAACAAATAGGTAAAAAGACAATGAAAATAAACCAAAAAGATATTTTTAACGATATAAACATTTTCTTTTACAATCATGAATATCGTATATTGGAGATGGCAGGAGTCATCTGTGGTTTATTAATTATACTTGTTGCAAACAATTTCTTTGTTACTAGTAATATATTTTATTTTATATTCCTTTTAGGAATTGTTGTTGGATCGCTTGGGTTTATTATTGAATTTTACATAAAGACTGAAAAAAGAAAAGCTGTAGAGACAGAGTTTGGTTATTTTTTATATGACCTCTCAAAAGAATATAGGAAAACAAAGAATATATCTGTTGCCTTATCAAATCTTTCAGAGTATAATTTTTATGGTAGCGTCAACCAAGAAATAAAAAGACTATCAAATAGAGTGTCTTGGGGGGAAAGCTTTGAAGATGCATTAGTAGCAATAAACAACAATATAGAAAGTCAAGTAATTTCACACACATTGACATTGCTTACGGTCTTTAAAAATTCATCAGTGAGTTTTGACAAGGTTTTGGAGAACCTATCTAAAGACACGCAAATATTCAAAAGTGAAACTAAAAATAAGGTTTATTTTTCTAATCTTTTTTATTTGTCAGTTGTTTTCTATTTTATTTTTATTTTTGTGTTGTTATATATCAATTACATAATTGGAAGCAATTTTTTGTGGGTGTCAACAAAAGACATCATGACTAGAACTTATTTTGATAATTTCATATTGTATATAACTTTGCTTCTTGGAGCATTTACTGCCTATGTCATGTATGCAATAAAGAAAGGCAAAGGCATTGTTTTAGTCAAATACATGGCAATATTATTTGTTATAACTATTGTTCTGTTCCAAATTTTTGTTCCAAGACCGGATGCTGAAGAAGTAGTTGTTGATACAATAAAATATATGATAAAAAATAATGAAAACAGGGTAGAGCTTCCCAATATAATCGCATTAAAGACAATAAGTTCAAAATATATTTCAGATAAAACAACAACAAATGTGTATTTTGTTAATCTTGCTTGCGAAGCGGATTGTAAGAAATACACCATTATAGTAAATGAGCCAACATTTTATTATTTTACAATAGAAAAGACAAATGATGAGACAATTGTCTATTATGGTACTACTCAAAAATATAAGTGATATTTGATGATAAAGAACATAACAAAAAACAAAAAGATTACAGATAAACACAAAATTGCGGATACCATTTTAAGCAGAGGCATTGGCTTAATGTTTTCCAAAAAATCAAGCTTTAATCATGGTCTTGTCTTTGATCTTGAAAGAGAAACAAAAATTGGAGCAAGTATACATATGTTCTTTGTGTTTTTCCCAATCAATGTGCTGTTTTTGGATTCGAAAAGAAAGATTGTAGATATAAAATTTAATCTCAAACCTTGGCAGATAACAAGCCCTAAGAAGAAATGCAGATATGTTATAGAATTGCCAACAAAATACAACAAAAAGTATGTTTCTGTAGGGGATAGGTTAAGTTGGTAATTTTGCGAAAAAAGCTTAAAAAACCTAAAAAAAACAAAAGAAAACTGACCGGTATTTAGTATATCATACCAACATAGGATTTTGAGTTAGGAAAAATCGCTAGCAAGAATATATAAAGATTTTAGGGCTATAAGTAATACTAGTTAATCTATTACCAAATTCCACAAAGAATAACAAGGCAGAAAAGAGGAAGAAGAGAAACACACTGTTTACAAGAACAGGTCCCTGTTCTTTTCTTTCCAATATGTTACATTTTTGAGGTTTTAACCCCAAAAACTTTTCTTTCCCCAAAAGAAATGTAATAAAGAAGAAAGGGCTATTTTCCCTTATCTTCTTTTTCATAATATTCTGATTTTTTTGTTTTTGTTTAATGTGTTTTATTTAAATATGTTTCCATATAAATATATTTATATAGCTAAAAGATAAATTTCGACAATTTTATCTATTTTTTATAAAAATCTTACATAGGTGGAAAAAGATGGGGTTAAGACCTGGACATTGTTATTGTCCAAGAGTAAACAAAAGAGCTTATACTAGAATTGCAGTAAAGGTTCATAAGAAAAACTACATAGGCGGCGTTCCTGGTCTAAAAATTAGACAGTTTCACATGGGCACAGGAATAAGACCATACACGCATGTTGTTCATTATCAAACTATGGAAAAAGTACAGATTAGAGACAATGCAATTGAAGCAGTAAGACAAAGTATTGTTAGACAATTAAACAAGAAATTAACTGCAGCAAACTACTACCTAAAGGTAAGAATATATCCTCAGTTCTTCTTAAGAGAGAACAAGCAGGCACAGGGTGCGCACGCGGATAGAATACAGACAGGAATGAGTCAATGTCCTTTTGGTAAGGTTGTTGGCAGAGCATCAAGAGTTAGAGCTGGCCAAAAGATATACAGTGTCTTAGTTGATGAAGCAAATCTTAAGTTTGTAAAGGAACTTTTAGAAAGAATGAATTCAAAGTTTCCATGTAAAATGAAGGTTGCTGTTAATAAGAACAAGGATAACTTAAAGTCTGTTGGAACTGTAAGAAGAAAGAGATCAAAGGCAAAAGAAGAAGAAGCACCAAAGGAAGAAGTGGTAGCACCAGTAACAGGAAAAGCAGCACCATCAGCAAAGAAGAAATAGGCCATTTAATCTATTTCTTTTATTTTAGTTGAGAACTATGTATTTATTCTTACTTGGAAGAGACAGCTCTCTTTCAAAACTTGAGCTTGCAGTTTATTTGCAAAAACACAAAATTTCTTATTCTATTATTGTTAATTCTGAAAAATATCTTATTTTATATTTTAATAAGGAACATAATTTTTCAAACCTAACAAATGAACTTGGCGGGATAATAAGGGTTTGCAAAGTTTATCACACTTCCACAAAGATTACAGAAGAAGTTACACACAAACTTGACTTTGATATTCCAAAGAAATTCAATTACACAATTTCAAGCATTGATGTTTCTTATAGTGACCTAGAAAAGATTGAAGAAAATCTAAAGGCTTGCTTTAAAGAAGAAAAGGCAAAAGCAGTCTACAAAAAGCCAGTAACCCATTCTTCCAAGAAATCAAAATCAGCAATCAATTACATAACAAACCCATGCAATTATTTTTCTTGGAAAATAAACAATGGTTTAGAGCTGTTTGTTACAAAAAATCAAAATAAATATTACTTTGCAAAAACAATCTCTTGTTTTAATCCAAAGAACAATATCTTTAAGGACAAGAACAGACCAGTAATAAAGGAAATGTATAACACTTCTTTTAGGCTTGTTTCAATAATGATCAACCTTTTGGGACTTGAGAAGAACAAAACTATTGTTGATCCATTCTGTGGAACCGGGACGTTTCTTATTGATGGAACTATAAAGGGTTATAATGTTATTGGAATTGACAATGACAATGAAATGGTTAAAGCAAGCAATGAGAATGTTTCTTGGGCTGTTTCTAAATTTAAGTTGTCAAGGAACTACAAGATAATAAAAGCAGATTCATCAAAGGCAAACTTTAATGCCGATGCTTGTGTCTTTGAACCATATATGGGCCCTTTTCTTAAAAAGGCAATCAATCTTGAGAAAGCAAGAGCAATAGTTAAAGAACTAAATAACATTTATTTCAATGTTTTTAATAACCTTTCCAGAAATATTCCAAAGAAAGCAAAGGTTGTTTGTATACTTCCTGACTTTAAGACTTTTGATAACAAGGTCGTTAAGGTAAATAGAGAAGTTTATGAAAGAAACGGATTTTCTTTAATTGATGTTAATTCAATTAATCCTGAGCTGGAATTATTAAACCCAATACCCTATTTCACACCAAGTGGATCAATGATAAATAGAAAGATATATATCTTGGAGAAACTATAAATAATATATAAGGAGGCGGAAAAAGAAAATGGAAAGAACTTTAATTATTTTTAAACCAGATGCATTAAACAGAGCACTTGTTGGAGAAATCCTGCATATCTTTGAAAGAAAAGGGTTAAAGATTGTAGGTATGAAGATGGTTCATTTAAACGACGACATGCTAGAAGATCATTATTCACATCATAAAGACAAACCATTCTTTGGAAGAATAAAAAAATTCATGAAAAGTGCCCCCTCCATTTGTTGTGTGCTTGATGGTAACAACGCAGTTACTGTCGTTAGAAATCTTTCTGGGTTAACAAGAGGGTATGAGGCGGCTGCAGGAACAATAAGAGGAGATTATTCCTTAAGTGGGCAATGTAACATAGTGCACGCTTCTGATTCTCTGGTTGCTGCAGACATAGAAATTGCAAGATTTTTCAAAGATGAAGAACTATTTGATTATGAAAAAATCGATTTGAATTTTCTATATGCTGAAGATGAAAAATAA
>CAYXAY010000003.1:0-34716 GCA_964463155.1 uncultured archaeon | reverse complement strand
TTGTTCAGGGAATAGACAAGAAAACAGAGAGAATCTACAAAAGAACAGAAAAGCTCTATGGCAAGAAATAACCTACTTTCTATTTTTTAAATCTTTTTATATATTATTTATGTACAAAAAAGGGATAGATTATGGTAGTAACATCTAGACTTAGAAAAATAAGAAGGATAGGGGATTCAAAAAAGCCTGTTGATAAAACGGTAATTCTTGCAAAAAAAGTAAGACAATACACTTCCAAATATCCAAAGATGAAAGAAGAGCTAACACAAGTGATTGATGTCTACAAAAACGCAAACAAAGAAATCAATCTATTAAAATCAAATTCTTCAAAGCACCCAGAAATCAAAGGTTTAGTTATCTTTTTAGATGGGCACAAAGACAATTTGTTTAAAAAATTTGATGATTTAATAAACAAAAAATCAACAACTGCTTTGGATTTTGTAACTCTTGTTAATGCAACACAGAAATATGCAGAAGTAAGAACTCAAATAAAAGAAATTCTTTCTAAAAGTTCAAAATAATGTCTTTTGAATATATTTTATTTCTTGTTCTTTTAATATCTCTTGTTCTTTAAGTTTTTTTTCTTCTTCTGAAAAGCAGATAAACGGAACCCCATAATGTCCTCCGCCGCCAGGCCTAAAAACAACAAAGCCTCTTCTAAAGGCCATGATCAGTTTAGAGACATCAATATCAATTTTGTTAAGTTTTTCTTCACTCAGTTCAAGCATAACTTGTATTTCTGTATATTTAGATATGATTCTGTTATATTTTTCAATAACAGCTTTATGGTATATTTCTTTTTGTCCTGCTTCTATTTGTAAAATTTGAGCTAATGGCATCAAGTATTTGTATTCTGGTCTAGTAACTATTTGCTTATATTCTTTGTTTCCTTGAAGTCCTGCAATTTCTTTTATTCTGTCAATTACTCCTTTTTTTAAGACCCCTCTACATTTTAGACATCTCCAGTTATTCTTTTCTGCTACCGCAAGTGTATGAATTTTAGTGCATTCCCTACAAGCAGTCCTATTGTATTTTCCTTCTTCTGGACTATATCCTACATTAAACAAAACATAGTTTCTTCCATTGTCTTCTAAAAGATTTCTTAAAGATTCAAAGTTTGGTTTTTCCATTTCAACTGCTACAAATTCTCTTCCGATTCTATAGCTGTTAGGCGAGTGTGCGTCCGAAAATGAGAAGAACTTAATGTCTTTAAGTTCAGGAATAATGTTTGCTGACAAGGTGTCAGCTGAAAGTCCAAGTTCAATAAATCTTACTTTTCTCCAATTGTCTCCATATGCGCTTTTAAGCGATTCATTATTAGCATATATTCCAAAATATGGAGTAAAGGCGTGAGCTGGTCCAATAATAACATCATATTCAATACAAACATTTAGTAGTTCTTCTGGCCCAATTGACAGTCTAGGTCTTCCTCCCCCATAAACCATCATGTCGCCGGAGTATTTTTCTATTTCTTTTCTAAACATTTCAACATGTTTAAAGTCTTTAAAAAACAAAAGATGATGCGCTCTTCCTTTTGTTTCTACTTCTGTTGACAATATAAAGTGTGTTCTTTTGTTTTTGTCTTCTTTTTTATCTTCTTTGTAAAAGAAACAGCCGAGTTCTTCTTTTAGGTTAAGTTTTGCATGTTCCAGCCAATCAGGATGCAATATGTCTCCAGTTCCAAGGACATCAAGTCCTTTAAGTTTAGCTTCTTTTGCTAATTCAGGAATATTCATATTCTTAGATACTCCTGAAGCATAAGGGGAATGGATATGTAAGTCAATATTGTATCTCATGTAAATATATAAGAAATATAATATTATATTTGTTTACTTTGATAATGGCGCTCTTTTAAAAACATTTCTCCCCTAGTAATAATATTTAAGTTATTTTCAAATAAATATTTTTCAACAACCACTCATAGTAAAAACATTTGTGTAAAATAACGAAAATCTTTCATAAAAGACGGTCATAAACCAAACTAATAATTTAACAAATTAAAAATAGGAGGAATAAACATGGCTTTTCGAAAAGTAAACTATATTTTTGCCTTATTATTTTTAGTTGGAATGCTAGGGATGGCTTTTGCGGATACAATAATTACAATAAATAACCCTAACACACAACCAGCGCATTCAAAAACAATTACCGCATCTGTGGATGACCAACACTACCGCCTATTTCTATCAATTAACAACCCAGGAATATTGATCTGTGATCGCACATTAACATTTATAAACTATTCTGAACAAACATTTAACTCAGAATCAGACAATGGCAAAACAATATGTTATAAAGCAAAACCTGGTGAAGGAGAAGAAAATACAATTTATCAATTATCAAATCCAATTCAAGGCATTGATTGGACTGCTCCAATAATTACATTAAATGGTGCAAATCCGCAGGCTATTATAGTAGGGGATTTTTATATAGAATTAGGGGCTGAAGTAACTGACAATTACAGTACAGAATTAGTAGCAGAAATTAATTCATCAGAAGTACTTACATCTGTTATTGGAGATTATCCAGTAATTTATAATGCAATTGACACGGCAGGTAATATTGCAATACCAGTTACAAGAGTTATAAAAGTTAGATCTGATATGACCGCATATGCCGCTGCACTAGCTGCAGTTATAGCTGATGATTATACAACAATAACTTGGGCTGCATATATGTCGATTGTAAATGCTAATGTAGTAACCGATCAAAATACTCAAGCAGAAGTTGACACTGCAACTGCAAATATTGTTGCTGCTCAAGAAAATTTAATAAAGATAGTAATAACCCCTACTGGCGGAGGTGGCGGCGGGGGCACAAGAGTAACTGTAATTCCAACACCTGAACCAATAGTAACAGTTGTTACTGCGGAAATGCCACCAGATACTATCATTAGCCCACCAATCGTTACAACAATGCCACCAGCGGTAATAATAGAACCAACACCAACAGATACTACAACCCCTGCATTAACTGAAACAGCTCCTGCTGCAACAGCAGGTGCAACAGGTTTCTTGGGGCTTCCAGGAGGCGCAGCAAGTACAACAGCTTTAATAGTTGTTGCTTTGCTAATCCTTGGAACAGCAGGTTATTTCCTGTTTTTTAAAAAGAAGTAAAGGGTTTAAATAACCTTTTTCCTTTCTTTCTTTTTTATGTTTTCAAAATATTTTAAGATAATTGATTCTAAAACTATTCAATGTACTGCTTGCTATAGGTTTTGTTTGATTGAGGACGGTAAAACCGGCTTTTGTAATGTTCGTAGAAATCAAAACAATAAGCTAGTTTCTTTGGTTTATGGTAAACCAATTTCTGTTTGTGTTGACCCAATAGAGAAAAAACCGCTTTTTCAGTTCTTACCTCGCACAAAAACATTGTCCTTTGGAACTCCTGGCTGTAATTTTGATTGCTCTTTTTGCCAAAATTTTGAAATTTCTAATTGTAAAAATATTAATATAGATTCTCTGCTAGAAGTTTCTCCAAAAGAGATAATAGTTCTTGCAAAAAAATACAAAACCCCATCAATATCTTATACCTATACCGAGCCAACAATCTTTGTTGATTATGCTTTAGATATTATGAAACTAGCTCACAAGGAAAATCTAAAAAACATCTGGGTAAGTAACGGCTATATGTCTAAAGAGGTATTAGATGATATAACCCCATATCTTGATGCCATTAATGTTGATCTAAAAGGCAATCAAGAGTTTTATAATAAGTTGATTAAAGGAATAAATGTAGATAAAATAAAAGATAACATTCTAGCAATACACAAAAACAAAATACATATAGAGATAACAAATTTATTGATTGAAGGCCACAACACTAAACAAGAAAATGTTCAAGAGATAGTGGATTTTGTTTATTCTGTTTCTCCTAAGATTCCTTTACATTTCTCAAGGGCCTTTCCATATTATAGATTAACAGATATTATTCCAACAAAACTAGATACTCTAAGACTTGCTGAAAAGATAGCAAAAGACAAAGGTTTAGAGACCATCTATCTTGGTAATGTCTAATAAATTTACAAGTTTTTGCATTTTTACAAAAAATTAAAGCACAAGATTTATATATCTAATTCATTGTATATTACTTATTATGTAGATTGTTTTTATTTTTGACGAATACTGGTCGTTAAATAGGACATGATATGCAAAAACCTATACGAATTGGAATAAGCGGATTGGGCAGAATTGGTAGACACATACTAAATTTGCTACAATTAGAAAAGGGGGCAGAGGTGGTTTTTCTTAGCGACCCAATTTAATGAGAAGGCACATATTATTAAATTATAATTTGTATGTTGAAGAGTATGACGACATAATAACTGCCATTAAAAAAAGACTGCCGACAAATGCGCGACTTTTAAAAAAATTATGGAACTTAAAGAAGGATAAAAAAAACATGCCAGACAGTGATTTCAACAAATTATATAATTGTGCGAAGGAAATCTATTTTAACATATTGTCTCATTATTCAGGGGGGATAAAATGTCAGAAAAAATAATTCTTTTTATTAATGGTCCAACAGCCGTAGGTAAAACCACGATATCTAAAAATTACAATCCGAGTTTGGTGCAGTATTAATAAGCATAAGTACAATATTAAGGAAAGAAGGAGAAAAACACGGCATTCCAACTGCTGCAAAATTTGTAGAAAAATATTTGAAAGGTTCTACAACAAAAAAAATAAATTGTATTATTAAAAATTTAGAACCAATTATTTCCCAAAACGATATAATTTGTATAGAAAGTGCCTATAATCAATTAGAAATAGACGCCATCAAGAATTTTTTTTGGGGATCGGTATGGTTCTAAATGTTATACGATTTATTTAACTGCCGATTTAAATGTAAGAGTCAGGAGATTAATGAAAAGAGAAAATCTAAAAGATAAACGCTACGCATTGATCCGCACAGCATTAGTTAATGCAATTAGATCGAAATTAGGGATGACAAAAATACAATGCGACATTATTCATAAAAACAACTCTAAAAATAGCGGTGATGAATTAGTTAAAAAATTATTTAAAAATAAGAGGAAGATAAAATGAATGTTTTATTTGTTTATCCAGACATGCCATCTGGTATGCGAGTACATTCTAAAAATATGATTTTTGCGATACGCAAATATTTTTCAGATATAGACATATTTGAAAAAGAATATTCTGAATATCCTTCAGAAACAGAATATGACACAGAAAATCACACACTATTAGATTTTGTTATTAAAAATAAGATAAATTTGGTTCATTTAGAATTTGATTATGGGTATTTTGGGGTTAATTTTGGGTGTATTCCATTGTTAAATCTAATAAATTTATTAAAATCAAAATCAGTAGCATATACAGTATCGGTTCATAATGATCCAAAAGTTTTTAAAAAATTAATGGCTGTATTGAATAAAGACACATCTAAATTTAACAAAATTATAGAATATATAACTACAGAGAGCGAAAAACGAAAGATTACACACAATCCGTTATATCCCAGAAATTTTGCCCCATTATTGCCAGCAAAGGAGATAAACTATACAGATAAAAATATAGATTATAAAAATAAAAAACAAATAATTTTAGGAATTGTTGGTTTTTTACATAAAGCAAAGACCTATGAAGATTTATTTGAATTTTCAAAGAAAAATAAAGAATTATTTATTGATAAAAATATAGTTATTAAAGCAAGATTTTTCTTACGTAAGGATAGACAAACCCCGTATCGCAGAGAATATAAAAACAATATAGAAAAATATAATGACAGTCACATTTGTATAGAAATTGTAGATGAAAACATAGATTCTTACAATCAGTTTTTTAATGAAATAGATGTCGGCATATCGACTCATTGTACACTTACAGAACGCGCAACAATTACTGATTACATATATCACGGATTACCGGTAATCGCCAAAGAGTATTTCTATCTATTGTATCTGGATTTTATACTAATGTATAATAATTGGGACGCTCTTTATAATTATATTTCTAATATAAGAGAGATTTTGGCCAAATATGATTTTAATAAACAAAAATCATATTGTAATATGTTTACTTTTGAATGTGTAGCAATGCAATATCGGTTGTCATTTATTAGAAATGCAATTAATCATTTCCCATTTAGAAAAGTGGTCGGGGCTTTATGTTATTATAATGGAGAGCTAATTTTATTTAAAAAACAAAGAATCCCATTTTATGATATAATTCATGGCGGCATAGAAGAAAATGAAACTGATGAAGGTGCATTAACACGAGAAATATATGAAGAATTGAGGTTAAATTCTAACCAAATAATTATAAAAGAAAAAATATGTAGTTTTGAATATTCAAAACCGCTAAAATTACAAATACTAGTTGCAAACAAAGGTTCAAAAATGAATGTTTATGTTGTTGAATTAAAGAGTTTACCTAAACTGCCGTCTTTGGAAATTGAAAACTATAGTAACTATTCTGCTGATTTAGTGATTTATGAAAGTACTAAGCAATTATTAAACAATCTTAAAAAACCATAATATAAACATTACACCAAGACCAGCAGGTCCAAAGATTACAGACGCTAATAATGTCACAAAGATTGGTAATTTTATCCCTGGGATAAACTAACATATAAGAAAGCCCAATGCCAGAAATATGCTGTTTGATACTGTGTTTTTTAATATCCCCAAAAGCTATATGGTTATTGCAATTAGTATTATTCCAATAACCAATATCAGATAGTTCATCTCTCCTTAATATATTATAACCCTTTTAAATACTTTTTTAATCACAAATTATATATAATTTCTAAAAAAGATAATCTATGGAAGAAAAACAACTAGACCATGAGTCTCAAAAACTAAAGGAAGCAAGAGAGATGCAGGAACTGCAAGCAATAATAGGTAAGTCTTTGTCTGAAAGTCCAAAGACTGAAGACGAGCTATTAAAACTAATACCTAATGCTAATTATGACCAGATAGTCTCTGTTCTAAAAAATATGTTATTTTTAAAACTAATAACAAAAGAGGGGTTCCCAGTAAAGTATTCCTTAGCTTCTGGTATTAAGGAGAAGCTCCTAGAAAGAAAGAAGATTTCTGAAAACGATAAAAACCTAATAAAACTAACATTATTGATTGAGTCTAAATCAAACGACAAGATAGAGTTAAGGAAAGGAATGGAACAGATAACTGATGCTTTAAAGAAAGATGAGCAATATCTGATATATAATATAGATATTGCAGAGATTGTTGTTCATGATGATCTATTTTCAACATATATTTCTGCGGAATTATCCTGTAACTCAATAAACGCATTATTTAGGCTTATTTACTTTTATGGAGCAACCTCTGTTGAGATATTAAAGCCAGATAAATTTGTTGTAACTATCTATGATCTTCAGCAAAGCGCTCAAATAATAACAGATATGACTCACGGCTATGCTCAGATGATATATGACTTAAGAAAGCAGAATAGTGAACTAGCAAAGCTAAGAAAATAGTTATTTCTTAAGATTTGTAATAACTTCTGTAGACACCGTTTTAAAATCAGGGACATTAATAATTAATTGTGACAATTCGGATTTCCATATTGTTTCTTTATTGTTTATTGCTTCAATTAATTTATTTAAATTAAATTTATACCCATAAACATCTAATTTTTTATTGATTAATTCTATGTCTGCCTTGGCTCCTTTTTTAAGTAAAAAATATAAATCAAATAGGTCTCTTGCTTTGTTTCTAGTTATGATTGCTCTAATTTTTTCAGCAAATATTTCATTTATATCTAATGTGTTTACATAAAACAAAGGAAATTCTCTATATATGTGATTTACAGGGCGCGGGATACCAGGCAGTAGATTATCTTTTCGGTTAGAAAAATCAAGTACTATCTTACATCTAGTGTTATTTGTGTGTTTGTACAATGGGCCATAAAAATAAACAAAGATGTCTTCGTATTTTTCTTTTTTTTCAACTTTGTAATCTATAATAAAATCATAATTTTGCAAAAATGCTTTTATTTGATTTAAACAAACATCTATGTCCAAATTCGGTTCCAATAATGTGAAGTCAAGAGCTTCGGAAAATCTATCTAAACTATAACACAACATTAGGCAAGTGCCCCCTTTGAATATAAATTTTTCAGGATACAATTTAGATATTGCAAAAAGAATCGCAGAATGTATGTAATTCTTTTCTGTTTGTCCTAGATTAAGGTTTAATTTTTTTTGATATTCCTTTAATTCATTTATATCTATCATAAATTAATCTCCTCATTTATATTTAATTTCCATTTCTTATTATATATCTTTGATTTTTTAAGATTTCTATTAAGTAGTATATAATTATTAATTTTAGTAATTTTGGCGTAGTTATCGTAAATGTCTATTCCAATAATGTCTAAAAGATAACCCGCCCTTCTTATTAGATTAAGATTACCGATTTTGTTCAGATATTTGATCAGTTTATTTTTATCTAAATTGTCTTTTAATAGCCCGGCAAGATCATTTACTTGTACTTGTTTTTGATATGCTAAACAATCAATAAACAACTTTTCTTTGTCTGCAATAAATAAATCAAAATCTCCATATTTAATTTTATTATATCCAAAAAAGTAATTTGTGTTTATTTTTACGAAGTTTATTTGCGTTAATTCTTTTTTTTGTTTTTTTACTGCGACTGTAATTTTTAGTGGTATTTGAGTAGAATATCCGTAAAAATTAAGTGCAGATAGAAAAGAGATATATGATGGATTAATAATTTGTGTAGCGTAGCAAAAAGGGTCTTTGCAAAGTGTATATTTTCCTTTCTCTATAGTTATAATTTTTGTTTTATTTCTACAAATATACATTTCTGGATAATTAATTCCGTAGTGTAGTTTTAAATCCTTACTGGTAAATATGGCTAATTTTTTAAGTTTAGCTAAATCCATATTTATACTTATAGTATATATGCATTTATAAACCCATTTCATACGCTGAATTATACCTTTTTGTATAATTTAATACAATAATCGGGGGGAGGGCTATTCTGTCTTACTTTAATATTCAAAATAATTTTTAAAATCTTTTAAAAAACAGTTTTCAGGAAATCAGTTAATTCGTGTTTTATTTCTTCAATATTACTTGTATAAACCCATTCTAAATTGCTATTCAATTCGGTCGTGAAGCAAAATCTTTTAAATCAAAAAATTGATTTTAGTAAGTGCCTTTTTTTTAAAAGTAACTGGGTATTTTTCTAAATAGTTATTTAGTTTTTCTTTGTTTATTCTTTTTCTAAATTCAGTTATTGTTTCTTTATTTATTGGTTGTCTGTAATACACCAAATCTATTAATGTTTTTTCTATGTCGCTAATAGGTATATCAATATCATTAATTTGTTTATACTCTACTCCAAACAGATATTTTCTGTTTATTCTTCTTAGTAATATGTTATTGTTGTTTATTTGCCTTATGCCTGGTTTTATTTTTTTAGAGGTTATAATTACAGGTATAGTTTCTTGTTTCCAAAGTCCGTGATACGATAGTGCGTCTTGTAATCCATAATAGAAAGGGAAATATGCAAATCCGACTATTTCTAGTTCTTCTCTAAAAGTATATGTTCCTTTTGCAAGTTTTGTTATTTTTTTTTGTTTTAATAGATTATGTATTAATAGGTTAAGATAGTTTGGCTTAATCTTAAAGTTTAGTCTGATGTCTCTTGTAGTGAATAATTTCTTGTTTTTGTATTTTTTTATTATCTCTTTTGTATAGTTCATTATATTCTCCGGTTTATTGCATAAAGCATTTCTGTGTATTTTGGAGCAATTCCAGTGTATATTATGGTTTTTAGGTTTTCTTCATCTATTGGTTTTTCCCAGTTGTTTATTATTTCTTTTAGTTCTTGTTTTGTTTCTTGTTTTATATTGTTTGTAGATAGGAAATAAACATCATAAACGTCTCTTATTAGTTTTCTATTTTTGTAGGCTTGTGCCTTTTCTATTATAAGATGGTCTATTGACAGAGCGTAAATCGTGGTTGTTGTACCATTTATTCTTTGATATTCAGTTATTGTTTTTTTTGTAAATATTTTGTTTGTTTTTAGTAGTAGTCTGATTTCCACTCTTATTTCTGTTTTTCCGGCTGTTATTTTTGAGAAAACAACATTGTCTGTTGTTTTTATTTTATTTATGGTTAATCCTGCGCTTTTTATTTTTTCTTTTAATAGCTCTTCGTTGTATTTCTCATTATTTAGATAAAAATCCAAATCTTCTGAGAATCTTTTGCCATTATAGCATCTCCAGATGCTAGTGCCTCCATGAAACACTAATGTTTCTGGAAAACAAGATATCAAGATATCCATAACTTCGTCTTGTAAAAGTCCAATATCTTTATGTAGTTGTTTTTTTAATTGATTTAGTATTTTTATTTCCATAAATATATATGATACCGAAAATTATAAAAATATATAATTTTAGGTATCCTGTGACAAGTGTCCTTTTTAGAAGGAAACGTTTCCCCGAAGGTATCCTTTTTAGAAGGAAACCTTTTTATTTTGTTTGCATTATAAATATTATAGGTGGGATTATGTTAGATAAGGAATTATTTAAAATAATGTTATTAGAAGGCTGTCCAGAAAAAAAATTATTATACAGAGATTACAAAATACCTAATATAAACAAAATATTTGCGGTAATAGGCCCAAGAAGATCCGGAAAAACAAGCCTATTATATCAAATAATATATACAAATCTAAAAGACGCTTCTAAAGATCAAATAGTTTATCTTAATTTTGAAGATGAAAGATTTTACGATTTTAAAACTGAAGATTTTCAAAAGATATTAGATTATTATTTTGAATTATATCCAAAAAATAAAGAAAAACACATTCATTTCTTTTTTGATGAAATTCAATGTGTTTCTAATTGGCAAAAATTTGTAAGGCGGTTATACGATAAAGAAAATTGCACAATATTCATAACTGGTTCTTCAGCTAAATTGTTAAGTAAAGAAATAGCTACTGAGTTGAGGGGTAGAACTTATGATATTTATGTATACCCTTTTAGTTTTAAGGAATATTTAGAATATAACGGGTTAAAAGCAGATAAAGAAGAAGTTTATTCTTCAAAAAGATATATTCTTTTAAAAGAATTAGATAATTACTTATACACAGGCGGCTTTCCAGAAGTAATAAATATGGAGCCACAAATAAGGTGTGAAATTTTGCAAAATTATTTTAATGTATTAGTATTTAGAGACATAATAGAGAGATATTCCATAAATCAAACAGATATAATTAAAGATATGTTAATATATTTAGTGAATGCGCCTTCGCAATTATTTTCAGTAAACGCATATTACAATTATCTAAAATCCCAAAATAGAGCAATAAGCAAGGATTCTTTATATTTGTTTTCTGATTATATAGATAATACAATGTATTTTTTCTTTGTGCCTATATATTCTAACTCTAAAAGAAAACAAAACAGCAACCCTAAAAAAGCATACATAATAGACACTGGTCTTTCAAATTGTTTATTGAAAAGGCCAGGAACAAACACCGGTCGTAATTTTGAAAATGTTGTATTTATAGAATTAAAAAGACGAAATAAAGAGGTTTATTATTATAAAGGAAAAGGAGAGTGTGATTTTATAATAATAGATAACAAACAACTACAAGCAATACAGGTTTGTTCAGATATAAATGATTTAACTGAAAGTAGAGAGATTAATGGACTTTTGGAGGCAATGTCTGCTTTAAATCTTAAAACTGGCACAATTATAACTAGGGACGTCTCTAAAGAGGAAAAAATTGACAATAAGCTCATATCTTATATTCCATTATATAAGTGGCTACTTATATAAAATTACCAATTATTTATGTTTTTTATACACTTTTATTATATTTTTAGTAATTAATGGTGATTTTTATAAATTATCAAAAACTATAAAGTAAAAGGGATGCTTCCAGTTTTTACTAAGTTAATGAAGTTTAATTGTCTTGAAGATAATAGTTATAATATTATATATAATATAGCCGATTTTTAATTTTTAGTAAAATTCATAAAAAACACAACAAGTTATACATAAAAACAATAGATTTTTGTCTCTGTACCAAGGAATTACCTTGGTTTATAAACAATACTGGTTTGTTAAGTAAAAACAAACTATTTATAAACATAACTGCTCCTTAAGTTCTATATTCCAACAATGGAATAACAGAGTCTGTTTCGTACTGGAAGTTATTTTTTTAAACCAGTCAAATATAAATGCAGATTCAATCTTCATAAAGCAAAAAGGTTTCTGTCCAGAGACGGAGACAAAAATGGAGGAGAAATAAATGAAGAACATAAATGTAAAGAAAGTAGTTGCTGGAGCGGCAGCACTTGCATTAGGTGTAAGTGGTCTTGCAGTAGCAATAGCAGCTAATACAGGCGGAACAAATTTCGGTCCTGTAACAAAAGGAAATGTCATAAGAGCAGACGGCGCACCTGCAGCAACTATTGTCGTTGGTTTGAATTCATTAGGTAGCGACAGTATTTGGGCAGGCAACATAGCAGCAGCAATCGCACAAAAAGCATACACGACAGAAACACACACAATTGAGATCCCAGCAGTACCAGGAACAACAACTCCAACAACTACAGTAACAGGCGACGGTAAACTAAGTGATGATTTATTTGACTTAGGAACGCAAAGAAGATTAGAACTAGATGATAGCGACTATACATTACTTGGAGACTACGATGTAAGGGTAGATGACGATATTTTCAGAGACGATAAAATAAATGTTGAAGAATTATTAAATATTACCGCAAAAATTGAATTTAATGATGACAAAGATATCGCAGACTTAATAGCTACAATAGACAGAGACGGGATAGAGTATAAATTAGAATTCACTCCAGGAATTATAAAAGATACTAATGATAGTGGCAGTCCTGATTTAAAATTCAATCTGTTCGGTAAACAATACACTTTAGAAAAGTATACCGGCAGAACAATGGATTTAGTACAAAACAAATCTACAACACCTTATGGTGTAGGAGCTAATTTTGAAGTAGAAGGACACACCATTGCAGTATTAGAAATTCTAGAAAGTTCTGGTTCTGGAACAAACTACGAAGTTGAAATGAGTATTAGTAAAAATGGAATAACTTTAGCAACAGAAATATATGGCGATGGCGACACAATTTTCGACGAGTTTTTAACAATAGATACAGAGATAGATACGGTATACAATTCAAGAGTAACTGTTGTTTCAGGAACAAGCGCGAGAATTAAATTAACTGATGGCCAGATCGTTAAAGACTTTCCAAATATTGGTGACGAGTTATGGAAAGTAGAATTTAATGGCACAACTTATTCCCAAGGAGACACAATAACAACCATAAGTTTATACAACCACGATCAAGATATACGTTATAAAGATGATGATGCATTACGAAGAGGAAACGAAATATCATTACCTTACAATTTTGCAAAAATAAGTTTCCTTGGTTTAAGTGATGAATCTGAGAAAGAAATAATTGTTGAAGACGGATATCTATCATATACTGACGCATCAGATAAAGACCACAAAATATTCATTTACGAATACGAAGACGGAACATACGAAACCGGAGACAACTATACTACCACACAAGAAATTGATGGTAAAAGTTTATACTTTGACTTCAACACAACTGATGATTTAAATCAGCCTGCCGCAAATGAATCAGGGTATTTCACAGTTCAATTAGAAGATGAAGATGGTAAGTTTTTATCAAAAGACAATGCTGATAATTGGTCATGGAAGTCGATATCAACAGCGGGAGCACAGGAAAAATTCTATTTCGATGGTAACTCATCAGAAAGTAATGCAAGTAGTTTTACAGGATTTGTCCCAATAACAATACCATTATATAAAAACGAAAGCAGGAAAATAGCTTATGGTGTATATCTGAGAGAAAACACCCAGAATAAAATTACAGAATTAGCTATAGCCTTAGATTCGAATGCAACAGACACTTTAGATACTGGTCAATCATGGACTGTTGGAAATATATTTTATAACATCCAAACAAATGATGCAAATGCTACGGGTTATGTAGGTATGACTAATTCTAGCGCTACAACAGTAACAGATACAGACCTAAAATCAATGTTTGCATTAAGAATAAACGATTCAGACGAAAATGTAACAGCATATATCGACGCATACACTGGTGGTCTTGTAGATACTGATGATTCAGCATATGATGCAGGATTAGATCAAGTAGTTGCTACAAGTTTCAACTTAAACCAAGAAGAATCCGACGATTTAAGTTTCGGATACACAATTTTTGGTACAAAGGTAGAAGTTGATGGTGAAACATTAACTGTAACAGTTCCTGAGGATCAATTGTATGGTAAAATATTCGTTGGTAAAGGAGAAATTTCAACACCAGGCGGAACACCAGGCGGAACACCAGCCGCAACACGAACATATACAACACAAGTTCCAGCTACTTGGGATCCAAATACATTGGTAAGGTTAGATACTGCTAATGTAACAGGCACTAGGATTGTTGTAGGTGGGCATATCGTTAATACATTGGCTCTTGGCATAACTGAGAGTTACTTAACTCAATCAGGAGATTATGTAATGGGTATGCATGCTAACGGTAACATCTATGTTGCGGGTTGGACTGCCACTGATACAGAAACAGCTGCTAAAGAGTTAATAGCTGCAATCAGATCAATGTAAAATCGTCCAAAAAATTGTAAGCAATAACTTACAATTTTCTTTTTCTTATTTTTTAATTTTTTTCTTTCTATCAGACTATTTATAATTAAATGATAGATATAAATATTTGAATATTATTTAATTAAACTAACTAATTTAGTTGTTATTTTACAAATAACACCTAAAAAATAAACGATAATTAGAAATATTTATATATGAGTTATGTAATATACTATATATGGAAAGAAACAAAATAATTCAACAAAACCCTTGGTGGGGGGAACTAGAGGATGCGGATTTATCAAATATAAAAAAATCAACAATCAATATAGAACGAATTGCTTTACCAATAGAACAAGGAAAACTATACCTAATAAAAGGACCAAGAAGAGTAGGTAAAACCATATATCTAAAACAAATCGCAAATACCTATAAAGACAGAGCACTATACCTTAATCTAGATGCATTTATAACTACAAAACCAAATGAACTAATAAGAGAAATAGACGGCTTTATAAATATAAAAAAAAACTCAATAATATTATTAGATGAAATACAAAACCTAAAAGACAATTGTTCTTTTTTAAAATCAATGTGTGACTTGAATATATTAAAAGAAACAACCGTTTTTGTTACTGGCTCAGACCCCAGAGCAATTGAAAGATGTAAACAAAAATTAATAGGCAGATCTGAAGAACAAAAAATAATGGCCCCATTAACCTTTAGACAGTTTTTACTAACCATTACAAAAAATAAAAACCCAAAACTACATCAGTTAATATTAGAAAACACGTCTTCTCCTAAGGAATACAATGAAATGATTAAAAAAAAATACCTGCTATTAGAGGCACACACCGTAGAAATAGAAAAATACTTTGACATATATTTATTAACTGGTGGATTTCCAGAAACAATAAATTCATATTTTACAAACAACACAATTACAAAAAATTACTACGAGGATTTAATTCAAAAGATTTTTGAAAAATTAGATAAACAAAAAGCAATAGCAATATTATCTGTTTTAAACAAAAGCACATCTAATTCATTAAAATACACTACAATTTCTCAAAAATCAAACCTACCAATAAACACAATAAAAGAATACTTGTTTAATTTAGATGAATTATTGCTGTTATTTGAAGTTAAAGAAAAACAAACAGATAGATTGAAAAAATTCTATTTTAAAGATCCCTTCATAATACATTCAATAAATGCACACTATTCTAATTTAGATCCATTTATGGAATCTACAAATTATATATTGAATGAAAGTACAAAAGGGACTTTAGTTGAAAATGTAGTTGCCGGCCATTTACACAACATATATTCCTATAATTTAAAATATGTGTTTGAAAATAATAAAGAAACCGATTTCATAATATATAACAAAGCAATAGAAGTAAAATACAGAGCAAATATTATTGCTCCAAATAAAATTAATGAAAATTTAGAGCATTTGCTTCTTACAAGATATGCACAAAATTTAACAGAATTAGAAAAAAACAACACATTAGCAATACCAGTAAGTGCATTTTTAGTTATGCTTGAACAGCCACTTAGTTTTTTATAGTTGTATCTATGAATTGTTTTAAATATCTTGGTTGTCATGAGTTCACGCGCAATATCCTTTCTATCAGACTATTTATAATTAGATGACCCATATAAATATTTGAATGCCCCGTTGTCAACAGGTTGACAAAAAGGACGCCATTTTTGTCAATCTGCTGACCAATTTATAACTGTTTGCGTTCATATATATATGTGAAAACTAATGAATGAAGTAATATTTTCTAAAATGCTTTTGGAAAGCCAAAATAAAAAAGAGCAAATAAAAAATTATCCAAAAACAAGATATCTTTATGAAGAACTAATAAACTATAATTCAGATTATTTTATAGGCGTTACTGGACTTAGAGGAATAGGAAAAACCACTTTATTATTACAATTATTTGATAAAAAAAAAGAAGCAATATATTTTTCTGCAGATTCCATATATTTATCTAAATATAACCTCTATGATATACTCAAATTTTTAATAAAAAAAGAATACAAATATATATTTATAGATGAAATTGCCTACAAAGAAAATTGGCAACAGCACCTAAAAAACATATATGACGAAAATAAAATAAAAATATATTTTACAAGCTCTTCTTCTTTAAACATACTAAGCGGAGTGGATTTATCTAGAAGGGTTTTATTATATGAATTAAAGCAAGCTTCTTTAAGAGAATACATAAACATAATGTATGATCAAGATATAAGGAAAATAAGACTAGAAGAGATATTAGATTATAAAACGCGAAAAGAATTAGTAAATAACTACTCTAGGTATTATACCCATTATCAAGAATATTATAAATTTGGGGGTTTCTTATATAATAAAAGTAAAGATCTATCTGAATTTTATAAATCAATAGATAATGTGTTTAAAAAAATAATATACTCTGATATTAGTAATTTAAGATCCATTAATCCGAAAGTAGAAACAGATATTTATAATATTTTATATTTATTAGCAACCTCTTCTCCTTTTGAAATGAATTATTCTAATTTGTCTAAATCAATAAACCGCGTAAGTAGAAACACAATCATTTCTATTATTGGGGATTTAGAAAAAATCAATATACTTAAACAACTAAAATCTTGTAATTCAGGATATCCATTAATACGAACCGATCCAAAAATATTTCTTAATTTACCATTTAGATATTTTTTTAATCACACACTAAATAAAACACCAAATCTCGGCGCTTTAAGGGAAGACTTCTTTGTATATTCTGCTAATGCAGAATGTTACATTAAGACCGGAAAAACAAAATCTGCTGATTTTATTATTGGCAATAAAATTTTTGAAATAGGTGGGGAAAACAAGAAAACTACACAAAAAGCGGATTATTTTGTAGTTGATAGTTTAGTTTGTGAATATAATAAAATTCCTTTATTTTTATTTGGTTTTTTATATTGATTGTAAAACAACATAAATAACTTACAATTTTTCTTTTCTTTTTCTTTTAATTTCTAAATTTTCTTCTTGCTATCAGACAATTTATAATTAGATAACCCCTATAAATATTTGAATGCCTCTTTTGTCAACCTGCTATAACTAATTTATGATAGTTTACTTTCTAAAAACACAAATAGTTAATTTTTTAAAGAAAATGTACTATAATTATATTATATGGAAACTAAAAACTATTTGACTAAACAAGAGCAAATGATATTTGAGATCATAAAAGACACACCTTTAGCAATAACCACAAAACAAATATCAGAGATGTTTCCAAACTTTACAAGACAAAGAATCAATGAGTTACTAAAATCACTAAAGGACAAAGGGCGCATAATATCCCTAAAAAAAGGCGTATACGCATTAACTATTGCAAAAACAAACCTAGAACTATACAAAAACGCATTATCTATATATCCTGGCTACATATCCTTTCTCTCAGCATTAAGATACTATAATCTTATAGACTATGAACCAACAACAATATTTATCTCTACCACAAACAAATCAAAAACAATATATGAAGGAAATTTCGTATTTAAATACATAAATCTAAAAAACAAATATTCTGATTATTTGCTTAAAGACGGAGTCTTTGTTTCTAATTTAGAAAAAACAATCTTTGATTGTTTTTATAAGCCGCAGTATTGCGGAAGTTATTGCGTACTATCAAAAGCAATCTTTGATAGCGCAGAAATAATTGACTGGAATAAACTAAAACAAATATACGACAAATACGCAACAGCAAGACAATTTCAAATAACCGGCTACATACTGGAATTGCTAAAAACCAAGACAAATTGTAAAATCCCAAAAAACATACTGTTTTATTTCAATTCTAAAAAAAAATCAAAAGTAAAGTTAATAAACACCAACAGCAAATCAATATATATATCAAAATGGTTGCTCCAAGACAATCTTGGAGAAAAGGAAATACTTTCTTGGTGGTAAATAATGGATATGACAAATATAAGAAAACTTGCATTAACTAACGAACTATCTATTAACTATATTTTAAAAGACTTAGAAATATCCAAAATATTTGAAAAACTAGAAAACAAACTAAATATAGTATTAAAAGGCGGAACAGGGATAAACAGAGTCTATCTAAAAAAAGAAGAAAGACGATTTTCTGAAGACATAGACTTTGATATATATTCTAATAAAAACATAAACGTAATAAAAGCAGAACTATATGAAAAACTAAAAAAACTATTGCCAGAATATCAAATAGAAAAACCAAGAATAATGAATGAAACAATAAGATTTGATATTTTTTTCCAAGGCCTACAAAAAGACAAGATAAAATTAGAGTTTAAAATTATCAGCAAAAATACAAATGCAAAAACAACAACAAAAATAGTAGATTTTGGTTTTGTGCCTCATAAAACCACACAATATCTTACATATATCTTAGAAGAATTTATTCTACAAAAGCTATATGCTTTTGTAAACAGAACAGACGGTAAAGACAGCTATGATTTATATTTCCTATTACAATTAGAGTATAATAAAAATACACTAAACACAATAATTAAAGAATTTAATAAAGAAAACAACAGCGACCTAATAACGCAATCAAAAAACAAGATGACTCAACTATTAAATGACAAAACACAATTAAGATATTTAGAAAATTCAATAAATCACTATATCCCAAAATCAAAAAGACAACTATTTTCTGGTTTACTAAGAGAACTAAATGATTTTATAGATAAAATATAGTATACTCAAAAACCCAAACATCTTATTTTCGCATTGGACACCTACCCTCCAAAGTCTTATAAACCTCCAGATATAAGCGTATATTTGGTGATTTGTGTGGTTGAAAAAAACGGAATTGCGATTTTTGAAAATAAAAATATTAGAAGGATATGGCATGAAGAAGATTGGTAGTTTTCAGTAGTTGATGTGGTGGGCGCATTAACAAATAGTGAAAACCCCCGTAACTACTGGAATATGTTAAAAGCTAGAGAATTAGAAAATGATGTTGAGTTGTACACAAATTGCGTACAACTGAAATTACAGTCTTCTGATGGTAAGTATTACAAAACCGACTGTGCTAATCTTGAAGGAATGTTTAGAATAATTCAATCAATTCCTTCAAAAAAAGCGGAACCTTTCAAGCTATGGCTTGCAAGAGTGGGATACCAAAGAATTGAAGAGAATTACGATCCAGAACTAGCAATAACCAGAGCCTTACAAACTTATCTAAAAAAAGGATACTCAAAAGAATGGATTAACCAAAGACTAAGATCAATAGAGATAAGAAAAGAACTAACTGATGAATGGCAAAGAAGCGGTATGGACAAACCATCAGATTTTGCATCCTTAACAAACACCTTAACAAAAGCCTGGTCAGATAGAAACATAAGAGAATATAAAGATCTAAAAGGTTTAAAAAAAGAAAACTTAAGAGACAATATGACTAACACAGAGTTAGTTCTAAATATGCTTGCAGAAGTTTCAACAACCGAAATTTCAAAAGTAGATAATCCAAAAGGTTTTATTCCAACAGAGAATGTCACAAAGAAAGGAGGGACAATTGCAGGAAATGCAAGAAAAGAACTAGAAAAAGCAATAGGCGAATCAGTAATAACATCAGACAATTATTTCTCAGAAAAGAAGAAACTAGAAGAAAAACAAAAAATATTAGAAGAATGTTTAAATAATCCAGTAAAAGTTAAAGGCAAGATGCCTAAAACTAGAGCAGAACTATGGGATAGAGAAATAATAAAAAAGAAACAATTAAAATCTAAAAAACCAAAGATAAAATATAGAACTAAAAAGAAGAATTGATTTTATTCTTCTTTTCCTTTATTGTCTTTTATTCTTTTTACTATTCTTGGAGCAAAGTCTTCTTTTACCCATTTTTTCCAATCATCCAAAACTGTCTTAAAATCAATCTTGCCATGCTCTTCTATCCATTCTTCCTTGATTAAAAGTAGTTTATTATGAGCTGCAAGGGTGTTCTCTGCTTCCAAAATCTCAGGGCATTTAAGTTCTCTTGACAAACTAACCTGATATTCTTTCTCATCTGCAAGTAGCTTAATATAATCCCAAATCTCTTCAATTGATAAACCTGACAAGGTTGAGATTTTTGTAAAAAGATCAGAGTCCTTGATTGCATCTTCATTTAATATCAATGCGTCCTTACTAGCATCATAAGTCATAAGATCAATTAGTCCACCCTCTGCGTCAGGGTCGGTGTTCCAGTGTTTCTTTACTTCAGTAATTTGAACCACTCTTCTATAACTCTTTAATGAGCCCTTAAATCTAATTGGTTTTGTGACTACTACTAAGTCTGTTGCCTTAAAGGAGGTTGTTGGAACTCCAAGATCATTAACAACTCTGTCCCAAACAGCATAAGCAGAATCAGCATGTATTGTTCCCATAACAACATTTCCCGCTGCACCAATTCTCATAGCTTCATAAAGTACTTTAGCTTCAACACTTCTGACTTCTCCAACAATGATAGCAGAGTCTCCAAGTCTTAAAGCCGTTCTAAGTGCGTCTTCTGGCTTAACTTCAGTAGACTCTTCATTAGAACCAATTGCGGATTTAGTTTTTAGTCTTTGAATATTAAAACCTATATCCTTAAAATACATAACAGGAAGTTCAAGCGTGTCTTCCTGAGCAATTATTCTTTTATTTTGAAGTATCTCTTGTATTAAAGCAGTCATTAGTGATGTCTTTCCTGCACCTCTAGAACCTGCCACAAGTATTGTTGAACTATTATCAATAAAGAAAGACAACATCCCTGCAGCTAGTGGCGATAAAGACTTAACAGCAATCAACTGAGGCAATGTCCAAGGAGTATCTTTATGTAATCTAAATGCAAAAGCAGTGCCATCAGTTGCTAGAGGTCTTCCAATAGCTGCAACTCTAGTATTAAGATCAGGCAAATCATAATCCAAAATTGGATGAGCATCATCAAAAGGACGTCCAGACATTGCTCTCATTTTTCCTACAAAGGATTCTGCTTCTTTGTCAGTATAAAGAATGTTTGTCTGGCATTGTCCATATTTACTATGAGAGACATAGATTGGTTTTCCCCCAATTGGAGAGTCAATAAAAACATCTGTTAGGTTTCTGTCAGATAACACCATCTCAAGTATCCCATAACCAATAGTGTATCTGGTCACAATCTCTGAAAGAGAAATAATATCATCTGGTCCCAAAGATATCCCGTACTTTCTTGCAACATCTGCAATAGTGCTTTGATAAATCCTTTGAAAATATTTTCTTGTTCCTGCTCCAGAAGTTAATGTTACTTTTCCTGGCTGGTAGTTTGCAACAGTTTCTTTTGTTTTTGATAAAACAAAATAATGGTCTGGTGACAAAGTATACTCTGGAGGATTGATATTGTAGATATATTCAATCCTTTCAGGATGCTTAAATATTTGGACATTAGTAGTAAGAACCTGATACTCATCAACAAGCTCAAATTTCTCAGCATCGCTTCTAAGTAGTTGTGAACCAATAAACGCAGGCTTTATCTGCGCTTCAAACAAGGTCTTGTAAACCTCGGTAAGGTCATTAAAGTCTTTTACTTTTGTAAGTATCGGTTTTAATATCCCAATAAACTCAGTTCTCTCATATTGTTCCTTTAATGACAACAAATGTTTTAAATTCGCCTTAAAACATTTTTCGCAAGCCCTTCCAATCTGTTCTTCTCCTCTGCTTCTTGTGTTTTCTATTTCTTTAACTAGTGAAATATAAGAAGCAATAGGATCATAAGCAAGAAGATCTCTTGCAAACCTAATAATATTATTGTGTCTTTGAGGATAACACTCATCACAATCCATATCCTCAATACCAAGATGAGAGGACACCCAAACAGCCCTATTCTCAAAATCAAGAAGCAAATCTACCACATCTTTAAGAAAAGAAACCTGTTTTTGAGAATAAACTCTTTCATAGACTTCAGCTAAGATTACTTCGTCTGCTTCAACAGTCTCAAGTGTCTTCATGACATGATATCTACATCTAGGGTCATCAGAAATAGAAGTTCCATAAACACAATGTCTACAGTCAAAGATAAGCTTTTTCTTTCCGCCCTCAGTATCTACAAGATGATCTCCAACAGTGTAGTTTCCTATCTTCATTTTTTATCTATTTTCCGTTTTCTATAGGTCTTACAACCCTTTGTGATATCCAATATATCAATTCTTCTTTTTCAATGGTTGTTAATATTTTTGTTTTTTTAATTTTATCAATAATCTCTAAACCCCTTACTCTTAATTCAGACAATCTGTTTTTCTCAACACCAGTAGGTTTTCTTCTTTCTGTATTTTCAAAAATAACATCAATTTCATCAATAATATCATGTATCAATGATTTAACTATTCTTTGATAATTATTTTTGTTCTTTGCTAACCTTAATTCTTTGTTTTTAGCTGCTTCTTTTTGTAGATGTTCTTCAACCTTAAAAGACATGAATTTTACTTTTGCCATGGTTATCAATTATTGCTAAATATTTATTGTGCCTTATATTTATATTAATATCTAATTAACGTATATTTTTTTTGTTTCAGACACTTTAATCAAGCTACTTATCTCTGCTTTACCATCAAGTTTCCAAGATAATTTGTTATGTTGTTTTGTCAAGATTCCTAGAGCCATATTAAGTGTTTTATTTGTTGTTGTCTTAATAAAAGCATCATCAGGTATATCTATCTTAAAATCAAACTCTTTGGTTTCTCCTGCCAAGAAAGAAAGGTTTTTAGCAATCTCTGCAGTTTTTTTAAAAACCAAATCAGAACTGCTACTTGTTTTACCATTACTATTGCTTGTTGTTTGTCTTTTACAAGTAAGGTCTGCAGTTAGTGTTTTTGCAACAAAGTTTTTCTTTGCAGTAATTATTATTTTACCAGTTATTGTTTCTCCAGAATTATAATTTGTTTTTCCAATAACTATTTCCATCTTGCCTTTTCCAAAACCGCTTTTTGCAAATTTCACCCAAAAATAACCTATGATAAGCAATACGACTATTGACACTAAAACTATAATAAGAACTGACATATTTATACCTCCATATAATAAAAAAATATAAAAATACTATTTAAATAGCTTTCTTTTCACACTGGACAGCCACCCTCCCGAAAAACAGATATCAAATGAGGGTTATAATATATTTATGTAATTAAAAAGAGGGGCTTAATATAACTAACTATAATTACTTATAGGGGGTTATAACATGAACGAATATACAACTGTCCAGTTGTCAAAAACCGTTGTAAATAATTTAAAAAAATTAAAAATGCATCCTAGACAGTCATTTGACGATGTAATTTCTAATCTATTGAAATCAAAATCCGCAAAAGACGATTATTTTAAACTAATGATGAATGCTCAAAAGATAAAGCTAAAAGAACTTTGGGACAACAAAGAAGATGAAGAATGAGAGAAATGGCATTTAAAGCAGGAGAAGTAGTTCTTGTAAATTTTACATTTATTGATAACTCCGAATCTAAAATACATCCCGCACTTATAGTATTTTCTGATTTTAATGATATTGTGTTAATAGGAATAACTAGCAATTTGCAAATGAAAGGGATTTTATTACCAAAAAAAGACGGACTATTCAAAGACAGCAGACTTAAATTAAACTATATTTTTACAATGCCAAAACAGTCTGCAATTAGACGCGTTTGTTATTTAAATGAAGAAAGAAAAGAAGTTTATTTAAAATTAGAAGAGATGATTAAGAAAATTTAATGATGTCTTGTTATTTAACAGCCACTCTAGGTAACTTTTTAATATATTGGCTTCCTAAATACATATTAGGTGAAAGATTATGCAACTTACTAGCGAACAAATTTATTCTATTATTAAAACTCAAAGCGGGCTAAGCGATGATGAGCTTAATCAAAAGCTTGAGGAGATAAAGGACAAGTACCAAGGCCTCTTAAGCGATGTTGGAGCAAACATTCTCCTTTCTAAGCAACTTGGAGTAAATCTTGACCTCAAGTCAAAAACCAGCTCAATAACAAAGATTTCTGAAATCAATCCTTCTATTGATTCAGTATCACTTTATGCAAGAATAAAATCAATACCTCCAGTAAAAAAATACAAAACAAAGGACGGAACTGAAGGAAAGATACAAAGTCTTTATCTTTCTGATGAAACAGGTTTAATAAAATTAAACTTATGGCAAGACAAAGCAGAACTAATACCTGAGCAAGGCTTTGAAAAGAACGATTTAGTTCTGATAAAAGACGCAGCAGTCAATCAATACAATGAAAAAATAGAATTGTCTTTAAGACAAGGCGGACAAATAATAAAAGACCCTGAAGGAATAAATGTTACAAAACTAAAAGAAACAATACTTAAGATTTCAGAGATTAATGAAAACCCTGGACAGCCAATAGATGTTATTGGAAGAATAACAAACATCTATCCTATTAAAACCTTTAAAAGAGAAGACAAGGAAAGACAAGCAATAAATTTTGAAATATCAGATGGCATAAAATACTTAAGATGCACTGCATTTGACGCCTGGGCTCAAGAGATTTCTAAAAACTATAAAAAAGGAGATCTTGTAAGACTTAGCGACATTACAATAAAAGATGGGCTTTATGATTTAGAGGCCTATGTCAACTGGAATTCAACAATAACAAAAAACCCAAAAACAAAATTTAAGATACCATCAATTGTAGAAATAACAAACCAAGATATAAAAGAGGAAAAAATAATCAATCTTGAAAACAACAACAACTATAAGATTACAGGAACAGTTCTTGAGATAAACAAGAAAGGAGGACTAAGGTCTTTTAAATGCCCAGACTGTAAAGAAAAAGTGTTCTTTATAAACAACGAGTTCATTTGTGAAAGCTGTAACAAGCAAGTAGACCCAAAAATAAACATCTTTTCTTCAATAAACCTAGATGACGGAACAGGAGTAATAAGAGTAACATTATTCAATCAGCTTCTTGAATCAGTTTATGATATTAAAAAAGAATACCTAAAAAAAGACCTGACAGAAGAAGACAAAAACAAAATCTTTTCAAAAGCAGAAGGAAAGCTTCTTGGAAAAAAAGCAATAGTTGTTGGCAAGGCAAAGATAAATGGTTTCTCCAACCAGCTGGAGTTTATGGCAAATAGTCTAGATTTAGAATAAATCCCCCTTACTTCCTGTATTGATTTTGTTAGTTTTTATGCGTAATTACAAGAAAACCTAAATAAGCAACCATATAACTACTTTGATGCAAATATAATATAAAGGTGCAAAAAATGAGTGAATTTGATTTTGATGAACTAGATCAGATAACAACCGAATCAACCAATCTTGCACTTGACGAATACATTTCTATTTTTGAAGAGTTTCTTAATGCCGTTTACAAAAGAGAAATTGAAATCCTAGCATCTAATTATCCAGAAAAGAAAAGCCAAGATATAGATTACAAAAAACTTGAAGCTTTTGATTTAAACATAGCAGAAAGATTAATTGAAAACCCAAACCTAATTATTGAAGCAGCAACTGCTGCTCTAAGAAAGATTGATGTTGGTATCCTTGAACAAACAGATCAAAAGTTTGAGCCGCACATTAGATTTTTTAATCTCCCTGAGGAATACAGAGTAGAGATAAGAGACATTGGTTCCAAGCACCTAACATCATTAATCTCAGCAGAAGGAATGATAAGACAAATTACAGAAAGACTACAAAAGATGATTGAAGCGCATTTTGTTTGTAGAAAATGCCAGAACAGCTACAACATCAAGCAAACAACACAACAATTAACAAAACCAGCAATGTGTGATTGTAAATCAAGGGAGTTTGATTTAGACTTGGAGCAAAGCAAATTCATAGATTATCAAAAAATAGAAATCCAAGAACCAATTGAAAATTTAAAGGGTAGCGAGCAAGCAAACCATGTTGAAGTATATATCTCTGATGACCTTGTTAATTCATGTTCGGCAGGTGACAAAATAATAGTGACTGGCATTGTAAAACTAAAACCGCAAAAAGACACAAACATGTTTAACAAATACATGATAGCAAACCATGTTGAAAAAGTCGACCAAGAGTTTGAAGAGCTTGATATCTCTCCTGATGAAGTAGATGAAATCAAACAGCTTTCAAAAAAGGAAGACATCTACGAATTATTAGCCCAGTCAATTGCTCCAAAAATCTACGGTCACGAAGTTGTTAAAGAAGCAATTACTCTTCAAATGTTTGGTGGCGTAAAAAAGAAAGTTCAAAAGCAGGAGTTTAGAGGGAACATTCACATCCTTCTAGTCGGTGACCCATCAACCGGAAAGTCCGAACTTTTAAGAAACGCAGCAACAATTGCACCAAAATCAATCTTTGTTTCAGGAAAAAGCGCAAGTGGAGCAGGTTTAACAGTCTCAGCAGTAAAAGATGATTTTGGAGAAGGCGGCTGGACATTAAAAGCAGGAGCAGTAATTTTAGCTTCTGGTGGAATAGCAATGATTGATGAGTTTGATAAGATGGAGACAGAAGATAGAAGCACTCTTCATGAAGCAATGGCTCAAGCAACAGTTTCTGTTTCTAAAGCTGGGCTTTATGCAAAGTTTAGAGCAGACACATCTATTCTTGCAGCAGCAAATCCAAAACTAAACAGATTTGATAAATACAAAAACCCAATAGAGCAAATAGATTTACCATTCTCTCTTCTTTCAAGATTTGATTTATATTTCATTATTAGAGATGTTCTTAATAGAAATCTTGATATAGAGCTTGGAAAACACATAATTGATGTCCAAGAAGCAGCACAAAAATTAGCGGCTCCCGAAGGAGAACTAACAAAAGAAGAAATGGAAAAAATCCAAGACACAGTTCTTCCAAAGATTGACCCAAATGTCTTTAAGAAATATGTTGCCTATGCTCGTCAACAGATAAGACCAAAACTAAGCAAAGACGCTTCTGAAAAAATCCTAAACTATTACATTGACTTAAGAGATCTTGGAAGAAAATCAGAAAGCTTTGGAGCAACGCCAAGACAGCTTGAAGGTTTAATAAGATTATCAGAGGCAAGCGCAAAAGTAAGACTAAAACACGAAATAGAGCTTGAAGACGCCCAAAGAGCAATAAGAATCTTTAAGATTTCTCTTGAACAAACAGCAATAGACCTTGAGACCGGAAAAATTGACATTGACATAATAACAACAGGAACCTCAACAAGCGAAAGGCAATTTATTAAAAGAGTACTAAACATCATTAAAGATCTGACATCAGACGGAAACCCAGTGACATTATCAAACATAATAGATACTATGGAAAAGCAAAATATAGGAAGAGACAAGTTAATGGATGCCATATCAAAGCTAAAAAAATCAGGTGAGCTTTACGAGCCAAAGAATGGTTATTTAAAACCTGTGGATAACACATCTCTGTAAAGGACAAAAAACCATGGACAACGCATTAAAGGATAAGAACTTTATAGTTTCTTTTCTGTTATTATTTTTATTTGTTCAAATACTATGTATAGTTATCACCATTTATTTTCTACCGCAAAACCTACAACTATCAATTGTTAGCAAAAACCCAAATAGCATATGGAACGCCCTATTCATTGTAGGCTACATAATTTTCTTTACAACCGCAATAATAGTTTTAAGAAAAATATTCAAATCACAAAACTATTTGTTTATTGTTGAGTTTTTAGCGTTATTTACAGGAATATCTCTGGTCTTTTCAATAGTTCTTCCAGTAGTTCTTGCATACATCTCCACAATCTATCTTTTAATGCTTAAATATTTTTTAAAAAAAGAAAACAGCTACACAAAATGGTACAACAATACCCTTCTTGCAATCGCAATATCTGGAGCAGGAACAATAATGGGGCTCGGTCTTGGAATAATCCCAGTCATTGCTCTTTTGATTCTTCTTGCAATCTATGATATCGTAGCAGTGTTCTACACAAAGCACATGGTAACTCTTGCCCAAATGATTATAAAAAAGAAAATATCTCTAATCTTTGTTCTTCCAAGCAAGAAAAGAGAATACAAGCTTGGAGGCGGAGATCTGGTGATTCCTGCAGTTGTGTCTTCAAGTCTTTTTTCAATACTGATAAAAAAGCACACAATCACAACAACCATAATTCCAGTAACACTTATCTGGATAGCATCAATTGCAGGTCTTGCAATAACCTTTTACATACTTGACAGATACAGAAAAAAAGTAAAGGCGCTTCCTGCTCTTCCAATACAAGTTGTATTAATGATAATAGTCATTATGCTAACATTAATAATATTTTAATGGGCCCTAATAAACTCACAAGTTGTGCTAACTTCTACAAAATGTTTATTTGTTCCATCCCTATATGCCTCACATTGGTTTTCCGATTGGTTATCAACAAACTTATTTCTAGGAACACTAATAGAATCACAAACCCAATCAGGAGCAACAGAATTAGAGATGCAAGGACCAGAAGCCATCATTTCTCCTTTCCCTATCTTTTCTTTACAAGTGGCAATACAATTAACAATAGCTTCATCTTTGTATTTGTATCCTTTATTAAAACTATAAACAAAACTCAAAATTGCAAAACCAATAATCAAAGAAATAACAACCACAAAAACATATATTGCGATTTTTCCTGGTTTAAACAATTCAGAAACCAAGCGTTTATTTTTTTTTGACACATATATTTCTATTATGCTAACAATTAAAAACAGATTTGTTGTCTTAACTAAATAGCTTTATAAAAGCATTTATGCTATATTATATATATGGTAAAAGCAAAAGAAAAAGGTACTGAAAAAATAGATTTAGACTATAATATGCTACTTGACAGACTATATATGTCCTTGTCTTCAAAGGCAAAAGAAGGCACAAGATTTGAGATACCAAGAGCTCAATCAATGATTCAAGGAAAGCAAACTATCTGGAAAAACTTTGTAAAGATTAGTAAAGACCTAAACAGAGAAACAGATTTACTTTACAAGTTTGTTATGAAGGAAATCAGCACTTCTTCAACAATAGTTAACAACCAATCATTGGTTCTAAACGGAACCTTTGATAACAACAAGATCAATAACATGCTTGACAAGTTTATTAATACTTATGTCTTGTGTTCTGCATGTAAAAAACCAGACACACAAATATCAACAAAAAACAACATCAAGATATTAAGATGCACAGCTTGCGGAGCAGTAACCCCCCTCCCAAAGCTATAAGGAGATAGATAGATGATTGGAAAAGTTCATAATCTTTTGGATAAAAAAATATTTGCTTGTTGTGATAAAGAATTATTAGATACTAAAATAAAAACTAAAGATTTTGAAATACATCTCTCTAAGTCTTTTTATGGAGATAAACCAATTACAGAAAAGGATTTATTTAAAAATCTAGACACTTGTGATTGTGCCAACATTTTTGGGAACAAGATTTGTAAAAAACTATTAGAAAAAAACATAATTACAAAGACCCACATAATTAAAATAAATAAAATATCTCACACACAAATATATAAAATGTGATGATCTACGGCACCGAAAAAACCAAAGCAATTTTCAAAACACCAAAGAGGCATAGAAATTACACAATTCAAGCAACAAAAAAGATCTGAGGCATTCAATGACTTTAATAAACAAATAGAAGCAATGGTTAATAGAATATTTAAAAAAGAAGAATATTACGGCAAAAAGACATACGAAGCAAAATTAAAATTATTAGAGTTGCAATTAGAATTAATAAATGAAAGAGAAATAAAACCAAGCAATATTTCAGAAGAAGAGAAAAAGGCATTAGAAGCAATAATCAAAATAACGAAAAACGGTTTTAATAAATTTAAAATAAAATAAGGAGAAAGAAAATAAATGAAATTTAACAAGCCAACAACAGGAGCACACAAGCCCGCATATTTTAACAAGCAACAAAGGGTAGCAGAACAAGACCCAAATGCTTTCAGAAAAATAAGAACCCCATTTAGAAAAGAATTAGAAATGTATGGAAAAGTCATACAATTGATGGGTTCAAACCAAGTCAAGATTGCTTGTGAAGACGACCAAGACCGAATGTGCAGAATTCCTGGAAAACTTTTCAAGCACGTCTGGCTAAAGGCAAATGACATAGTGATTGTAAAACTATGGGATTTCCAGCCAAGAAAAGCAGATGTTATTTGGAGATATCAAGGTTTTCAAAAGAATTATCTTGAAAGAAAAGGCGAACTAACAAAGCTTTATGAGTACACTCACGATGAAGTCAGTAATATTCCAAGAGAAATTCTAAAAACAAAAGACGAAACTGTTAAAGAAGAAACAGAAGAAGAGAATATTGAAGATAAAGAATAAATTATCTTCTCTTATTTTAGATAATTATGTTAGACACAAAAAGAATAGAAAATTATGTTTTTGATGCACAGACACACGAAGCATTATTTAAGTTATCAAACAACCACATTTTTGATTCAATAGATTCTCCAATCTCATCAGGAAAAGAGGCAGTTACTTTCTTAGGTCACCTAGGAGACACTTCTCTTGTTGCTAAGATTTACAAGATAGAAACAAGTAAATTCAAAAACATGAACAAATATATAAAGGGGGACTACAGATTTAAATATTTAAAAAAAGACAAAAGAGACACAATCTTGATATGGGCAAGTAAAGAATACAAAAACCTTACTCTGGCTCTTAACAACGGAGTAGTTGTTCCTGTTCCTATAGCAAGAGAAAAAAACATTCTAATAATGTCCTTTATTGGTAAAGATAACATCCCTCATCCCCAACTTACAAAAATAGATTTTGATTTTGACACCGTCTATCAGCAAATAGTTGACAACTATTCAAAAATGCTTTATGGTGCAAGGCTAGTTCATGCAGACTTTTCTGCATTCAATATCTTGATTAATCCAAAAACACAAAAGATTACCATAATTGATGTTGGCCAAGCGGTTTTGCAAAACCATCCAAAAGCAAAAGAGTTTTTAAAAAGAGACATTCTAAACATTACAGAATTCCTAACAAAAAGATTTCCAGAAAAAAACACAACTCCTAAAAAGTTTTTAGAAGACATCAAAAACAAGAAAAAAGAAATTTATGGAAGAGATAATTAAAGTCACTCATCAAAGAATACCTGTAATAATTGGCCCTAATGGTCAAATAAAAAGAGTAATTGAAAAGAAAACAAAAACAAAACTGGAAATAGACAGCCATACAGGGGATATAACTATTGTTGGTTGGAACAATTACTATGACATCTATAATGCAAAAAAAATAATTTCTGCAATCTCTAGAGGCTTTTCTCCAGAGCATGCGTTTCTTATTCTTAAAGATGATTACACAATTGAAATAATTTCAATACCAGAAGTTATTGGTAAAAACGAAAGTCGTCTTGAGCAGATAAAAGGCAGAATTATTGGTAGAGAGGGCTCAATAAAGAACATGATAGAAAGACAATTTAATTGCCAGATAAGTGTTTTTGGGAAAACCGTTTCTGTGATTGCTAAAGCCGATGATATGGTAAAGGTTCAAGAAATAATAGAAGCAATCATTGGTGGCTGTAAGCACACAACTGTCTTTAGAATGCTAAAATCCAATAGGTCCTTAAAAAATTATAAAGAAACAGAAGAAACTCCAATTGATGACATTGATTTTAAGGAATAAGCACTATGTTTAAAAATATAAAACGCAAACGTCAAGGAATTATTAATAATAGAATAATAAATAAGCAAGTAGATAGAGACATACATATGTATAGTGTTGCTTTTAGAGAAATTTGTATGCATCCTAATCAAAGCAAAAACAAGTACAAGTTATCAAAATTGATTCGTTATATAACAAAAGCAAAAACAAGCATCAATACTAATGATTCAAAAATTATAAAAAAATATGATAAATTAATCAAAGAAATAGAAAAAGAACTTGAAAAACAGATTATAGAACTACATCCAATAATAGAAAGAGATATGCACACTTACTCTACTGCTTTTAGAGAAATTATAAAACATCGCAAAAACAAACATCGCACTTTAGAAAAATTATTAGAATATGTTTTAACCGCACAAAAGAAAGCAACACAAAACAAAGATATTCCTAAAGAGCAATTATCAGAATAGGATATGCTATTACATGACATAAAGCACGAGTTTCACAAATAGTTTGTTTTTCTACTACTATATATTTATAAATATAATATATATAATATACAATATAACGACAACATACCATTTTTATGTGATAATTATGCCAGTAAAAGAAAACACCAAAGTGCAAGCAAAAGAAGAGTCAAGAAAGGAAATTGGAGCAGACCAGCTATTCACAGAGTTTAAAGAGCATTCTGTAGCTGATTTCTTTAAGAAAAACAAGCAGATGCTTGGCCTTTCCGGTAAGCAAAGGACAATGACAACAATTATCCACGAGCTTGTGACTAATTCCCTAGACGCTTGTGAAGAAGCAGGCATCCTTCCTGATATCCAGGTTGCCATCTCTGAACTTGGTTCAGAATATTATGAAATATCAGTAACAGACAATGGTCCAGGAATACCAGAAGATAAATTAGCTAGTGCAATGGGAAAACTTCTTGCAGGAACAAAATTCCACAGATTAGTTCAAACAAGAGGACAGCAAGGAATCGGCGTTAGTGGAATTATTCTTTTGTCACAAATGACAACAGGAAAACCAACAAAAATAATTTCTGGAACAAACAAAGGAAAAGCGGTGTCTATGGAGATATTAATAGATAGTAAGACAAACACACCAAAGGTTTCTGACAAACATCATCTTGAAAACAAATTTAAAGGGCTTGCAATCAAATGTAAATTCAAAGACATAATATATAAGAAAGGACAATCAAGTGTTGACGAGTATCTAAGAAGAACAGCAATAGCAAATCCTCACCTAATATTATCTTTCCAAGACCCATTTAATGAAGTAATAAAATACACAAGAACAGTTAATAAGCTTCCAAATATTCCAACAGCTGTTAAACCTCATCCAAAAGGATTAACAGTTGATGAGATGCTAAGCTATGCAAGACACGCAACAGGTTCCAGAAAAATAAATTCTTTTTTGATGACAACCTTTGACAGGTTTGGACAAACTTCTGTTGACAATGTTCAATCATTGGTCCATTTTGATTTAAACAAGGACCCAAGAGCATTAACCTGGGAAGAAGCCGAGGATTTGATAAAAGCAATTAAGCAAACAAAATTCATTGCGCCAAGCACAGACAATCTTGTTCCAATAGGCGAAGAACATATTAAAAAATCATTAAAGTCAATTGTTGAACCTGAATTTTTAGCAGTTGTTACAAGAAAACCAACAGTGTATCAAGGCGGTTATGCTTTCCAGATAGAAGCTGCAGTTGCTTATGGTGGTAGAGCTGGAAAATTAATTTCTGTTGAAAAAACACATGGTAAAGAAGTAGTAACTGAAGAAGTAAGGGCTTCAGAAATCATAAGATATGCAAACAAAGCCCCATTATTATTTGATGCCGGTGGCTGTTCAATAACTAAAACAGTAGAATCAGTTGATTGGAAAAGATACGGTATTGGAAATTTTGATACTAGCCCAATTACTGTGTTTGTAAATCTAATCTCTGTTCATATCCCTTACACATCAGCAGGTAAATCTGCAGTTTCTGATGACCCTGACATTGTTGGTGAAATAAAACTAGCATTGATGGATGTTGCAAGAAAGGTTGGAATCTATATTATTGAAAAGAAAAGAGAAGAAGAGAAAAAGGAAAAGAAAAAGGTCTTTGCGAAATACACTCCATATGTTGTTGATGCATTAGTTCATACAACTGGAGAAAAAAATAAAGAGTTTCTATTAAAAAACCTAAACCGCATGGTTCTTGAAAAACTAAAAATGGAAGAGCAAGGAATAGTTTCTCAAGAAGACGAGATTGTTGGTGAAGAAAACAATGTTGTTGAGGATGAGGAGTTTGAAGAATAGATAAAGTGATTATTTATGGCTGCAAAAAAAGAAACTAAAGGGAAAAAGCACGAGCACAAAGGTCTTGACAAATATGAGACCGAGACAACAAAGGAAATAGAAACAAAAACTCTTCATATAGCAAAAGATATTGTTGACCAAATAAAAAGAAACAGACATCCTACCTTCACAACAAAAGTCAGAGGTCTTAGGA
>CAYXAY010000002.1:40041-52004 GCA_964463155.1 uncultured archaeon | reverse complement strand
ATAGTGCATACAACATTTTTACAATCTTTCCAGGATTTAAAAAAAAATATCCCAACGGACATTTCTGGAGCAAGTATACCTATTACGAAAGTATTGAAAAAATTACTGCAGAAACAGTAAGAAAATATATTAACGAAGGAAAAAAAAGTATGAGCAGTTACATGCAAATTAATTAGTAAGGGAGCCCGCTTGTAATACTGCACACTTGTGTGCAGATAAGGGCTCCCGATAAACATTAAATCGCGAAGCGATTTGGTTCATTTAACTGCACAAGCAACCACTTATCAAAATAACAACACATCTGTATTTCGCACATCATATTTTAAAGCAATTGTCAACTACAGAAGAAAGTATTAAAAAAATTACAAAAGACCTACCAAAGAGAATCGTAGTTAACAATATGTCTGAAACAGAGGTTTTAAAGAGTTTATCTACTGAAACTGCAGTAATAAAGAAATAAAACCATCTTGAAATAAAATCATTTAAGATAGATGATTTTATTTCCGTCTTTTATTTTTCTTCTTTTAGAGTATTTGATTAAATAGTGTATCTTGCTTTTAGGAATGCCTAGCTTTTTTTCAAGGTCGCGATAGCTATAATCTTTGTATTCTCTTAAAATTTTTTGTAGTTTTTCAACCTTGATATCAATTGGCCTACCTTGTTCTTTTCTAATCATTATTGTAATGCCTTTCTTTTTTATAAATTCCTTTAAAGCTTTACTGATTCTCTCGTTTGTGGAATTAGAAATAGTTATTGTCTTTAGTCTTTGACATTTTGCGAGAATTTTTGTAAGGTTCTTCTTTGAAAAGGCCCTAGTTACATGTAACTCTTCACAATTAGAGTTAAGTTGTGTGATTTTTTTAAAATCTGATAAAGTGTCTTTAACAGTATAACCCATGTCTTTTTTTCCCTGTCCAAGATTTAATATATATATTTAGAGAAATAGATTTATAAATAAATCTATGTTTCTAAAAACGATAATGAGTGTTTTGCTCCTTTCTTTAATCTTAGGTTTTTTAAGTAATCAATATGATTGAACTTTTCAGAAATTATCTTGTCTTTATCAATATCACTGGTCTGTATAAGGTTGTTTGTGTCATATGTGCTTAAGAATTTAGGCATAATGACATAGTCTGCACCCATCTTGTATAATTCTAGAGCAGGTTCTAATTCATCGCAACTAACAATTACAAGGATGTTAGGAGAAATTGATTTAATCTTTTTAACCAAAAACAAATTTATTGAAACCGCATTAATTGTTGAAATGACCATCTTAACTTTAGATAAATTAAGATCATCAAACAACTCAACATTACAAGCATCCCCATAGATATGGTTGATATTATCTCTTACAAGTATCCTTATGATTTCTGGATTATGATCTATCACCAGATATTTCTTGTTTTTTTTCTTTAAATATTCTCCAACCCCATATCCTTGTCTATTATATCCAAAGATTATGTAATTGTATTCTTCTGCTATGTGTTTGTCTTCTTTTGCATTTTTCTTTTCAAATATTTTTAAATATTTATATATTTTTGTAAATATCCAATCAGAGTATATAATCATATAACAAGAGCCCGTGATTGTGATCAACCCAATAATTGTTACAAAAGACAAGATATCTGAGTTTAAATGTCCAACACTAACTCCCAAAGCGATAAGTATCAAAGAGAATTCACTAATCTGTGCAACAGTTAATCCAGCCATAAATCCAGTTCTCCTTTTATACCCTGACAACCCCATAATTATCATTACAATTATTGGATTTCCAATTAATATAAATATTGAAAGCAAGATTACAGGAAATATGTAATTAGAAATATTACCAAAACTCATCTGTAACCCCAAAAGTACAAAAAACAAAACCAAGAAGAAATCTCTAAGTGGTTTAAGTTTAAGATTTATCTCAAACCGGTATGGTGAAAAAGACAATAAGAAACCAGCAAGCAATGCGCCAATTTCAATAGAGAAATTAAATATAAAAAACAAAGCAGCTAAAGCCAAACACCAGCCAATAGAAAACAGCAATAGAAATTCTTGTGATTTTGCAACAAATTTAAGAAATAATGGCAAAACATATATTGAAAACAATAATAATGAAATTACCAATCCAATACCAATAAAGATATTAGTTATCATTGTTGAATTGTTTGCTCCACCAAGAGACGAAATAATTATCAAAACTATAATTGCTACAATATCTTGAACCACTAAAAAACCAATAGATATTTTTCCATATAAAGAATCAACAGCCCCTTTATCTGAAAGCAATTTCATAATAATAATAGTACTACTAAAAGCCAAAGCCACAGAAACATAAAGAGAAGTAATTACATTAAATCCAAGTAACAAACATATTAGAAATCCAATACCACTAGTAAACACAATTTGTCCAATGCCAGTAAATAAAGAAACCTTTCCAACTTCTTTTAGGACCTTAGGATTAAGATTAATACCAACCATAAACAACAACAATGCAACACCGATCTGTGCAAATACTGAAATTGAAGAACTGTCTTTTATAATATTTAACAAATAAGGGCTAACAATTATTCCTGTAAGAATATAACCAATAATCAATGGTTGCTTTAATAATCTAGTTAATGTTGTAATAATTATCGCAATAAATATTATTATACTAATTTCTATGAAAAATGCAGGTAACATATTATTCTCTATTATATATATATTTATAAATATTATTTAGAAGAGCAATTTGGGTTGTTTCTTACAAGTTCTTGAATCTTTTCATCAAGTCTTTTTAAAAATAACTTTCCACTCTGATATTTGTGTTTTTCCAATTTTGTCTTATAGATTGGAATTTTTTTAATAAATCTTTGTAAACTAAGACCATCCATCTTCCGATGAGATTCTCCAAAGCCCAAAATATCAAGATAATGAGCGTTTGTCAGTTGTTCAAACTGATGTTTAATAGGAACAGCATAGATAGGCTTCTTGAAATATATAGCCTCAGTCATTAATGTATGACCGCCATTTGTTATTACCGCCTTACATTCAGAGATATATTTGTAGAGGTTTGGCTCACTTTTCTTTAATTCCAAATTTTCATCTATTTTGTTTATATCATATCCAAAAATAACGAACATCTGACCTTTGATTTTTTTAAGAACAGGAATCACAGTTGTTTTTTCCATAAATCTGTCATATACTAGAATATAGTTTTTATTTTTAGGTTTATATTTTTTTATTTCATCCCGGAATATTGGATCAAATATTTCTGTATTCTTCTTAATGATATTTGTTCTATAAAAACACAATCCAAAATAATAATTAGCAAAAGGATAAACCAGTTTTGAAACCGCTTTTGCCTGGAAGAAATCCCCGCAGTCTTTTCCTTTAAACTCAACATCTCCTCTAAAGATTGTAGCATGATTATCTATCTCAATAGTTGGAATCTCAAGCATTTTTCCTGCCCACAAACAAAACCCTTCCAGGTCTGAAATGATAATGTCCGGCCTTTCCTTATACACTATTTTTGCAGTATTTGTAAGGCTCTTTGCGTTCTTTGTATTAAACCATCCAAAAAAACTTTTTACTAATTTTACCCCACTTTTACTATACACAAAAACTGGTTGTTTAATAATATCTGTCTTTATCTTAGGGTATCTTTTTTTAAGAAAACCCGCAATGTTCTTATCGGTTACAAAACGAAGTTTATGTCCTTTCTTTAATAGATGATCGATTATTGGTATGCTTCTGGTAACATGTCCAAAACCATCTGCATTAATTCCGTATATTATTTTCATATTGGTCGTTAATAATTAGAAATAAAGCAATTTTTAAATCTTTTTAAATATTGATTTTTTATGATAATACTAATCTGCGGTTTTTCAGCATCAGGCAAAAGCTATCTTGTAAACTTTGTTGCAAAAAAACTAAACTACAATTATGTTCATACATCAGATATCCTTAATCAATTTGCTTGTGGGATTTCTAAAAATAAAATTCAAATAGAAAACACAAAAATGAACACTGGCTGGTATGAGTTTTCTGGTCTTGACAAGAAAAGAAATAAAAGTAAAATCCTTGACAAAAAGCATGACAAGTTCTTGATGAATCTTGTAAAAACAAAAGATAATCTTGTTCTTGATTCTTGGACACTACCATATCTAATCAAAGATAATCCAAAGATAATAAAGATATGGCTTGACGGCACAGAAAAGATAAGAGCAAAAAGACTGGCGTTAAGGGACAAGATAACCTACAAAGAAGCCTACAAGCTTCTAAAAGAAAAAGACAATTTTTCAAAAAAGCATTTTAAAAAGCTTTATGGTTTTACCTTGGGAAAAGACAAAAAGGTCTTTGACATAGTCATAAACACAACCCATTTGTCAATAACGCAAGTAGAATACAAAACAATGTCTTTTCTTAAAAAAAAAATCAAATGATTTTCTGTCGTAGTTTCTCAACAACAGAATAAGAAACATTAAATTTTCCAATCTCATTTTCTGGAAAGAAATTCAAGCCATGGAAATCAGAGCCGCCAGTTTCCACAAGCTTGTATTTTTTTGCAATGTCTTTTATGGTTTCAATAAACTTTTCATGCTCTTGATAATGCGCGCCAGTAGTCTCAATACCTACAAGCCCATAATCCATTAATTTAAAAATATAGTTTTCAAAATCATTTATAATAGGTTTTGAAAGACACCACGGATGTGGCAAGACTGCTACACCATTAGCATTAATTATCTCATGTATTACTTTTTTTGTAGTAAATTTTTTTGATTTATAATCTATTTTAATCTTTTTAATAATTCCATTAAATGCCTCTTGGAGAGTTTGAGCATAGCCCATTCTTTTCAATTCCAATGCCAGATGTGTGCCCAAGATTTTGTTATTAGGTCCAAACATTGATTTTATATGTTCAATAGAAATATTATAGCCGTTGTCAATTAGCCAATATGCCTTTTGAAGATTAACATCACCAATCGTTTGCGCATTAAACTGCAAAATTTGTTTTAATGGCAAATATTCTGTATCAAAAAAATAAGCAAGGATTTCTGAGCCTTCGCAAGTAATTTCAACACCAGTAATTAATTCAATTCTTTCCTTTTCTGCTATTTTTCTTGCTATAGGCAAAGCATCAATACAATTGTGGTCTGTAATTGATATTGCCTTTAGTTTCTTAGAAACTGCATTTTCTATCAAATACTCAGGAGAATGAAAGCCATCTGAAAAATAAGTGTGAAGATGTAAGTCACAGTTCATTTTTTTTCTCCAATTCTACTGCATGGTCTTTGTTGCAAGCTTTATGTCTTCGCCAGTTATTGTTTTTCTTTTGGCATGTTTTGCTAGTTCAATTGCTTGTTTTGATATGTCCATAGCTACCTCCGAAAGGATTTTACTAAGTTCTTCGGCTGCATCTTCTGAAACACGCTCAGCTCCCGCCTTCCTAATAAGTCTATCTACTGCCGCAACCGGTAAATCTGTCATAAAATAACCCCCTTATTTAATTTAGAATAATTTTAACACTTTTATAATAAAATGGTACTTCAAAAGCTTTTTAAACAAAACCCTTAAAATATTATATATGACTTTAATGGACTCCATTCTTTTGCAGATTAATCAAAAGAAAACAACTTTTAATGAACTACTTACAAGAATAATACCTAACTATTCAAGTGTAGAATCTGCAAGAGCAGCGCTGTCAAGAGTTATCAAAAACCTTGTTTCTTTTGAGTATATACAAAAGGTTGAGGACTTCTACGAGATTACAGACAAAGGAAAAAAGATAGTTGAGACAAAGCTTCAAGACAAGATGCTAAATAATATCAATAGCATAAATGATCTTTTGCAAAAATCAGCCCCCGCAAAATCTTTACAATATCTTGATGACATTGTTAGAAACTTTCAAATATTTCTAGAAAGATCAAAAGAAGACCAAACACTACTTAAGATTGGAAAAACAAGCGCCACATTTTACATTTCTGATTTAGAGGACATAAAAACAAATGTAAATAGCAGACTTACAAAGTTTGAGCAATCACTTGAAAGACAAATACAATCATTAAAGGAACTAAATTTTGAAGATCAATTTGTAATCAATCTGGATAACAACGCCTTTGAATTGATTAAGGATTTGTCAATTACAAACAACATAACAGAACTTGTTATTGACTGTGACAAGACAGACATAAACTCAGGAATGCTTTTTGAAACACACTGTGAGTTTACAAAAAAACCAGACAATGTTTTTGTTCTAAAACTAATAGACATTGAAATCCTAAGAAAATTACTTCTATCTAAACTAGACATAATTATGCAGACAAGGTTTAAGATTTACATAAAGGAAGTAGTAATTTACCTTCGGGTTGGAAGACTATATTTTACGGGACCATACAGCCAGATAACTGCAATAAAAGAGAAGTATTCAAAATACGCAGACATTGAAAAAACAAAGGAGAAGATAATTTCATGAAACTAAAATATATCGGCCATTCTTGTTTTTTATTTGTTGATAACAACATTTCTGTGTTGATTGATCCATTTATTTCTAAAAACCCGATTGTTAAAGAAAGCCCTTTAGACTTTCATCCAAACCTTATACTTGTTAGCCACGACCATTTTGATCATGTTGGAGATTCCTTAGATATTGCAAAAGCAAACAATTCAACAATCATTTGTGAAAATGGGCTTAAAGATAAATTAAAAACAGAAAACCTAAAGATCATCTCTGGAACAATTGGAGACACAATTAAGTACAAACATCTAGAGATATCTTTTGTAAAAGCAGTTCACCGTTCAGACAGTGGGATTGCAGCCGGTTTAATAATTAAAACAAGTAATCATACAATCTACTTTGCTGGAGACACAGATTACTTTTTTGATATCAAAGATATCGCAAACAAGTTCCATCCCGACATTGCAATAGTTCCTGTTGGCGGAACATATACAGTTGATGCAAATGGCGCCTTTGATTTAATAAAAGCCATAAAGCCAATGGTTGTCATTCCAATGCACTACAAGACCTTTCCAGCACTCACAGGTACGCCAGAGAAACTAAAAGAATTAATGGACTTTTCAAATCTAGAAATCAAACAAATGACATTAAATTTCGGCCAAGAAATAGAAATTTAAAAATGCAACTATAGTCTAGTGGTTAGGATGTAAGCTTCCCAAGCTTGAGACTCGGGTTCGAATCCCGGTAGTTGCATCTCTGCCTTTTCTTTTCTTACAAGAAAAGAAAATGTTGGTGCCAAAAGAAAAGAACTATACGGCGTCAAAAGAAAATAAAAATAAAAAAAGAAATGTGATTCTATTCTAAACCTAAACAAGCGACACATTTATAAAATCTTCCCCCCCCCCTCAATTAATAATATATTTATAAGAAAATAAAAACATAAACAAAATAAACGGAGGAAACCAAAATGGCAAAAGAAAATAAAAAATCATTAATCATTTGGGCACTAGTAGCTTTAGTGATTGGTGTAATATTAGGGTTAGTACTAACCAATTTGACAACAACAGGACAAGCAAAAGCTTCACTTCAAGAAGCTCAGTATATAACCGCGGACAATTCTTTGTTTGGAGAATTAAGATTAGCTCAATGGTTTGATATAGGGGGGTTTCAGGAAAAACACTATTATTTCTATCAATACGAATATGCAGAATCAACTGTTCCAGCAAATTTACAAAAAAGCACACAATTTGTTTTATCTACTACAGGCATCGCATCAGGAAGCTATAATGAATTAAAACTTAAATTAAATGATTCTGGCAAATATTCAGCACACGGATTTTCATATTCTTATATTCCGTTTACAAAAAACAATTTATCTGTTTCAACATTGCTTTATGGACATTTTGTTTTTGAAAATGGAAGAGAGATTTACAAACAAAAAGAATTTGTTTCAAATCCAAATACAGAAGCATTTTCTGAAGCGACTACTTTTAATTTTGAATGCCCTGGACAATACAAATTAAGACTTTCTAATATAAATAACAATCCAAGAGTGCATCTCTATTTATCTATTTTGGACCAAGACGGAGGAGTAAATTCTTTTGATTGGACACACGCAAGATCACCAGATAGCCAGCATACATTCATAGGTAATTTTCCAACAAAAGCCATAACAATGCTATCTTCTGGTTTAAATTATGACGTATATTTAACAGCATACATAAAAACGGATGACGGTTTATTAACTAACGCAAACACCGGAAAAACAATAAATTGTCAAACAATAGCAGAAACAGCATTAAGTGAGTCTAAGAGGAATAATATAGAAAAAGATAAATTAAAGGAAATTCAGGAAAAGTTTTCAAAATAAAATCAAGTTGATTTTATTTTTTTCTTTCTTTTTTTTTCTTTGGCTTCTTTTATAAATTCTACAAATAAAGGGTGCGGAGTTAGTAGCTTTGATTTTTGTTCAGGGCGTGCTTGTGTCCCAATAAAAAAAGGATGATTTTTAATATTCTTCTTTTCCTTTTTATTTCTTTTGGTTTATATATTATATATGGCTATACAGAAAAGAAAGAAATTTTTCTCTAACAACACAGAGATGATAACAGAGCCACAAAGAAAATCAAAACAAAAACAAGAGAGACTAAATAAACTAAAACCAATCAAGCAAACGCTTAACGCCTATCTAGATGTAAATATAGATGAGATAACAAGAAGACTTGAAAACACCTTGTCCTCCGAAGAGTCAATAGATGGCATAATCATTGAACAAAAACTTAAAAAACTAGAAGACATTCTAGTTGCTAGGTTTGAAAACTATAGAAAAAATCAAGTTTTGACAAAAGACTCTGCAAAGCAATATATAAAGTTCTGCCTAATAGAGTTTGTTACAGAAAACTATAATCCTTCAATAGCCACAAGGATACTAGAAAATATAGAAATGGAAGACGCCTTCCTATTTCACACAACTTTTAAAAAGTAATTAATTTATATAGGTTTTTGGTCATAAAATATATATTTCCTACCAAAATTACTGGGTTTTTAAATAGGGTAATAATAACCATAAAAAGAACGCCTACGAACTGGGTGAAAAATTATCGTGCATAGGCACGAAATGTATTGCGCACGAATCGCGCGAAACCTATTCTGCAGAGATGGCGGAGTGGCCAAACGCGCCAGCCTTGAGAGCTGGAGTCGAAAGACTACGCGAGTTCGAATCTCGTTCTCTGCGATAAAAACAACTAAAAGATCAATTATGTCAGAAGAAAAACCAATTATTACTTTTGATGATTTTTCAAAACTTGACATTAGAGTAGGAACGATAATCGTTGCAGAAAAAGTAGAAAACAGTCAAAAGCTTTTAAGGCTTGTAATTGATTTTGGATATTTCAAAAGACAAGTGATTGCAGGAATTGCAAGCAAATATTCTCCGGAATATATTTTAGAAAAGCAAATACCAGTAGTAATTAACCTTGCTCCAAGAAAGATGGCTGGACTTGTTAGTCAAGGCATGATTCTTGCCATAGGCGATGCTGAAGTTGAAGCATTACTTTTTCCAACAGAAAAAGTAACAACAGGTGCTTCCGTTCATTAAAGGGGAAACAATGTATAAAATTAAATTAAATTATTTTGTTCATGTTTTGTTGTTACTATCATTTATAGTTTTAGTAATAACAAGTATAGTTTTGCTTTTCTTTTTTCCAAATGGACGACAATCAGGATTTGAATTATTTTTAGGAATTGCCAAAATTTATTGGTCATTGGCGCACAGGGTTTCTGGAATTGCAATGATTATTTTATCCGTAATACATTTCATATTACATTTCAACGTATTTACAAACATTACCAAAGCCAGATTTGTTAAAAAACAAAATTGATTTTTTTCTCAAGGAGTTTTTTCTTTTGGTTGAAGAAATGAGTTCAGTGCCATGCACAAATTGGCTGTGTGTGAACTGAGTGCAACCAGTTCATGCAGAGGTGGCGGAGTGGTCAAACGCACTAGCCTGGAAAGCTAGAGTCTCACGACTACGCGAGTTCGAATCTCGTCCTCTGCGATTCTACTTATAAAAACTAACTGTTTCTAAAAAACACAATTTATAAATCATCTTGTTCAGATATCTATATTTGGAGGCAAAGTTATGTTAAAGATCTTTAGGGAATTTAAGGAGTTTCTAGAGGAATATAAGGTAATGGGACTTGCTGTTGCTTTCATTATTGGTGCAGCAATCACGGCTTTAGTTAAGTCCTTAGTTGATAACATTATCATGCCAATAATAACGCCATTTATTCCAGGTGGAGCCTGGCAAACAGCAACCTTTTCAATAGGCCCAATAGTCATTGGTTGGGGTGCTTTTGTAGGAGGAGTGCTTAATTTCGTAATAATTGCCTTTGTAGTATTTATGATTGCGAAATATCTATTTAAGGAAGAAAAAGTTACAAAAAAGTAATTTTTTTTTTATATATATTTTATGAAAAAACAGGACTAGAAAAAAAGATGCAGGAGAATTATTATTTCTATAAAGAGGGTGCAAATAATCTATCAATCCTTGCAAAAAATTTATTAAAAGAAACGGGGTGGGTTCTTGGAGATTAGATAAGGCCATTAAATATTTAATAGAAATTGATACAATTAAGATTACTTTGTTTAAAGAAAAAATAGGGAGATTACAGAAATTTGTTATAGTTGGATTAACACCAATAGGAATGAAAACAATGAAAAATAAAAATAATTTTAAAACCACTTTTGGATTCAAATTAAATCTTAAACAGAAAAAGTGGAGTTGGCAAATATCTAAATAATAACGCTCGCCACAATTGACCTAAAGCACACAGAAAGACAATAAAAATAAGGCCAAATAAGATAATAAAAGATCAAAAATATCTATTTAAATATCTATTGTGTCTAATTAGATAATAAAATTTACACTAAAATTGGAGATGAATAAAAATGGAAAGACAACCAGTAAGTGATAAAGACAATAGAATGATTGGAAACATGATATCTATTGGGTATGATTCTGAAAAGGAGATTCTAGAAATAGAATATAACTTGGGATATTTATATCAATACCACAAAGTTCCAAAAGAAGTCTATGACAGATTAATGAACGAAAGAAACAAGATTGCTTTTGTTCAGGAAAGAATAGCAAAAGTTTACAAGAACCAAAGACTAAAGTAGATTTACTTTAGTTTTTTCTTTTTACAATCTATTTATAGGATTTTTCTTTCATTAATATATATGAATTATTTATATCTTGATATCGAAACTTGTCCAATTGATAAGGCCCTATATTTTTTTTTAGAGGACGAAGAAGCAAAGCTTAAGCTTCTTAACCCCATAGACTCAAGAGTTATTGCTATTGGTCTAAAATTCTCAGATAGTAAAGACACAATAATTCTTCAAGACGATAATGAGAAAAAACTTCTTGTAGACATGTGGCAGACAATAGCTAAACTTAGAGGGAATGGCACAAGTCTAAGGGTTGTTGGTTTTAATATTTTAAGTTTTGATATGCCTTTTATTATTACAAGATGCTTTGTTAACAAAGTTAAAGTTCTTCCAATCTCTGGTAACGAGATTATTGATTTAAGAGATGCTGTGTCTTTTTTTAGGACAGGAAAGACAAGAGGTGGCCTAAAAGACTTTGGTAAAGCCATGGGTATAGAGCTTGATGAAAACGCTGGTAGCGATATTTCCAGACTTTATTTTCAAGATGACCGAGAAGGTGGCAAAAAGCAAATAGACAAATATCTAAGAAAAGACATAGAGCTAACAGAAAGTATGCATAAACAAATAATAGAACTTGGAATAGACAAGCTTAGAAGATACTAATTTTTCGCAATTGCAAATCTTTTAAAACCCTAATATATTATATTTGTTTAGTTTCTTATATTAAATAGATTAAAATATATTTTTGAGTAGTTATGGTTATAGAGAAATCTAAGGGAGATGGAACAGACCCTTTTGATAAGATAGAAAACGGAGAACAAGAGAAAGTGTATTCCTCAGAGACTCCAGAAAAAAAAAAAAGCAAAA
>CAYXAY010000002.1:0-40003 GCA_964463155.1 uncultured archaeon | reverse complement strand
CCCAGATGATGATTCTATAGTGTACATTGGAAGAAAGAAAAGCGTCCTAAAAGAACACGGCTCAAAATCTTGTGCTTTCTTAGGTAAAGTCTTTGAAGATGATCTTTGCGATAAGAAGGTACATCTTGACGGCCTTAACCCACATGTTGTTTTTATAGATGGTTCCAGAGGTTCAGGTAAAAGCTATGGTCTTGGTGTTATTGCTGAGGAACTAGCAACAAACAACCCATTTATTGGTCAGATTGTAGTTGACCCGGTTGGTGTTTTCTGGTCAATGAAATACCCAAACCAAGAAAAAAAAGAACTTGAGGAATTAGTAAAATGGGGGCTAACACCAAAAGGCCTTGATAACATTAAAGTCTTTGTTCCTGAAGGGGTTGTTGGTAAAGTTTCAAAAGAAACCTATGACGAAACATTTTCTATGTATCCTTCAATGTTAATAGCAGACGACTGGTGTCTAACTTTTGGAATTGATAGATTTAGTCCAACAGGGCTTCTTCTTGAAAAAACTCTTTCCTTTGTAAAAAACGGCTATAAGGCAGAAGACCCAAGCGACTATGAAGCAAAAGAAGAAAAGATTCCAGGTAAAGGTAATCTCTTTAATCTTGATGACATTGTTTATTGTCTTCAAAATTCTTATGAGTTTAAATCATCATCATCAGGTTACAAACAAGACTCAATAAGAGCATTAGTTTCTAGATTTGAAGCTGCAAAATCTTGGGGGATATTTAGTGATCATGGAACACCATTATCAAAGCTTTCAAAAGAAAGGCAACTAACAATCCTTGATACAAGTTTCTTAGATGATAACATTACTGCTCTTGTTATTGGAATCTTGTCGCGAAGAATACTTTCTGCAAGAAAGCTAGTGACTAGACAAGATGCGATTAAAAAGTTTGATGACAACTCTCAAAGCCCAGATGATTTGCTAGAGATTTCAATACCCCCAACATGGGTATATATTGACGAAGCGCACACTCTTATTCCTTCCGGAAACACAATCACTCCCGCAACAAATGCAATCACAGAATATGTTAAGCAAGGAAGAAGACCTGGATGTTCAATGGTTCTTGCAACTCAACAACCTTCTGCAATTAATTCTAAAGTACTATCACAAGTTGATATCTTCTTAAGCCACAAGTTAGTCTTTAATGATGATATCCATGCTGTTGTAAAAAGAATGCCAGCAATCATCCCTGAGCAATACAAGGATCCAAACTTTATTAAAACCCTTCCAGTCGGTGTTGCTTTAACTGGCGACAGGGGAGAAGAAACCAAAAGAGCATTTATTCTAAAGATTAAACCAAGGCTTAGTCAACACGAAGGCAGAGATGCAGAAACAATAAGAGAAGTCCCAAAGCTTTCAAAAAAAGAAATAATAAATTTCTGCTCAGACATGGTTTATAAAAAATTACTTGTCTCAAAAACCTTAAAAACAAGCGATGCGAAAGACATTCTTGATATTGTCAATTCAAAATACAATAGCGATATAACTTTTGATGAGATCTTAGTTTCTTTAAACAAAATGGGAATAATAGAAAAAGACAATATTTTACGTTTTGCAGAAAAAACAAAAAAAGAAAAAACAGAAATCCCAAAAGAAGAAATCCAAACAATCAACCAAGCAATCGAAGAATCCTCAAAAGAGCAATTTCCAGAAGCACCAAAACTAGAACCGGACTACAAACCAGTTCTTCCTGAAAGAATATCAAGAGACATAGCAATCAACATTGCAAGCAGAACCAATAAAAAAAGGTTTTTGTTTCTAAAAGAAGAAGAAATAATTAATCAAATACATATAATCCACAGAAAAATCTACAAGATTATTTACAAGATATTTGATGAAGAAGAAAACTATCTGACCCACACATGTTATATCGATAGTATAACAGGAGAATTCCTACATTATGATGGCAAAATCTTTAAAGAATCAACAGGTTTTGATTTGGTTGATGAATTAACAGAAGACGACATCATTCTTCTTGACAAGATGTTTGCTTGGAGAACACCAGAACAATTGTCAGAGGAACTTAAAGTAAGTGTAAAGGAAATAAAAAACGATTTAGTGTCTTTAGTTGATAGAAGATTAGTAGATGTTGACATAATCAACAAACAAGAATCTTTTAGAATCAAAAGAAAAATAGATGTACCGTTCTCACCAAAACTTTCAATACTTTCTTCTATGATTGATTTGCCATTAAAGAAACAATTGATTGCAATAGAGGAAAACAACCCAGACGAAATATCAAAAAAACAAATTGTAGAAAGACTAGAGAAGTTCTGGCAAGATATTGAAATAGATGACATCGGCGAAATATTTTGGCCAATCTGGGAAATAATCTCAAAAGACAAAAGAGCAAATGAAAGGGTTGTATTGGTTGATGCAGTACTTGGTCAAATTGTTGATGCATAAAAGTGACAATGTATGTTAGACTTGCTTAAGAAAAAAGAAGAAAAGGAATTGTCAGTAAATTCTTTTATTCTAGATAGTTGTAAGGCAACACCTGGCTTTGAATTTTTTCCAAAAAAATCAACAAAGATTGATCTTGAAAAGCTATTGATGAAACTAAGAACTAAAAACTACTACATAGAGAAAGACAACTCTCCATTTTTGATTGTTCTAAAAACAAAGAAAGGAACAATTACAATTTTTGCTTCACTTAAAATAATCATTAGAGACACTACTCAGGAAAAGGTTGCAAAGGAAATTTTAACTGGTCTATTAAAAATCATTAACGACTTTTTAAATAAGCAAGGGTGACTGAGTATGGTTTAAGGTGCTAGTCTCGAAAACTAGATGCAATTTCCGCACATGGGTTCAAATCCCATCCCTTGCGGTGCCTTTCGTTTCCAAGAAAAATCTGTAATAGGGAAAAAAAAGCCAAAACAATATATTTAAATAAATTAACTCTCAACAATTATTTAATGAACAAGAAAATTCTTTTTAGTATCGCTTTGCTGTTTTGTATAGTATTAACACCACAAATCTTTGCAAAAACAACGACACAAAATCCTGACAAAGGAACAAACCAATATTATGTTTCTAATTATTCAACAAGAGAAATAAGCTTTACAAGCAATTACACAATAGGTAGTAACCAAGAAGGCAAAATAGTCTATAGTTACGATATTTCTCCTGATTCAAAATCAATAAACATACAACTTTCATCAAGAGAAATAAATTTCATTAATGACATTTCTTCAAGAGAAGTAATCTATATTACAACAGAAAAGCTAACAGAAACAAAAACAATAATCCTAAGAGTTCAAGTTTTTGACAAATACAATAATCTACTTAACACAGATAAAAAATACCTAAAGATAATACCAAACAATTCAAACCAATACTATGAATACACAAAAAAACACACTGCCCCAAGATATATCGGCCATAATCTCTCCAGAACTGTTTCTGTTATTAACGGTCCAAAGGATTCAGATATAATTTCCATATTTGTAACAACAGAAGAAGGCTATCTAAAAGACATTAGCTGTTCTTCAAACAATGAAAAAGTAATAGTTAAAGACATTTACATAGACTCAAAACAAACAGATCTAAACATTTCAATAGATCAGAACAACACCCTTAAGAGCGGAGACTATTTCATAGATTGTTATATCTTTAGTGCTGATGACAAGCAAACCATACCCCAAATAACCGTAAGATACACAGAAACAGAGAATTCAAAAACTCTAAAGCAAGAAAATGCCACCGTAACAACAGAACCTAAAAAAACAGCAACTGGTTTTTTAATACTTCCAAAACTTACAAACCTAACATCTGTTCTTTTTGCAATATTGATTTTTCTATTATTGATTGCGTTATTCTATAAGGAGTAACCTTAACTAATTTTATCAAGCAACCAATGGGACGATATCCCAATGCAACCAGAAATAAAATAAGTAAAGTTAGGATAACTAATAAAAAGTAAAGGCACTGCAAACATTATTCCAACAAGCGGAGTATGCAAGATGTCTCTGTGCTTGACAAGTAGCAAAAACAATCCAATCAACACAAGCACTGCAATAATCATTAGCAATGTAAAGCTTTGTGAAACAAAAATATAAATTATCCCAAGAATAACTATGGCATAAATCACAATCTGATTAAACTGTCCCTTTATCCAGGAACTATTAAGGTCAAGGTCAGGTATCAATGAATACAATGCACAAATCACATAGGCCACAAAAGTGTTTGGACCGCTGATTCTAAGTATGTCTGCAAAAAATATATAAAACACAATAAACAAAACGCTTGCAAACAATATGTGATTTATCTTATTCATAATATCTTTTTTTAAACCTTTTATAAATATTATATATGTTTATTACTTTATATTTGTTTTGGATAATATAGATTTACAGAATCGTTGTGGAAATTATGGATTTAATCGCATATATAATTTTAGGGGTAATACAAGGAATCTTTGAGTGGCTTCCAATAAGCTCTCAAGGGATAGCTGTTGTTGTGCTGACTAACACATTCAAGGTGTCTGCACAAACTGCAATAGATATGTCTATTTTCTTACATCTAGGAACCGCCATAGCAGCAATAATTTATTTCTGGCAAGACATAAAGGAACTGCTGGTAAAAACAAAATATTCAGATGTTTTAAAATTTAATAAAAACCGAAAGTTTGACTATTCAACAAATATTTCAAGATTTATTTTTGTTTCTTTGTTTTTCACATTGTTGATTGGAGTTCCTGTTTATTTTCTAGTAAGGCATAGTGTTACTGCTTATAAGATAAACGCATTAACAATAGCAATTGGTGCTCTTTTGATAGTCACAGGACTACTTCAAATAAAAATTAATAAGGCAAAAGAAATTATGCCTGAATTTAAAAGAAACGATGCGTTTATAGCTGGAGTTGCCCAAGGTTTTTCAGTAATTCCCGGAATAAGCAGGTCAGGAATAACAACAAGCGTTTTGTTGTTTCAAGGCCACAACCCACAAAATGCACTCAAATACAGTTTCTTGATTTCAATTCCTGCAATCTTGATTGCTGCGATTGGTTTAATAATTTTAAACGGCTTTACATTTAATCCATTAATCTTGGTATCAGTTGCCTTTGCCTTTGCCTTTGGTTATCTAACAATTGATATCTTGATGAAAATTGCAAAAAAATTGGATTTTTCATATTTTTGTTTTATCTTAGGTATTGCCTACATATTAATTGGTTTATTATAAGGGGAGAAGAAAAATGTTACAACTAACAGATAAGAACTTTGAAGAAGAGATTAAAAAACACAAAATTATTGTTGTGGATTTTTGGGCAGAATGGTGCGGACCCTGTAGGATGTTTGCAAGAACCTTTGAAGAATATTCAAATGAAAGCAATGATGTTGCCTGTGCAAAAATAAATGTGGATCACGCTCCAATAACTTCTGAGAAGTTTGGAGTGATGTCTATACCATCAATTCTTGTCTTTAAAGACGGAAAGCTTGTTACTCAAAAAACAGGAGCTCTTCCAAAACCAATGCTTAAAGCATTTGTTGATTCAGTTAAATAGAAATTGTGAAAAAAATGGCATATATAAAAAAACTAACTGTTAAGATTCTAGACATAGACGCGGATAAACCTGTTGCTCTTTTAAACAAAAAAACAGCAAATGATCTTCTTGCAATGTCACAAAGCAGAATAGAAGTGAAACTAAAAAACAAATCTGATGTATTTATTGCAGACATAACAGATTCAGTTGTTGATTGCGATACCATAGGGATATACAACGACCCAACTGGCGCAATAAAACTCAAGACTGGAGACATTGTTGAAGTATCATTATTGCCTTTTCCACAATCAATTCAACACATAATTAAGAAAATTAAAAATTGTTCTTTAACTGAACAAGAAATTAAAGAAATAATTACAGATATTGTTGATAACAAACTATCAGATATAGAAATTTCAGTATTTCTGGCAGGTGTTACAATTAATGGAATAAATCTTGATGAAACAACCTATGTTTGTAGAGCAATGACTGAAACAGGCAACGTCATAGACTTTGATACGCCTTATGTTCTTGATAAACATTCAATTGGTGGAATAAACGGAAGAGTATCAATGATTGTAACCCCGATTATTGCTTCTCTTGGCTATGTCATGCCTAAGACTGCTTCTAGGTCAATAAGTTCAGCAGCAGGAACAGCAGACTGTATGGAGGTTTTAGCAGATGTTTCTTTTGATATTAAAGATATAAAAAAAATGGTCTCAACTGTAGGAGGAATGATTGCTTGGAATGGGAAAGTTGATCTTTGTCCAGCAGATGATAAGATGATTAAGATTAGACACAGTCTAGGATTAGATCCAGAAGGACTAGTTATTGCTTCTGTTCTTTCAAAAAAGAAAAGTGTCTCAGCAACTCATTTGATAATTGATATACCTGTAGGTCCAACAGTAAAAGTGAAAAATAAAGAAGACGGGAAAAGATGGGCTGACAAGTTTTTAAAGATAAGTAAAGATATAGGAATAAAAACAAAAGTAGTATTAACAAACGGAGAAATACCTTGTGGTAAATACTTTGGAGCAGCTCTTGAAGCAAGAGGTGCTTTTGAAGTTTTAGAAAATAAATATTTTGATAATTTAGCAGAGAAGGCTTGTGAGATTGCGGGTTGTCTTCTTGAGCTTGTTGAAAAAGCAGAAGTTGGTAAAGGCTATGAGCTTGCAAAAGAAACCTTAAAGTCTAGAAAAGCATTAATCAAGTTTAAAGAAATAATAAAAGCACAAAATGGTCACATCTTTTCTTCAGAAGAAATACCGCTTGCAGACTTTAAAGAAGAAATAAAAGCAGAAGAATCTGGAAAGATTGTTGGTATGAATGTTTCAAATCTGACAAAGATTGCAAGAACCTCTGGTGCTCCACACGATCAATGTGCAGGAATAATACTTTGCAAAGAAGTTGGAGAAAAAATAAAGGAAAACGAAATAATCTTTGAAATCTACAGTTGCAGTGAAGAAAAGCTAAAGATTGCTAAAGAACAAGCAAACAAACAGCTAAGCGACACCATAAAAATAGAAAAAGTAATACTTGAAGAAGTTAATCAGTAAATCTAATTTTCGCACTGGACACCAACGCCCAAAGTCTTTAAATACTAGAAATTAGAATATATTTAAAAATATACAATAAAAGTTATATTAATAAATTATTAAGGACAGAATATGTATATGGTAAATAATCTAATTTTTGAAAATAAAGATCTTAAAATAATTTGTGAAGATATCCTATCCACCAAAAAAATTTCAAATAATAGTATAGATTTAATTGTAACATCTCCCCCATATAATCTAGATATTAAATACAATTCTCATGATGATCAAATTTCATATGAACAATATAAAGAATTTAGTCAAAAATGGTTATTTCGTTGTTTTAATTGGCTTAAAGATGATGGGAGATTATGTTTGAATATTCCGTTAGATAAAAATAAAGGTGGACAGCAAAGTGTTGGTGCGGATCTGACAACAATTGCAAAGAATATAGGTTTTAATTATCATTCAACAATAATTTGGAATGAAGGAAATATATCTAGAAGAACGGCGTGGGGTTCTTGGCTTAGTGCATCTGCGCCCTATGTTATTGCGCCTGTTGAATTAATTATTGTTTTATATAAAAAACAATGGAAAAAATTAGATAAAAAAGAATCTAATATAACCAAAGAAGAATTTATACAATGGACAAATGGATTATGGACATTTAATGGTGAAAGTAAAAAAAAGATAGGACATCCTGCGCCATTCCCTGTGGAATTGCCCAGAAGATGTATAAAATTATTTAGCTATGTTGATGATGTGGTGTTAGACCCGTTTATGGGTAGTGGAACTACATTAATTGCTGCAAAACAAAATAACAGAAAAGCGATAGGGATTGATGTAGATAATGAATATTGCGAATTAGCAAAGAATAGAATATTAAATGAAACCAACATTATATTAAAATTAAAAAACAAATAGGATAGCTTATGTCTGAAAAAAAAGAAGTTTCTCAATTTGATTTAATTATGGAGTACTTTAAGAAAAATCCAAAACGCGACATTAAACATCCAGAAATTGTTGATTGGGTTACTAAAGAATATAAAAAAAGAACAGGCAAAGTATTTAGAGATCCCGATAGAGCAATACGAAAATTATCTCAAGAAGGGCAATTAATAAAAATCTCAAAAGGGATTTATAAATTTGATCCAGAATTTATTAATAACAGAGAATTAGAAGATTTTACTCCTGCTCAAAAAGCAGAGATATTTAAGAAAGATGAATATCGTTGTGTTATTTGTGGGCGTGGTCCTGCAGAAGGTATAGAAATACAAGCAGATCATATAAAACCCAAAGAATTAGGTGGCAAAGCAGAAGTAATTAATGGCCAAACATTATGCGCCCAACACAATTTCCAGAAAAAATATTATAAACAAACAGAAACCGGCAAAAAGATGTTTATAAAACTTTATGAATTAGCAAAACACAACAAAGATAAAGAACCATTAAAATTTTGTGAAGATGTTTTAAAAGTTTATGAAAAGAATAACATAAACGGACACATCGTTTGGAAGAAATAATCAATAAATCACAGAATATATCTTTTCTATTTCTTCTATTTCAAGTTGTCTTATCTTTTTTTTTGTTATTTTTTCTAGAAGGGATTTTGCCTTGTCAGAGACGTTTTTGTCTTTTAGATCTCTTGAGAAAAGAATAAGTGCATTACTTACATCTTTGTTTGGATATCTAAAAAGACCTTTAACAAAGTCATTGTATCTTTTATCAAAGCCTTTCTTTTTTGGTTTTAACATGACAATTGAAGAATCAATTGCAGGAACTGGAAAGAAACATTTCTTTGATACCTTGCCTTTAATTTCTACCTCATAATAGCTTTGGGTTAAAGCAGTAATTGCATTATAATTTATAAAACCTGGAATTGAAGACAGCTTTTCTGCAAACTCCTTTTGAACAACCTCAACAACAAGGAGATTGCAGGAAAGTATTTTTTCTGTAAACTCCAAAGATATAGAGTATGGCAAAAATGTCGCAATTTTTGTAAACTTATAATCTTCAAGATTGATTTTTAAAAAATCCTCATTAACGAGAACAAGTTTTCTATTTTCTATTTCTTCATTAAACTCTTGCTTTAAAATATCAAACATCTTTTTGTCTTTTTCTATGGCGACAACGCCCTTTGCTTTTTCAAGAAGATGCTTAGTTAGAAAGCCGGTGCCTGGTCCAACTTCTAGGATAATTTCGGTTTTCTTAATGTCTAGAAGCTCAATTACTTTTTTAATAGTATTATCATCAATAATGAAGTTTTGGTCTAGCTTATGGCTAGGCTTGAAATTGTATTTTAACATTTGTGAATAAAGATCTTTAATCATATTTAAAAAAATTAGAATTTTTTAATTATTGGAACAGTAAACAAGAAAAATTTCTCATCTTTTTTGTTATCTATTTCAATCAACACTCTATTGACTATGACTTTTATAGGGTCAGGGAACAGCTCAACATGCTTTAGTTCATCAAGTGTCTTTATTGGTCCGTTCTTTTCTAGATATTCCATTAAAGCCATTCTGTGTTTTTTTCCAATCATTGGTAAAAGATCCAATTGATGTCTTCTAGCATTGATTGGTCTAGCATTATTAAAGAAAGAAACAAATCTTTCCTGGTTGTTATTAATAATAGTCTCAACTGCCTTTTCTAGTTCTTTTTTTGCTATAGTTGTAAGCTTGTCGTAAGTTATTCTTTTAACGGGCTTATCTTCTGTACTTATTACTTCTTGAAGCTTTGGGGTGTCATCACTATACAATTCCAATAATGAAAAGTTAGAAATACCTATACACTGAATAATAGGTGTTTGTTTAAATTGTATTTCTTTTGTTGCTCTGTCAAGAACAATTGCTTCTTTTTTTATTTCCATCATGGTTTTTATTCTTCTTTTTTATATTTACTAACTAATGTCAATATCTTTTCTTTGTTACTTTCATCAATTGATTTGTTTTTTTCAGCAATCAAGTCAAGCTCAACAGCGTTTGGCAAGATATCAACGATCTTTGTAGCCACTTCGTTTGGTAACTCAAGTTCTAGCAATTCTTTTTTTAGTTTTTCTGCCTTTACTGGAGTTAATTTTGCAAATTGCTTAGCATGTTCTAACGCCATCTTCTGCTCATAGTTAAGCTCTTTGTCTTTTCCTTTCTCTGTTAATATTTTTTTAACTTCAGAAAGACTTAAGTCATCAACAGATGGTGGGTTGTTTATCATTTCTTTTCACCTTTTGCAATCTGCTTGATAATCTTAAGATGAACCCTGTGTGTTATTATCTTCTTTGTCTTGTTTCCATCCTTTAACTGAACAATAGGGCAGTTTCCTTGAAAGCCAACGACTTTACCAGTAATCCCGTCTGCTCTTCTGTGTGGAAGCCCTGAATGAATAGAACTGTTTGCGTTAACTTGAACAACATCATCAATAACTATTGGTTTAATCATTTGATTAACTGTTGTCTTGTCTCTTACATTTCTTTTATATCTTCTTCTTGTCAAAGATCTTTTACCTTTTGCTTTTTTGTTTGCCATTTTATCATTTCCTTTAATTTAGTTTATATATAATTATTGAGACAAAAGGCTTATATATTGTGTTGATATTTACAAGGAATCGCAAACTTTCCGTTTAATAAAAGTTAGCAAAACAAACAAAACAACCACGGGTAGTTAATAATATTATTTAAAAAATTTGTTTATAAATGCTTGGGTATATTAATATTATATATAAATATTTGCTTTTTGTAAAATTAAAAGGAGATTAAAAATGGAATATAAAATTGTTAATCTAGTTGCTTCAAGTTCTTTAGGTGCTGGTCTTGATCTTTATAATCTAGCTACAGCAATACCAGAAGTAGAGTACGAACCAGAGCAGTTTCCTGGTGCAATACTTAAGATGGACGAACCAAGAGTTTCTTTGCTTCTTTTCAAGAATGGAAACATAATAATATCAGGAGCATCATCAGAGAAAGATATTAAGACCGCAATAAAAAAAGCCACAAAAATTATTGGCGAAGTACAAAAAGGAGTTGTTTTAAAAGAAAGAATAAGCTACAAAATTGTTAATCTAGTTGCAACATCATACCTTAACAAACAAATTGACCTTTTTAACGCGGCAGTAACACTTGATAACATTGAATACGAACCAGAGCAGTTTCCTGGTGCAATTGTTAGACTATTCAATCCAAAACTAACAATGCTTCTTTTCAAAAACGGAAAACTAATCTGTGCAGGTGCTAAATCAGAAGAAGACATAATAAAAGGGCTAAACAAGCTAAAGAAGGTTCTAGCTGGCACAAAAGAGAAGTAAAGCGAACATTTTAAAAACCTTTATGCCCATAAATTATTTGTTAGCGACCATAGGGATGGAGAAACACCTGGACCCTTTCCGAACCCAGAAGTAAAGTTCATCTCCGACATTGTTTGCACTAAGTTCATTCTTGGAGCAGCAAGTTAGTTGCTAACTTTTAATGCTTATTCTATTAAGATTTTTTTCTTTTCTTTCTATAGTTCTAATTTTTTTCTAAAATATATTTCTTTTAAAAACATAATGGCTCTTATTATTTATACAGATTTTTTAAATAAGAGTTGACTTTCAATGAATAAGATTAAACATTTTTTTTCCAAATATTGGGGGGTCATTCTAATTGCGGTTTTGATTTTTGTTTTGGGTCTTGGGATTAGAGCACATATTCTAAGATATGAATACATGTTTGAGTTTGACCCTTACTGGCATCTTCGAGCAACAAGTTATATTGTTCAAGGCAATCTGCCAACAAATGACCCATTAGGATTTTATCAACAAGGGGGAACTACTTATGATATTTGGCCACAATTTTTGTGGCAGTTTACGGCTGGCGTGTATAAACTTACTACTTTTGGTGCAGCTTATGATAAATGGCTATTAATGGATTATGCAAGATGGCTTCCTGCAATATTTGGAGCACTAATTGCAATGTTTATGTTTTTCTTAGGTAGAGAAATGTACAACACAAAAACAGGAGTTGCTATGGGAGTAATGGCAGCAACAGTTCCTGCTTTTGTCTATAGAACAATGGGAGGATTCTTTGAAGAGGATTCTTTAGGATTCTTATGGTTAGTCTTAGGTTTTATTTTCTTTGTGATTGCAATAAAAAATAGGCACAAACTTCTTAACTGGATAATTTATTCAATAATTGGTGCTTTTTTCTTTTGGCTCATGGCAATAACTTGGAATATGTTTTTATTAATTCCTTTGGTTTTGTTAGCGTATTTCTTTACTATGTTAATTTATATGTGGCTAAAGAAGATACACAAAAAAGAAATACTTGCTTTTTCAAAAGTATTTTTATTTTGTTTTTTATTATTTTCAATTTCGACAACAATTTATAATGGCACGGGTTGGATCAACAGAACTTCAGAATATATTACAAACTATCTCCCAGTTTCAGAAGATAATATTGGAAGAGTGAATAAAACTCTTGTTGAAGAACAAGATGTTATTGGAGCAACAGTTGGTGAAGAAAACACCGGTAAACAGTTCTTCCTTGAAAAGTATAGTCTTTTGGTGGTTATTCCATTTTTAGCTTTACTTGTAATACCATTTTATTTCATTTTTGGCAAATACAAAAACAAAGAAAAGGACCATGAGGAGCAGAAGCATAATAACATTGATTACTTTGTTTTGATAATCTTTTACTGGATATTAATTACAGGATTTATGGCATGGACAAAGCTAAAGTTTACTTACACTCTTGGTCTTCCAATTGCTGCTGGTTTTGGTTTCTTGTTTTTCTGGGCTACAGAAAATATTGAATACAAATCTATTAATCTTAAAAGAACATTTGTAATAATTTCTGCAATTTTCTTGATTGGAGCAATTGCTGCTGGAACTTTCTTTGTAATGAGCAAGGTCCCTCCAATCCACGAGGAAAAGAATTGGCAAAACGCAATGTTTTGGGTTTATGATAATACTCCAACTGATGCCAAGATATTCAATTGGTGGGATCAAGGACATTGGATAGCATATTTCTCAGAAAGAAAAATAAGCACCGACAATACCAACTCTGATGCAAAAGCAACAAGTGATTTTGGGTTGTTTATGATTTCTGAAGACATTAACCAATCAAAACAAATATTAAAAAAATACGATTCAGACTATATAATGGTAGAGTCTTCATATCTTACAAGAATGGGCTCATTTGCAATCTATGGCTATTGGACAACAAACTTTTCTGATCCAAGGATAACAAAATATTATGGAATCTCTATGAACTGTTACAAGCAAGTAACACCAATAACAGGTGCCGTAAGCTATAACTGCCAAGGAAATTCTTTTCCAGAGTCAGAGCTTAACAAAATAAAAACAGAATATCACACAACCCCTGACCAAGTGATGAATGGCATTCCGGTTTATCTTTATAAGGAAAAGGACAATTCTAAAATATATTTGTTTAACGCAGCAACAAACAAAACCATATTTACAAGAATATGGTTTAAGGACAAGACATTAGAGCCAATAGTTGATTTAGCATATTCTTCAGGAGATGTAAGAGTTTACAAAGTAAATAAAGACAAATTAAATTAATGTGAAAAATAAATGAATTATGTAATATTTATATTTAGTTGTCTAATTTCTTTTTTCTTCTCTTTTTTTATAATTACTCAATTTAAAAAATTCTTTGTTACAAGAGGGATAATTGCTGTTGACCAACAAAAGAAAGAAAAACCAACTCTCCCACAATCCGGAGGTGTTCCGGTTTTCTTTGGTTTTTTGATTGGAATTATGTTTCTGATTTTGTTATCTGCTTTTTATTTTCAAGTTAATACAACAATAATTATTACAACAACCTTATCAATTTTGATAGCAACATTAATTGGTTTCTTTGATGATCTTAATATTAGTAAAGAGCCAGTAAAAAACATTTATGGAGATTTAGAAATAAGGGTTGGTCTCCCACAATGGTTAAAACCACTTTTAACAATCCTGGCAGCAATTCCTTTGGTTGCTATAATGGCCGGAGACTCAACAATGGCAATTCCGTTTTTGGGAACAATTCATTTTGGAATGTTGTATGCTTTAATTATTGTTCCTGTATTGTTTGTAGTATTCACAAACTCAACAAACATGCTTGCTGGTGTTAATGGAGTAGAGGGGGGATTAATGGTAATTGTTATGCTTGCGTTAGGTATTTTTGCAATAGTTAATGGAAGAACAGAGGCCACAATTATTTCTTTTGTTGCTCTTTTTGCAGTTATTCCTTATTTTCTAAACAATTGGTATCCAGCAAAGATTTTACCAGGAGATTCATTAACTTATCTTTTTGGTGCAACCTTTGCAAGTATTGCAATAATTGGCAACATTGAGAGCTTTGCTTTGTTTATTTTTATTCCTTGGGCAATAGAAATACTTCTGAAACTTAGAGGAAAATTAAAAGTAAGAAGTCTTGGTAATCTTCAGGAAGATGGAACACTAAAAATGCCGTACAAACACATTTTTTCTTGGACACACATCATGATGTGGCTTCCTACGCTGTGGAAAAAAAGATTCACAGAAAAGCAAGTAACCTGTGGTATACTTCTTGTAGAAATTCTTTTCTGTGTTATTGGTTTTATTTTGTTTTTGTAGGTGTTAATGATGGTTGACATATCTAAATTAAAAACAATAATTGAAAGAAACAATATTGCTTTTGCAACCATAGACAAAAACAACAAGCCAAATGCGGTATATTTTTCTGGTGTCAAGGTTGTTTCTAAAAACCAGATTTTAATTACTGACAACTATATAAATAAAACAAAAAAGAATATTTTGATAAACCCAATTTGTACGCTGGTAGTAACTGATTCTAAATTTGACAAGGGTCATCAATTAAAAGGCATAGCAAATTACTTTTCTTCAGGTAAATGGCTAAAGAAAGCTAAAACCTTAAAAGAAAACAACGGTTTTCCAGCAAAAGGAGCAGCTGTTGTTACAATTAAAGAAATTATATCTTTAGCTTAAAACTATTTGAAAAAATCAGTAATTCGTTTTTGTGTTTTTATTTCTTTGTAAAGTTGTGAGTGTGGAAGCCAATAGCTTGCTCCGTTTCTTATATGCAAATTGATAAATGACATTGCTTGTTCAAGGGAATCAAAGACATACGGTTCTTTTGTTAATGCTTCTTTAACGGCCTCTCTTATCACCCAAACTCCTTTTGATTGATAGCTTGGAGAAATATCTCTAAAAACAATAACTGATGCTTGTCTTTTTCTTCTTGCTAGATATTTAGCAATCTCTATTCTTGCAGCATAATACCCACCAGTCACGCTACTAGCATATTTCTTTCTTGGGCCATTTATCTCAAAGTCTTCACAAACATTTTCTCCTTGTATTTCAATCTGTTCAAAACCCCAGATTTTTGGAACAAAAAGAACAAAAAATATATTTTGATAAAACATAAAAGAAAAGATTTCGTATTTATCAATGGCTGGATAATCAAGAAGAGAGTTTTCAATCAAGTCTTTAGAGATAATGTCATCAGTTGAAGTTATTGCCCATCTTGTTGGAACAAGTATTCTGTTTTTATTTATTCCAAGAAGACCCATAGACAATATTTGTTCAATCTTATAAACATCATCAAGCTTATTATTGAGCTGCAATATCCCTTCCTTTGCCTTCATATCCCCATCATTAACAACCTTATCAATGCTTGGAGGAATCTTAACATTATCAATAATCTTTAAGTCATTAAAGCCATATGAGCAGTTGTTAACCCCTGAATAGTTTTCCTTAATCATCTGCGCTTTCTTTTCAAGCCCAACTTCAATTTCCGTGGTGTTTACTGATTGTGACAATAACTGTATGTCTGAAAGCGTTTTGTCATGCCTTATGGCGTCAGTCTTTGTAAAACGCTTAAAAGAAAAAACCTGTTTAGCTCTGTCTTTCTCAATCTCTTCAGGTTTTTTTCTTATCCACTGTTTAGGGTCTGAAGAGCTTGCAATATTTTGTTCTTCAAAAAACCCAGGACCCACCAAAAGATTTGGATAATTATTCTCATAAACAAGATTGAATGGTTTTGAGAAAACTTGCGTTTTTGAGACAGCCATAAACATAACTATTAACAAAAATAATTTAAAACCCAACACAAGCTTTAAATATCCTTTTATCTAAATATATTTATGTAAATTTATTTAAAGGTGAGAAAAATGCCAGAAGCAAAAAAATCAGAAATTAATCTACACGAAGCCTATAAGCCAAAAAGAGGCCCAAAGGCGATTGTTGATTTTTTCTTTCTAAAAGTCAATTTATTTGAAAGCCTAATTGTAATAATCATTGCGTTATTGTTAAATATCCTAATCTATGGATTATTCAAGGGCCCAGAGCTATTCAAGTATTCCTTGATACAGATCTATTCTACAATACTGCTTAATTGGTTGCTTTTAGGAATTGTTGTGTTTTTGATAATGTATTTTATTAGAGGGAAAAAGGGCCTTCCAAAAAAGCCATTTGAAAAGGTTCTCTCGAGTCTTGCTTCCTTTAGAATAACCACAATTATCTATTCTGTTCTTGCAGCAGTAATCATTGTAGTTTTCTTTCCAGCAATCATCTCGATTATACAAGCAATATCAGTAAACCCTGGCCTTGTAGACAGTGCAACAATATTTCCGGCATTAACAACACTAAACATAATTGGAATAATATTGTTTGCGGCATTAACAATCTATATGCTAATCTATTGGATATTAATGCTTTTTGAATTTACTGAAATTGTGTTTGAGGTCAAAGGTTTTTTCTCAAAACTTGCATTGATGATATTGTTAGTTGTCGCAGTTATTTTGATTAATATGCTATAACTTTTTTTCTTTTTTATTTTAATATGTATTTACTATGTTTAATATCTTTAAGAAAGCCCCAAAGGAAAAGACACAAACAATCAACAGAGCAGTTCTTCTAGATGTTTTCTATAAGGACAAATCACTTTATGCAACCTTAAGAAAGGAAAACTCTAAGCAAACTCTTGCAATCGACTACCAGCCTTATTTTTATATATCTCTTAACAGCAAACTAGAATCAGAAGACACGGACATTCTTAAATCAGAGCAAAACGTCAAAGGGATAGCGCTAAAGGAAAACAACACTTACAAGCTGATTTTTGAAAATGTTGAAGACCTAGTAAGGACCAGAACCCATTTTCTTGAAAATTCGGTTTTTCCAAACAAAAAATACAAACTTTATGAATACGACATTCCTTTTGTCTACAGGTTCTTGATGGATAAATACCTTAGCAATTTCAAGGAAATAGAATACACATTAAACGACGAGGGAAGGATAACTGACATTATCCCCAAAGCAACAACAGACTTCTCAAAACTAAAATCAGCAGTCTTTGACATAGAAGTCTTGGTTCCAGAAAACATCTCTTTTCCAAAACCAGGAAAAGATAAGATAATCTCAATCTCTTACATCGACAGCTCAAAAGAAAAAGCTGTGTTTTTTTTAATAGACAAAAAAGAAAACCTTGAAGAGATAAAAGAACAACTACAAAAGCACAACCAGTTCTTAAAAATATATCTTTACCAAGACGAAATAAAGATGATTGAAGGCTTTAGGGATTTTGTTAATTTAAAAGACATTGATATTGTTTATACCTACAATGGAATATTTGACTTTGAATATATGGAAAAAACCTACAGGGCACACAAAAAAGAAGAGCTAACCTTTTCAAACAGCAGAATAATTTTTTCAAAAGGGCAAACAAGAAAAGTTAGTCTAGAAGGCACAGTGCATATTGATGTTTATGCCTTGATGAGACTTCTAAGATATCTACAGGTATTTAATTATCCAAAACTTGACTTAAACTCTCTTTACTCAAAGCTAACAGGAAACGCAAAACTAACAATGCCCCCAAAAGAAATGAGAGAAAGTTATCTTTCAAGCGATTATCAAAAGATAATAGACTATAACCTTGATGATGTTGTTGCAACAATGGAACTTGCAAACAACTATATACCAATTGCGTTTGAGATTTCTGATTTTATCAATTATCCAGTTAATGACATCGTCTTCTCTTCTGCGGGGGCAATGGTAGAAAGAATGTTTTTTAAACACTATTCTAAAAAAGGAAAAATCATTCCAAACAAACCAAGTTCAGAAGAGATTGCAGAAAGGCAAAAATTTACATTTAGTGGGGCCTTTGTAAAGTCTCCAATTCCAGGACTGCACAAAAACATTGCTGTTCTAGATTTTAGAAGTTATCATATTTCAATATTGATATCATATAATATTTCTCCAGAAACAGTTGATTGTTCTTGCTGTAAGGAAAACAAAAAAGAAAATATTACAGGACATCATCTTTGTTACAACAAGAAAGGATTTGTTCCAGAGATTCTTGAAGAACTATTGTCATTAAGAGCAGGATATAAAGAAGCAGCAAAAACTATTTCAAAAGACACACAAGAATATAGAAACATGCATGCAAAGCAATATGTTCTAAAGATATTCTTAGCATCAACCTATGGTTATATGGGCTTTGCAGGAGCGCGATGGTATTCAAGGCCATCTCTTGAAGTAATGTATTGTCTTGTTAGACTAAAGATTCAAGATATCATTAAGGACTTAGAAAGACTTGGCTATCTAGTTATCTATGGAGACACAGATTCTTGCTTTATTGAGTTTAGAAGTGTTGAAAAGTTAAAGGAAGACATAAAAAACATAAATGCGTCTCTTCCAAAAGCCATGCATTTAGAACTTGAAAACATCTATATGTCAGGAATCTTTGTTCATTCTCGTGATAAGGAAAGAGCAGCAAAAAAGAAATATGCTCTTCTTGATTATAATGGTAATCTTAAGATTAAAGGCTTTGAGTATGTAAGACATGATTGGTGTCCATTGGTTAAGGAAACTCAAAAGGAAATTCTAAAGTTAATCTTAAAAGAGCAAGACTCCAAGAAAGCCCAAAAGTATATTCAATTTATTATTGAAGACTTAAAGACTAAAGAAATTCCAAACTCAAAACTAATAATTCAAACTTTTGTTCACAAATCTCTTGAAAGCTACAAGACATTAAACCCAGCAATGGCAGCAGTAAAGAATGCAAAAAAAGCAGGAAAGAAATTTAAAGTTGGAGATCTTGTAGAGTACATTGTTACAGAAAAATCCGGAAAGACAATCTCAGACAAGTCTCAGCTTGCAGAGTTTGTTAAAGAAAAAGATTATGATAGCGAGTATTACATCAACAACCAGCTAATCCCTGCAATACTTCCAATCCTAGAAGAGCTTGGCATCTCAAAAGACGAACTAATCACCAACACTAAACAAAAAGACCTAATGGATTTTTAATTATTATAGTCTTTAGAATCTAAAACACAAATTTCTTGATTAAATGGATTATATAAAGAATAATGGCACCAAGATTGAATGCTTTAACAAATGGATTAATAATGTATATTTTTTTCAAGTATTATCGCACAATATTATAGAGTTATTTACAGGATGCACAAGTGCAGGTACAAGAACCACAGCTACAATTATTACAAATCCAACCATCTGCAGATAATTTTTCATTTAATTTGTTTTTATCTTTAGATACAATTTTGAAATTGTACTGTTTTTTAAGATTTTTGGGAATTCTCAGTAAATTTAGTTAAAATCACAGAATCTTTGAATTGTCCATCAATTAGATGCCTTTCTTTAAGGCTAGCTTCTAATATATAATTACACTTTTTAAATAGATTAATTGATGTGGAATTATCAAAATCTATGTTGCAATAAATTAGATTTAGTTCCTGGTTTTTAAAGCCAAAATCTGTGATTAAATTGACCGCATCTTTACCATGGCCTTTATTTCTAAATGGTTTTGCAATTCACAACCCGATTTAGGCATTTTTGTTTTTTTTAATCTAATCTAAGTGAAATAAATCCAACAATGTCACTGGCTGTACAAATAGTAAATCCGAAATATTTTTCCGGACTGGCGGGAATCATTCTTTCAAACATTTTTTAAGAGTCATCTACTGAAAAGGGGTAATTAAAATCGCTATGCAGATTATCCGATTTGTTTTTTATGTATTCATATAATTCCGTAGCATCTGAAGGAATGATGGTTCTTAAATAAATTTTATCAGTTTTAAGTTCATACATAATACCATGTCTATTTTTTTTTTCTATTCCATATGGCCAAGGTTTCTGGAGTAAAGACTCCTTCTTCTGTTATGAATTTGTCTATTAGCTCGTTTGGTACTATATCAAAAGAAGGATTTCTTAATCGCAGGTCTTTTGGTCTTCCGTCTACTTCTTTCCAGATCTCTTCAATATCTCTTTCTTCTACAGCTTCGCTAAGTGAAACAAAGACGTCTGTTTCTACACAGTGTGTGGAAGTTAAAACAATGTGAGGTGTCTTAAAGTGTTTTGCAGCAATACTGATGGTGTGCGTTCCAATCTTATTCATGATCGAACCGTCCAGAAAAACAACATCTGCGCCTGTCAAGAAAAAATCTATCTTTTTAAGATAAGTTGAAACTGCAGAGTCAACAATCTGTGTTGTCTTAATCCCATAGTCGCTTAAAGCTTTAGCAGTTATTCTTCCTTGAAATCTAGGTCTTGTCTCTGTGCAGATTACTTCAAAGTCAATCCCTTTTTCATAGGCCTTCTTGAAGGTGTCTTCTACAAGATTAGAATGACAATGTGTTAAAATAAGTGAACCATTAGTGATAATCTGAGAAGCATACTCAGAAATCAATTGATTTCCTTTCTCGGTATTGTCTCGATAATGTTCAATATAGTCAATCAAAATATTTCTGTCTTTAACAGAAGAATATTTGTTTGCTGTTTGCCAAATATAAGACAAAGAGTTTCTAAGTTTTGGCTCATTAGGTCTTTGAGCAATCAAGAAATTAATGTTTTCTACAACTTCTGCTAAAAAATCATCACCATTAAACTTGCTCCTATTAATAAGATTTTTAATTGCATCAACTGCTGCAAGCTCAATCTTACTAGCCCCTTGTATCTTTATGTCTTTTATGTCTTTTCCAATCCTTAAAATGTCTTTATCTATCATATCTTATCGTCTTTTCCCTATATATTCTAAAATAGATTTATATTTAAAGGTTTCTTATCTATAAATATAATATCTTTTTTTATATAATTTTTCTCAATTTATTATGTTTAAAGATAGCAAGCGGAGATGATTAATTTTGTACGGAATTCAAAGCAGCAGAGTAGTTTCCAAAGACGATAATAGTGAAAAGGTTTGTAGAAGTGATGATGAAGAATTAGAAGAATTCTTGAAAGCCTCTCTTCCAAACATCTATGTTATTGGTGTTGGTGGCTCTGGTGGTAACAGCCTTGACAGGATGAACCTGACCGGTATTGAAGGAGCAATAATGATTGCAATGAACACTGATGCACAAGCATTATTAAAGATTAGAGCAGATAAAAAAATGCTAATAGGTAAGAAAACAACAAGAGGACTTGGCGCTGGCTCAAATCCAGAAGTCGGTAAAGCAGCAGCTGAGGAATCAAAGGAAGAAATTAAAGCAGTTATAAAAGACGCAGATATGGTTTTTGTAACTTGTGGTCTTGGTGGAGGAACAGGAACTGGAGCAATACCAGAGGTTGCTAGAGTTGCAAAGGAAAAAGGAGCGCTAGTTATCGGAGTAATAACTTTGCCATTTGCTGTTGAAGGAAAACAAAGAATTGAAAATGCTTTAAGTGGTCTTGAAAGACTAAAAAAAGAAGTTGATACATTAATAATAATACCAAACGACAAGATTCTTGAAATTGCACCAGACCTACCACTGCAGATTGCTTTCCAAGAGGTTGACAAAATCTTAACACAATCAGTTAAAGGGATAATCGAGCTAGTAACAAAAGCAGGAATAATAAACCTTGACTTTGCAGACCTAAAAACAGTTCTTTCAAACGGAGGCCTAGCAATGATTGGTGTCGGAGAAAGTTCAATACATAAAAACAATTTAGATTCAAGGGCAATGGAAGCAGTGGAAGATGCGTTAACTTCGCCATTACTTGACATAGAGATTGGAAATGCAAAAAAGGCTTTAGTAAATGTTTTGGGTGGTCAAGACATGACACTAAAAGAAGCAGAATTAATAGTTGAAACAGTAGCATCAAAGATTAGCCAAGACGCTCACATCATCTGGGGTGCAATGGTTGATGAGGATGTTCCAAGAAACTCAATAAAGGTTATGGCAGTGATTGCAGGAGCAGACATCCCTTACCTAAGCGACATTGTAGGAACAACAGTCATAAAAAAAGAAACAAAACTTGAACTAGATATTAACAGTGTATAAATGTGATTAAGAAATGGTTAAAAAAATAAAAGAATTTTTTGAATCCGCAAAAAGAATTTTATTGATTGCAAAAAAACCAACCAATAAAGAATACTGGGCAATGGCAAAGATTGTTGGTCTTGGGATGGTAATTATTGGATTGATTGGTTTTATAGTAAGACTAATAATGAATCTAATCAGTGGTAAATTATGATATTTACAGTAAGAACAACAGTAGGCCAGGAAAGGGTTGTTATCGATATCCTTCACCATAGAATAAAAGAAGAAGGACTGCCTGTTTTCTCTTTAGTAGAGATGGCCGACCTTAAAGGTTATATCCTTATAGAAGCGGATTCAGAAAAGACGGTTGAAATATTGATACACAATGTCCCTCACATCAAAGGCGGGCAAATGGTAACAGGCAACATTAATATTAAAGAGATTGCTGGAATCTTAGAGTCAAGGCCATTAATGAGTTCAATTAAGCCAGGCCAAACAGTTGAAATAATCCTTGGTCCTTTCAAAGGATCACGCGCAAAAGTAACAAGAGTAAATGTTGCTAAAGAAGAAGTAGTTATAGAACTTTTCGATGCAACAGTAAAGGTTCCAATAACAATGAAAGCAGAAAATATTAAATTATTAAATTAGGAGTGAAAATAATATGCCAACAATAAAAGTTTTAGTAGATGCTGGTAACGCTAGCGCAGGTCCACCACTTGGTCCAGCTTTAGGTCCAATTGGAGTTAACACAATCGAGATTGTTAAGAAAATCAACAAAGCAACAAAAGAACTAGAAGGTATGCAAGTACCAGTTAAAGTCCATATCAATACTGATAAAAGCTATTCAATAGAGGTTGGTGTGCCATTAACGAGTGCATTAATAAAAAAAGAACTAAACTTAAAGACTGCTTCAGGTAAAGCAGGAACCCTTGTTGCAGGAAACATAACTTTTGAAAAAATCTTAAAGATAACAAAAGCAAAATACAACCAGTTAAATGCAAGAAACATGAAAACAGCGATTAGAGAAGTTATGGGAACATGCAGGTCTATTGGTGTCAATATTGACGGCAAAAGCCCAGCTGAAGCATTAAAAGATTTCAATTCCGGAAAATACAATTCTCAGCTTGAATGATTTCTTTTTTTCACTAATTTTATAAACCTTACCTTCTTTATATTTACTATAATATATTTAAGGTGATTGAAAATATGAAAAAAATAATTATACTTGTATTCCTGCTATTAATGTCTGGAACAATCTTTGCAGGAGATTTTTTTATAAGCGAAATAATTTCTCCAAAGACTGTTGTTGAAGGAACTAATTTTGATATTAATATAGTTTTGGTTAACAATTACAACACTCAAGAAACGATTGATCTAAACATCACATTATTCACTCCACAAGGGGCAGTTATTAGCGGGCGTCGTTCATCACAAAGAATTCCAGCAAACAGTTTTCTTAATTTTTCATACCGAGTTGATGCAAACAGAAGCACCTATTCAAATGCACCATATCTAATCAAAATAGTAATTGACGAACACGATGAAAATCCTGCAAACAACACAGCAGAAGAATGGATAGTAATCAAGCAAACCCCTAAAAAATTGCCAATACCAGATATGCCTATATATTTTGGTTTTGCAATAGCAGCAATAGCTATGATATTTTTAATCAAAAAGGGCAAGAAATGAATCCTAAAGAAATAGAGCTTCTAAAAAAATCTGGTGCAATAAACAATAAAGCACAAAAGCTTGCTTTAAAGATTATTAAACCAGGGATTTCTTTTTTAGAGATAGGAATAAAACTTGAGGAGTTCATTAAAGAGAATGGTGCAAGACCTGCTTGGCCAGTAAACCTTTCAATCAATGAACAGGCCGCTCATAATTCCTATAGTAAAGAAGAACAAATTGTTCTAAAGGAAACAGATATCCTAAAAGTAGATATTGGAGTTTCAATTAATGGCTACATCACAGATTCCTCCCAAACAATAATCTTTGACAAAAAACACGAAAAACTAAAAGAATCAAGCAACCAGGCACTATTAAAATCAAAAGAACTAATTTTTAAAAATCCAAAAACAACAATATCAGAGCTTGGAGAGCTTATAGAAAAAACAATCAATAGTTATGGCTTCAAGCCAATCAGCAATCTTACAGGGCACACAATCTCAAGATATGTAACACACGATAAACCATCTATCTCTAACATAAAAACAAACACAAACATAAAGCTATCCGACATCCCAACCTGGTTTGCAGTAGAACCATTCTCAAGCACTGGTAATGGTTATGTTACGGAAGGAAACGCGGTTTATATTTTCATATTTCAAGAAGACGTGCCAATAAGAAACACAAACGCAAGAAAGGTTTTAGAAGAAATAAAAAGCTTTGAGGGGATGCCGTTTTCTGAATTTTGGGCAGGAAAAGAACTTTCAAGTTTTGATAGAAAAATTGCGTTTAGGGAACTTTTAAAGGCACAAGCCATTGCCCCTTATCCAATACTTGTGGATAAACCAGATTCTTTTGTTTCTCAAGCAGAAACCACCTTTTTGATTGAGAATAATCACGCAATTGATTTGATAAATATTGATGAAATAATCGGTTAATAGATTTACATGGGCAAGACAGACGATACAATGATAAACAGGAATAATATACTAAAATCAGCATTCGTAGCAATATCTGCCTTTATTTGGATATATTTTCTAGTATATTCAGGACTTACAATGCATTCAATTGTTGTCTTTGACCTTTCCTCAATATTTAACTCTATCTCAACAACACATTTTGTTTTGTTTTTAATTTTCTTTCCATTAACGTCAGTAATAATTCTTTCAGTGATATTTAATTCGTCAAAAACAGAAAGCTTGTTTATTGTTATCTTGTCGTTAGCGCTTACAACTCTAATATCTTCAATTCTTTTTGGGCTCAATATTTTATTTATCTTGTTTTTGATACTTTACATAGTGGCACATGTTATTTTTTGCTTAATAGTAAGGAAAGACAAAGACAATATGTACAATCTTTCTGTAGAATGGTTATCAAAACTTATAATCTTTTTTGTTATTGTAGTATTTTTGTGTTCTGTAATCTATTTGTTACCAAGTCAGAAAGAAAAGGTACACGAGTTTGAAGTAGGAATTGTTAACTTGTTTATTGCAGAGGACTTAGAACCTTGGATAAACGCCTCTCAAACCATAAGCAGACAATGTACAAACACAAACTTAAAATACATAATGTCATCAGAGGAATATATAGCAATAAGCAAAAAGACAGACCCGGAGTCAATTAATTTCCACCAGTTCATGGACAATCTAAAAGAATCTGTAAACTCAAAAAAGAAGGTTGACGAGATTAAAGATGCGATACCAAGCCTGGACACGCCAGTTGTGAAGGCAAAAATACTTGACACAATTAAAGCGATACCGTTTATGGGCATTATTGAAAACCACTTTGCATTTTTCTTTTCAATTATCTTTACATCTCTAGTTTATAGCTATCTATCAATAGTATTTTTAATACTTGCAGCAACTATATATTTGTTTAATAAAATATTTAAAGAAGAAAGACAATGAAAAAAATAATATTAATATTCATGGTTTTGCTGTTATTGCCACAAATATTTGCACTGTCACTTTATTCAGCACAAGGAATAGCAAAGGAATATATGTTGTCATCAGAAACTCTTGACAGCGAAGTATATTCTGTGACCTGTGACAGAAAGGAATATTTTACTTTTGGATTTGTAGATTCCAAATCAAATCTTACAATGTTCTTACCTATAGAATCAGAGACTGGAACAGTAGTTTATGAAACAAATGAAAAAACAAAGAAAATAATAAGAACAGCCCGCCTATACAGAAATATAAAAACAAAGGCAGGCACCAATTACAATTTTCTTTCACAGCAATTGATAGACAAAGTGAATAACCTTACGGTCAACCTACAATCAAAATCCGCAAAGATTGATGGGATAATCAAGGCAAACTATTCGTCAAGCATAAACAGTAAATGCCAAAACACAAACGATAAATTACAATTATTGATAACAGAACTCCAAGACCTTAAGACCGACTTAGTAAAAGTGCAAAAGGAACAATCTTTGTTTATTGATGTTTCTGATTGTTCAAACACAGAGAATCTAATTTATCTTTATAAAACATCTTTTTCAGGATACAATAACCTTGTTTCTTTATCACTAAACTATAGAGATTCCACTAATGAGATTGTAGAAGTAGTTGTTGCGGACAAAAATCTTGATGAATCAAAAAAGAGAGCAATTTTAAGTTATATTGAGGCGCCAACAGCCTTGTCTTTAGACATATCAACAATAGCAGACAGCGTTTCTTCAACAAACCAAGTATATGCTAATGTAATATCTGATTTTGAAAGGATAGGCCCAAACAGCCCACTAGAGATAATTCTTCATACATTAAAGTCAAGACAAGACTATTACATTGCAAAGAACCTATTATACACAACAGACAGCGAACTAAAAAACACACTAGACATTGCAATAAACCAAATACTAAATGAGAACAGCATAAACCTTTGGAAAGACACAAAAACTGTAACAGAATTAAGCCAAAACTATGCGCAGATAAAAGATTTATATAACAAGGGAAGATATAAAGAAAGCACCAATAAGATAAAGCTAGCAAAGACACAAGTAAAAAAGATAAGAGAAGCAGGACAGATAAGTATAGAAACTCCAGATATTTCAAATTATGTTAGTTATGCAATCATAGGCATAATTGTTGTTCTTGGCGCAATCATTTTTATGAAAAAATTAAAACTAAAGACAAAGAAATCAAAAAAAGAACCAATATCAAAAGAGATTAATCCAGAATATCTATTAAACAGAAGAGATCCATTTAAATGATTTTATTTTGCAAATAATTCTTTTTCTTGCAACTTATATTTGTTTATCGCAAGCTTGAACTCAACATAATCCTTTGGCGGGTTTTTGCTTAATTCGTTAATAAATGCAATTCTTTTGTTAATCATTTCTAACAAATCATTGATATTAATATCATATTCTTTTGCTATAGACTTAAGTATTTCGCTTTTATAGGTGATGGGCAGTTCATTTGTAAACAAGTCTCCTTCTTTTGTTTGTGATTTATCTGATACACTATAAATAACATTGTATTCTATCTTGTTATCCTTAATATTATAACCATTAATCTCATCAAGTTCCTTGATTATTCTTTTTACAGCGCTACCTCCTTGAAAACCCGTAACTATAACTAAATCAAGTGATGTTAATAGGCTTGGCTCCAGAGATATTGGGGGAGTTATTAATCGGTTTACAAGATCATTTATACTTCTTGCATGCACTGTTGATAGACAACAGTGTCCTGATGCCATGCCCTGAAACATTAAAGACATTTCTTCTCCTCTTACTTCCCCTAATACCAGATAATCAGGTCTTTGTCTGAATGATTCTTTGATAAGATCAAGCATCGTTATTTCTCCATATTTTTTTCCAGTGCTGTCTGGTGGTCCAAAGCCAGGTCTAGTGACCTGTGGTATCCAGTTGTCAAGCAAAAGATTTATTTCTCTAGTATCCTCAATTGAAACTGCCCTTTTTCCTGGAGGAATAAATGATGTAATAATATTTAATAATGTGGTTTTACCCCCTGCTGTTGGTCCGATAATAAGTGCTGTTTTTTGAAATTCCATAATTGTCCAGATATAAGCAACAATCATAGAATTCATAGTTTTACTTTTTATTAAATCAATTGCGGTTAATGGTTTGTGTGGGAATTTTCTTATAGTAAATGTTGGACCTCTAGTTGAAACATTGCTAGTTAGTGTTGCATTGACACGGGAGCCATCAGGAAGTATAGAATCAAGTAATGGACTTGCATAAGAAACATAACTTTTACTTAGGTGTGCCATCTTGATTACAAATTGTTGTAATTCCTTGTCGCTATTAAAAATAATATTAGTTTCAAGGTGTCCGTATTTTCTGTGAACAATAAATATTGGTATCCCTGTGCCGTCGCACTCAATATCTTCAATCAATGGGTCATGCATCAATGGTTCAATGGCGTCTAGCCCTTTTATTTGTCTTCCAACATAATACATGATTTTTGAACGCTGTTGTGCATTTAGTTTAGTTTTTGAAAATATCTTGTCTACATGTTTAATAAGTTCTGATTCTTCCTTTAGGTCAATTAATGAAATCTTATTGATAAGTTCTTGCTTAGTGTCGGCAAGCACCGTTTCTTCTTCTTTTGTAAGCTCTGGTTCTGCAACAACATACCTTCTATTTTCTTCTTTTTCTTCAACAAAAGCATATGCAAAACCTTGTATCAATACTTGGTAGTTTTCAGGCAAAAGTTCTTTTGGCTCTTCAAAAGCAGGAGTATTCATTGCATTTTCAGTAATCTTTAGAGACTCTGTGTCTATTTTTTCTCCGCCACTAAAGATTTTGTCTATAATATTTTTATGAGTTGCAGGATGTGTCGGAGTGATTGCAACAAGTTTTGGTTTTTGCACTTTTTTTTGTTTTTGATCTGTGCTTTTTTCTTTTGAGTATGCAAATATGCTTTTAATTAATTGTTTTAGAACAGATCTTTTTGTCAAATAAAATTTCCGTAAGTTAGTTATGTCAATATCTGAAGATATTTGTGATAGAAGAACATTATATTCAATAATCGCCTTAACAAATTCCTTATCAAGTTGTTTTGATTTAACAAAAAGATTTTTTTCTTTCAGTCCTTTCATCAATTCCTTAGAACTGATTTCTTCGTTATAGAATTTTTCTAAGATTGCCTTTTCTTCAGCACTTCTTTTGTTTTCAATATTTTTAAGACTAATAATTAGATCAACAAGCTTTGAAGCATCCTTTTGAGTTGGTATTTTCATGGCTCATCTTTATATTCTGTTTGAAAGTATAATAGTGAATTTAAGGCTTGATTCCTTTAATTTCATCTACACCCCCATATTCTGTTTTTGAGTTATAGGTGTCTTTTAAATCATTTAGCATATCGCTAATCTCATTAATGGCTTCTGCAACCTCATCCCAGGTTTTCTTTTTGGAGTTGGTATTGTCTACTGCTCTTTTTTTGTTCATTTCAAGCATTGTTGCATATGAGAATTTGCTTATCTCTCCACTGTCAAGTTTTTTCTTAATTCCATCAAGAGATTTCTTTATTGTTTGAGCATCTTCTTCTGCAAATCTTAAGATTTCAAGCTTTGCAACAATGATGTTGCTCTTTTCTTCTATCTGGTTTAAAAGCCCCATTACATCCTTCATAATTTTTCCCTCTAGTTTTTTAGTATGGTTTTTGAATTTTCGTTATAAATATCTATATAATAAACATTTTTGCCACCGGCATAATAACAACTACATAAATATATATTCGTATTATTTATAAATCTATCTATTGTCACAGTACTATTATCATAAACAACCCCACTAAACATCCCATCAATCACTAGATTACAGTTTTCTGAAGTATAGTTGCTTAAGATTATGCTTGTTTGGTTTTCTACAATGCTACAAATTTTTACATCATAATTATTGCTGTTTGTAAATTTTTTAAAACCATAGTTTAGATTGTTTATGTCTTGGATTGTAGGGTTAGAACTTGAAAGTTTTAAAAATTCTATCTCATAATTTTTTGCAAGAATATTAGGTGTTGTGTTTACGGTTTTTTTAACTGGATTAAATATTATAAAAATACTAGAAATTAATATGATGATTATCATTGTTGTAATAATATATGTAAAACCTTTCTTCATATTAATCCATTTGTAAGTGCAGTGTTTTGTTTATGTCTGCAAAATAATAAACAAATTCTTTTTTCTTTGTAAACCCCGAAACGGTTTTCGTCTGACAGTCCGTGTTTAGCCAATCGCATATTGACACATTAAATTTATAGTCCATCTGCGGATACAAGGTAGAGTAAATATTGTCCACATCCTTATTTAGAACAAGTTGTCTAAACCCCTCGTTTTCTGCATTGCTTAAAACAAGAGATTTTACATCATCAGGAATAGGCACGCTCTTATATTCTTGATTTACGCTTTCAAACAAAAAAAAGACAAAACACAGTAGCAAGATTACTGCAATTGCTACTTCAAATGATTTTGTCATATCAGTTTACCATTCCATCAAACATGTTATATATTACGGAAAAATATTTTTCTTTGTCAGAGGGCTCTGCAAGATATTCTGGAGGTATAGCATAGTAAGCCACGCGATTGGAGTTTGATGTTACTATTGCATCAAATATGTCTCCGTAATTATATTTTTTTTTATCAAACAAACTGGAGCCATAATCAATCTTTAATGGCACAGGGTTTGGTTCTGTAAGTTTTACTATTGAATAATTGTCATAGATTGGAAGGTTTGACCTTAACCCATAAGTCAATGGGTGAGTATCAGAGCTTGGAACAAGTTTTCCTGTATATTTGTCTCCAACAGCACAATCTCTAACATCACAAAAATTAGAAATATAATTTACGCCAATAGTTCTATTGAAAAATATAATGTCATTTGTGTCTGTAAGTCTTACCCACCCGTTTTCTTTTGGGTTTGCAATGCCAATATAAAGCATGTCTCCTCGGTCAGTGTCTGCAATAGTTCCGGCATCGCCAATCCAAACAACTCTTCCACCTTGGGAAATATAGTTTCTTATTGTAAGCAATTGTAATGTAGATATTTTTCTTGCTTTTTCCACAATAACAAGACTTACGTTCTTGAGCTGTTCAGAATTTAGATATCTAATGTCTGCAATGCTTGGGTGAATTGCAACACCTTTTCTATCAGACAACAAATCTTTTAACAACTCTGGATTTCCTAGTCCCTTTTGTTCAGTAGGGTCATATAATATAAGAACGCTTGGTTGTTGCTTACCAGTTACAAGAGTCATCATCCCCCAATAAACTCCACAACCTCCCGGTATTGCTCTACATCTTATGGTTCCTGTCCAGATAAAAATAAATAATGCAATAATTATTATGATTATAAGAAAAACAATTCTTACAAGCCACTTATATTCTGATATCTTTTCTGGCATATTCCTTACCTCCATTAAAATATAAAATAGATTAATATAAAAGGTTTTGGTTTCTAAGTTATATATACATATAGTCAATAGTGATGATTTATGAAGATGAATTATATAAAAAACACAAATCAGGGTCCAAGTTCAGCTATAGGCATAATGAAATTTAAGGAAACTTCAGGAGGCCCACAATTATCTCCAGAAACAGTAATTGGTCTAGCGCTTGGGATAGCCATATTGGTTCTTATTCTTAGAATGGTATTTGGGTTATAGGTTATAACTCTAATTGATTGGTTTAATAAAGATTGTTGCATTTTCTAATAAGCCGTTATTGTAAAGGAATTTTGTATTGTTCTTATATGGAGGATTGACTCCGCGATTGAAGTTAACATCTAATGTCTTGTTTAGAATTCTAGCATAGAAAGAATCACCGGATAGGTTTTCAAAAACATCCTGTGGAATTATTTGTTCCTTTGTTTTAGTTATTGTTAATTTAGGATAATTAAGATTAACATTTTCTGGAATATCAAACCGGTATCTTACTTTAAGCAAAGCATCTGAGTTACATCTAATGGTAATATTAGAAGTAATTTCAAAATTACAATTATTGTCAATTAGCCCGTTTTTATCAAACAAGTTTAGCATTATTGTTTGTTTTAGAATCGGATGTTTAGAATTATAAAAATTATAAAGATATATTTGATTATTATAAAAAGTCATTGCGCTAGTATTTGATTGCGCAGTGTGTTGTTCATAAGGAAAAGAAATTGTTTGGGTCAATTTTGTTAAATTATTGCTGATACTGTAATTATTAAATATTATAAACAAGTAAATTGGGTTGTTTTCATTATCGCTCGTGGGAAATTTAGAAAGCACATGTGCTTGATTGGTATCTGAATTAAAGTACAAATTAAAATCCATTATCTCTTTAAACCCGTGATCTTTGGTATATGAAACCAATTTTGGTGTTTCGGGCTTGCCTTCTGAAATATCAGAGATTTCAGAAAATGCCAGATTAAAATTTACATTAAAGGAAACCACATCATCATCAATATAATTTTTATTAGGAATAAAAGTAAAAGGAATTCTATATTTCCCAAAGCTATCTAATCCTTCATTTTTAAACACACCTGACAAATTAGGTGATTTAAAGTTATAAAGATTTGATGATTCAAGGTAAATATCTATTGGTTTATCCGCATAGATGTTTGCCCAAAATTCCTTTGCATGAGGGAAGAAAACTGCTTTTGTAAGCCCGTTTTCATTTTTATAAATCTTAATATAATCTGCATTGTACTTTGTGATATTGTCCGTAAACACAAATTGATTTGTAGCAACAATCTCCGGATGTCTATAATCAACTATAATTACATTATCCTCTAAATTTGTAGAAAGACTAGGATATGCTATTGAAGGACTTGGTTTTATATTAGTTCCATAGACATTATCATAGATTTTTAAATCATCAATATATGTTTTGTTATCTTTGCTTTCTATTAGAATCTTACTATTGTCTAGATTAAAGTCGCCAATACTTGTGGATGCATTGTTTTGAAGATAATTTTTTTCTGTCCCGCAAAAGAAGTAAATATCATTATCTTGCTTATAATTTCCATAATATAGTTTTCTCCACTCAGATGAATTCTCAATAGGATAAGGAGAGCTTCTTTCTTCTATTTCTCCGCCAGCTATGCGCCGATAAATTTGCACATTGCCTCTTGCAAAAGAACAATAATAAAAATTATCTTCATCAATATAGCTGACATATACTATTACATTATTAGCATCAGTGGAAATTGTTCCTAGGTATCTAGAATAATTATTTAAAGATTGAATCTTTGTTCCTGAACTTGTTTCTAAAATCCCTGATTTGATTTCAGCAGCGCCGTCAATTAAAGAAAAAGTATCTTCATAATTATAATCCTCAAAATCCTCTGAGTCAATTAGTGCGCCAAGACCATATGTGGAATTAATGTTTGTTTGGTAATTGTAAAATTTATCAGTATTAGTTATTGTCCCATATATTGTTTTTTCATCATAATCAATAATAAAGGTGTTTCCAGCCCTACCATAGGCCTTGTCAAGATTTATTGAATAACCATAAACTTCGTTATCGTTATTATCCATAGAAACATTATAAACAGTAATTGGATTTGAAAGGTTTTGATAAATTACATCACTAACAATTAAATCTGTGGAATTATTAGTTAATGGCAAAAGATTGGAAATAACCAAAAGTACCAATGCAACAACTGTAATAAATACAACACTTGAAATTATCCAATCTATATACTCCATATTACCCTACATTTATTGTTAAACTTTTTAAAATCGTAATCGTCTCTTGAGTAAATGGATGAACATATTCCACTTTTATTGCACAAAATCTAGGAGTTGTTGCAGTAGTTGCTGAAAGATTATTGCCTTTTAAGATTATTGGCGCGGACTGTATTTCATTTGGTTGCAAAGGATAATTATTGTAAAGTGTAGGCACAACAACCCAATTATTACAGTCTGTTGTTCCGGTAGAGTTTTTCACAGAAACGTCATTAATATTAACAACAACCTTGTTTTTGTTATTAAAAACAACATCAACTGTTTTTGTGTTTGTGCTATTGGTGTTGGAATCATAAGTTAGGTTTTCAGAACTTTTGCTAAGATTAATTTCAAAAAGATTTGGTGGCTCTTCAACAGTTATTGAGAAATTAATATCTTTTGCTTTAGGAAACATAGAGCTATTCAAAGATAATTTCCCTTCTATTTTTCCTGCTCTTATGTTGTTTGGCAATTTGATTGTTATTAGTCCTGTTTTTGTGGATGACTTGTTAACAGTTATAAAAATATAATCAAGTTCAAACACTTTATCAGAATTAAAATTAAACGTGATATTTGAATCGTTTGGCTGGTAATCAGCAACAATAGACAACTCTAAATCGCTTATGTCTGTTTTGTTTTTTGTATTATCAATTGTATATTTCTTGGAAATCGTTTCCCCGCTTATCATTTTACTGCGACTTGAAATATCAGAAGTAAAATTAATAGTTGGTGTTTCGAGAATATTGAAGTTTGTGTCTTTATTTACATCTGTGTAAATTACTCTTGCTCTAATCTTTTTATTTCCAAGATATTTCTTGTCTGTTGGAACATCAAAAGTAACAAAGACTGAGGTGTTTCTTCCAGCAAGAATTATTTTTCTATCGTTTGTAAGTTCTTCTCTAAAACTGTCCACATAAACAAATGTTTTGTGCTTGATGTCTGGCCAGTCTTTTACATCTGCTTCAAATGTCAAATTATCTAAATTATAATCTTGGCTAGGGCTATTGTTCTGTAACTGTAGTTCGCATTTTGCATTTTGCCCCAAAAACACCTGCGCCGGGCAAGTAATGCTGTTGATTGCCAGCGCTATGTTTTTCATAAGGACTATTTTAATCTCTGGATTATCAAAATCAATAGGGACTGCTTTGATTGCGGAATAGCCACTTGCATTAACGCTATAAGTGTATTTTTTTGATTTATTTAATTTTATGCTTTCATTTGATGAAATTCTTAGGCTCTTTGTGCCTTTTGTTTCTCTTATCTCTATTTGAGTAGAAATTTTTCTCCCTTCTCTATCAGTAACATCAAAACTTATATCTCTAGTATTAAAAAATAAGAAATACACAACAATAGCAACAATTCCAAGAATGATTACCGTAGTTATTGTTTTTTTAATCAACTCGGTTGTTTTTATGTTGCTTGGTTTTTTTGTTTTTTCTTCGGAATCTTTATAGAAATCGTGTCCACCAGAGAATGGGTCAAAATCAGCCATAGTAATCACTTTTTATTTTGCAAGTTGTATTTGCTTGCAAGCAATTCTTTTTTAAGTTCTTTTATTAGCTCTAGAGAGGTCTGTTCTTTTAGTATGTTTTGTGCTTCAAGATGATTTATATCTTGAACTAAAAGTCTTGAGTCTCTTAAGATATTTTCAAGTGTTTTTTCAATATGTAAAACATGAAGTTTAAGAACAGTTAAGTCTTGTTCGTTTGCCTTATAGCTTTTTAATAAGTCTTCTTCAAGACCTGCAAGCCTTGATTCTTTTGTTTTTTCTTTTGCAGATATCCAAGATAATTCGTCAATCTTTCTGTTTAGTTCTTTAATGGTATTTTCCTTTTTTTCAAGTATCTTTAACAATTCCTCAACAGATCGCTTTTGATTAGAAAGGTTTGCATATTTATGTTCTATTTGTTTTTTGGAGCCGTCAATAAATGTAATTAGGTTATTTAAGTCATTCTTTACTGCTTGCTCTAATTCAAAATAAATTTCTGGCGTTGTTATTTCTCTTTTAATGTTTACTAAATCATTATCTACCTCAACTGTTTTTTCTTCAAAGAACAATATCTGTTTAATCCTTCCGGACATATCTAAAAACCTTTCCTGAAACAGCCTTACCTTTTCGGGCTCAATCTCTCTTGAGAACTGAATAACAGAATAACCAGAAAGTTTGCTTAATTCATTTGCAAGGCTGTCAATGCTTATTTTTAGTGTTTTTAAAAAATCTGCTCTTTGTGTTTTATTAGTTTTATGCAAAGGATATACAAATGAGTCATAAATAGTATTTGCCTTAGCTTTAATTTGATTTAAGTCATCAATTATTTTTTCAGTCATATTTTCTCTATTTATTAGTAAACTAATATAAATATAATATAATACCCTATTTAATGTTTTTGGTTTAATATATATTTATAAATATGTGGTTTAGGGGGTTAGATATTTTGAAGACAATTGATAATTTGGCAAAGGCTTTTGTTGGAGAGTCCCAAGCTAGAAACAGATACACTTTTTATGCAAAGGTCGCAACTAAAGAAAGTTTATTTCAAATAGCAGACATATTCTTAGAAACTGCAGAGCAAGAAAGAGAGCATGCAAAGCAATTGTTTGTTCTAATAAACACTTTAAAGAAAAAATATAATATTACAAAAAATATTGTAATTCTTGCAGAAGTTCCAACAATTTATGGGAATACCGCAGATAATCTAAAGGCTTCAATTGAAGGAGAAAATCACGAATATACTTCTATGTATCCGGAGTTTGCAGATGTTGCAGAAAAAGAAGGGTTTAAGGATATTGCAAAAAGATTAAGAGCAATTGCTGTTGCAGAAAAACATCACGAGGAAAGATACAAGAAACTATTAAAGGAACTAAAAGGAAAGACTCTTCTAAAGAAAAAAAAAGAAGTTGTTTGGATTTGTAGTAAGTGTGGATATATGCACAAAGGAAAAGAACCACCCAAAGTTTGTCCATCATGCGGGCATCCGTCAGAGTATTTTAGAATGCGAAATGAGAATTATTAAGGGGGTAGAGATAGATGGTAAAAAAAGGAGAAATATATAGGTGTTCAATATGTGGAAATGTTGTTGAAGTAATTGATGCGGGCGGTGGCACACTTGTTTGTTGTGGACAAAACATGGAACTTCACCACGACACAAGCGAAGAACAATTAAAGGAAAAGCACATTCCAATTATTGAAAAAACCAGTGAAAGTGTTGTTGTTAGAGTAGGGGGAATTCCACACCCAATGACTGCTAATCACCACATCAAGTGGATCGAAGTCAACATTGATGGTTCAGTCTATGTTAAAAAACTAAATCCAGGAGGTGAGCCAGTAGCTGAGTTTAAAGGGAATGGCTACAAGATAAGTGCAAGATGTTTATGTAACACACATGGAGTTTGGAAGTCATAAATAGACTTCTTTTCTTCAAAAACACAATTTCTTGGACAGCAATGAATCAACTTATTTCTAAGATAAATTCTTTGAAAAAATCAGCTCTTGGTAAGACGATAGAGAGAAAGAAGCAATCTTTTTCTTCTTTTCAAAAGAAAAACAATCAGGAGATTTTCAAAGAACTTTGCTTTTGTCTTATGACTGCAAACTTCAACGCTATGCGTGCTGTTGAGATTCAGAAAAGTGGTGGTAATCTTTTTCTTTCAGGAACAGAATCTCAATTATCAAAGCTTCTAAAGGCTAATGGTCATCGCTTTCCAAACACACGCGCTCATTTTATTTCACTTGCTCAGGCTCACAAAGATGACATTAGAGACAAGATATTTTCAATTAAAGACAATCTTGAAAGACGAGAATGGTTAGTAAAAAACATAAAAGGTCTTGGCTTTAAGGAGTCTAGTCATTTTCTTAGAAATATCGGATTCTTTGACTACGCAATTATTGATTTTCATATAGTTAATATTCTTGTGGACAATAAAATTATCAAGAAACCAAAAAATCTAAATAAAGAAAATTATTTAGCAATAGAAAAAAAGCTTCTAGTTCTCTCAAAAGAATCTAAGTTAACTCTTGGCGAGCTTGATCTTTATTTGTGGTATTTAGAAACAGGAACTATCTATAAATAAAAAGTGCAGAGGGCAGGATTCGAACCTGCGAAGCACTAAGCACATGGTCCTAAGCCATGCCCCTTTGACCGCTCGGGAACCCCTGCGCGAGCCTTTCTTTCCAAGAAACCCTCTGGAAAGAAACCGTTACTCTATAAATAGAAAAAAGCCATTTTTAAATATGTTTTTATTCTATTACTATATAATATAATAGAAAACAAAATGTTTATAATATGAAATAGTGAAAAACATGGCTACGCGTCTTGAAAAATTCAATGAGTTTTGTGCTATAAGGTCTCTTTATTTTCCGTCATCTGAGATTTATGCTAATAACTTTGCGGGGTTCTATGAGTATGGACCAATTGGTAACAGAATAAGAATAAACCTAATCAATTTCTGGAGAGAAGAGTTTGTAAGAAAGAATAATTTCCTTGAAATATCTGGTTCAATTATCCTTCCAGAAGCAGTTTTTCAAGCTTCTGGCCATCTAAAAAACTTCAATGACCCAATAGCGACTTGTGACAAATGTAAAACAGTATATCGCCTTGACAGATTAATCTCAGAAGCCACTCAAAAAGATGTTCCCGAAAACCTTTCAATTGAGGATTATCAAAATTTAATAAATCAAAACAATATTGTCTGCTCAAAATGTAAAGGAAATATTGTTGATATTAAGAAATTTAATTTAATGTCAAGTATAAATGTTGGAGCAGTTTCTGGTAACCTTGGTTATCTAAGAGGTGAAACATGCCAGTCAATATTTATTGATTTTTTAAGAATCTACAAGACATCAAGACAAACATTACCATTAACAATCTCTCAACACGGAAGCGTTTACAGAAACGAGATTTCTCCAAGAAACGGTCTTTTAAGATGCAGGGAGTTTGAGCAACTAGAAACAGAGATGTTTTTTGATCCAGACAAAATTAATGAGACTCCAATACCATTCGAATCAATCTCAAAATACAAAATTAGGTTTAAATTATTAAAAGATAAGGAAGAAAAAGACTATAATATTACAAAGATTACTGAAAAGAAAATCACTTGTGGTAATCTCATCACTTATGCCCTTTACATCACTCAAAAGTTCTTAGAAGACTTAGGCTTTTCTCGTGAAAACATTAGGTTTAGAGAGCTTGCAGATAACGACAGCGCATTTTACTCAAAGCAAACCTTTGATTGTGAAATAAAGTCAGAAAAAGAATGGATAGAACTATTCTGTATCAACTATAGAACGGATTATGATCTTTTGGCACATGGCAAAGGTTCAAAAAAAGACTTGTCTGTCTCAGAAGAAGGCAAAAAAATACAGCCACATGTCCTTGAGGTTTGTTCAATTGGCCTTGGCAGACTTTTCTATGTCTTGTTAGAAAACTCCTTTGAAACAAAAACCATAAACGAAGAAGAAAGAAACTTCTTACATCTTAATCCTAGAGTTGCTCCATACTTTGTAGCAATCCTTCCATTAATGAAAAAGGATGGCCTAGCAGAGAAGGCAAATGAAATCTTTAATGTTCTTAAAGATGAGTACAAAAAATATGAAATATTTTATGACGAAGTCGGTTCAATTGGTAAGAGATATGCTCGTCTTGACGAAATCGGTTGTAATTATTGTTTAACAATCGATTACGAGACTTTAGAAAAACAAACAGTAACGATAAGAGACAGAGACAGTCAAGAACAAAAGAGGATTACAATCAAGTCTTTAGGTAAGCTTCTTGAAAAGCTCTACTATAGTAAAACAAAGTTTTCAAAAATAAAATAATTCCCCACAAACGCCTCTGTAGCTCAATGGTAGAGCATTTGCTTCGTAAGCAAAAGGTTGTGGGTCCAATTCCCATCAGGGGCTTAAATGAGAAAGATTATGCCATTCAAATACAAAGAAGAAAAGACTTTTAGGCCAAGAAGAGTAGGCCATTTTGAGAGAAGAACTCCAAATATAGAGATGGATATAAAGAATATTGAAAAGACAATCGATATTAAAGAAAAGCCAATTAAAAAACCAACGGATTTAGAACACACATTAAAAAACATAAAACAAAAATTTATAGAAATCATAGCTCCGTTTGTTTCAGGAGAATATAAGGTTGGGCAGAAGGATGTTATTATTTATGACAAGACAAATAAAACAATAAAACTTAGATATCAATTAATGTCTTTATCTGACCACATCAAGGATTTTGTTTTTCAATTAAGAATGTATGTAATAACACACTCCGATGACAAAGAAAAGATACAAGAAATAGAAAGGGAAATAAAAGAATGGGAAAAGATAATCAACAAAGTCTTAAAAGACATGATTGATAACCTCAATTTCGTAATAGACAATTATTTTGTTCCAGTCTTTGAAAAACTAGAAA
>CAYXAY010000001.1:0-78206 GCA_964463155.1 uncultured archaeon | reverse complement strand
GAAATAAAAAAGCTATTTCTTTTACAATATTAATATTGTAAAAGGATTTCTACAGTCCTGAAAAAAAAAAGTTAGATTAGCTCATCAAGCTCTTTGTTCTTGGTTTCTTTTTTTTCTTCAAATCTTTTTGCAAGACCTGAAAGAGAGACGTCAAGATGAGATTCTTGAGACCTTCTTTTTCTAACCTTGAAGAAAACTGGATGGCTACTTGCTTCTCCAACAATCAAGGCTTCGCCAACCCTTAAAGAAGTTATCATGTTAATGGAATTTTGGTCTAAGCCTTCGCTTGATTCGCCTATGTGCTTTAGGTCGTAAGGGTTTGTTATTCTTAGGATTATGTGAGTGTTTGCTTGTGAAAGAATTGTTGTTGAAAGCTTAACTGGACGCTGAGAGATAAGCCAAACACTTGCACCAAACTTTCTACCTTCTCTTGCAATAGTTTCAAGGATGGTTTTTGCAAGAGCGTTCTCACGACTTGCCATCTCCGGAGCATACTGGTGTGCTTCTTCAACAACTAGAGTAAAAGGCGGAACTGAATTGTGTTCCATTCGGGCCCTGAAAAGCTTGTTTGCAAAATAATACATCATGATTTGCTTTTTTTTTTTGTCTATTTCTCTGGACATATCAATGATTGTTAGTTTTCCTGAACTTACTATATCGTTAATTGAAGGATAATCAATCTTGTCAAACAAACGATAATGCACTAAGTCAAGAAGCTTGTCTCTTAGGTTTTTAGCAGTCTTGTCATCTTCATCAAGATTTTCTATTTCTTTAACAATTGTTTGCAAGGAATATGGACCTGCACCATGTTTCTTGTCTTCATTTAGTTTGTTAATGATTTTTGAAAGCCTTATCTTTTGAGGAGGCGTCATCTCTGGGATTAATGTTGCATAAAAGCCTGCTGAAAGACCTGTACAACCAATCTTAATATCCTTTGAGTCAATCAATGTGACTTTAGAAGAATAATCTGTTTTTGTTTTATCAGTTGCAGGTGTCGCAAAAGACGAATACTCTCCGTGTGTGTCAAACAGCACAACTGCAATTCTTCCTTGCTCTTTTGTTCTGTCTAGAAGCTCTTCAATAACTACAGAAGTTAAATAACTTTTACCTGCACCAGATTGGGCAAGGATAGCCAAGTGCTTTTGTAAAAGTCTATCAACATTAAGAGTAACTTCAAGATTTGGGTGTTCAATGTTTCCTAAGAAAACTCCTGATTTATCAAAGTGAAGAAACTTAGCAAGCACAGCAGGGTCTGCCAAATAAACCTTTTGGCCAGGAGAGACTGGAAGGTTTGTTCTGGTAAAACCGTTTTGTAGAGAATAAACGCCAAGAGGCTTAACAACCGCTTCAAGAAACTCCCACTCGTCACTTGGGAAAAGTTTTTTAATATCAACATTATTGTTTTCAAAGTCTTTAACAGAATCAGAGTTTTCAAAGTATCTGTTTCTTTTTATAACGTCAGTAACAATTCCTATTAGAGAACCTTGAGAATAATCAATCTGAATATATTCTCCTTTGTAAACATCATTTTTTGTGCAAACAAAAGAAAGTTTTGTGGTGGATGGCCCATCCATTGTAGAAATTACAATTCCTTTTTCTTCTTTTGTATTCACGAAATCACTTTTTTAAAAAATTTGTTCTATGTAAAATTAATGTGTCTTTTAACTTTGGATCCATTTTGTGTTTTAAAAGATTTAAAACTAATTCTTTGTAGTGTGCATTATAAACATCTTTATGTTTATTTAAAATGCCTGCATGGTGGGCTAAAGCATTTAATATGTCATTTGCTCTTGTATCTCTATCTCTTTTCTTAAAATCTAAAGTTTTTGCAAAATCAAGATCCATTGGTATTAAACTACCATCTCTGTGCTCTGTAAAAAGATCTGCTAAAAAACCTAAAGATCCTTCTTTAATAAAACCTTGCTCTCCAAGTTTTAATATATTCCATGTATATTCTGACATATTAAATTTGGTGTAATTAACATCATTGTTTTCTTTAAATTTTGATTTACCTTCTTTTACAAATGCTTGAGAGACAACAACCCATTCTGGATCTCTTCCTTTCTCTTGAATTTTAACCATTGCCATCTTTGGTATCATCTTTGCTTTCCCAATTTGGCGATTTGGAAATGCTACATCGTGCTCTAATTCAATCTTTCTTAAAGTATCAATAAACTGTTGATATCTTCTTGCATCTTGATCTGTCATTTTTAGTTCTTCAAAAATTTGTGTAAATCTTTTAATTGCAACTCTTTTTTTTGAACCGTTTTTAAATTTCACTTGCCCAAGATATATTTCACCAAATATTCCACCTCCAAGTTTTATTGGTTTTCCGGTTTTATCTTTAGACACCTTTAATTCACTTATAAAAGAACTAGGGAAATGAGAATTATCAAATTTCTCATTTGTAACTCTGTGTCTAACAACTTTTAATTCTGGATTTATTGGTGGTTTTCTAATCTTTAAAAGTCTATGCATTAAAATTATCACCTGATATAACTTACTGGTGTTTCTCTTTTCTTTTCAAGTTCTTTAATCTTTTGCTGTATCTCTATAAATGATTCTTCAATCTTCTTTGCTTGAGTATCTATCTTTTTCATATCAACAGTAAAATTAAACATACTACAAATTACATCAACAATGCTTCTTGCTGACCCTTGATCGCCAAAGATTAACTTTTGATCAGTTTCTCCCATAAAGCAGCAGCCAGGAATCTTGTGATTATAATACGCAACGCCAATCAAAAGACCAGCAACACCAGAAATTAAGGTGTCTGCTGAACTGTCTTCAAAAATTATGTTTCCTATTTTTTTCTTTTTAAGTTTTTCTTTAGTTTCTTTGTCGCTAGCAACAGCTAGAATTCTTGGTTTTTGGTTAAGTCTTTTTTCTCCTATGTTTAGGCCTGCAAAGGTGTAGATTTCTTTAACTCCTTGCTTTTTTGCAAACTCTGCAATCCTTTCAGAAAACTCATAATGCTCTTGACTATTTGCTAGGTTTGTAAGATTTGGCTGAACAGGCCCTGCCACAAACAAATAATCTCTTGCGTTTGTCCTGTAAAGAAAAATGTTGTTTGAGATTAATTCTAATGTTGAGTTCTTTGCATGAACTGCTGGGGGAAAAGAATCAGAGACAATTGTTGCATACACTGTTGTCTTTGGTTTTAATGCATTAACTAAATAATCAACTGCAATCTTTCCTACTAGACCAATGCCTGGAAGACCAACAAGCATTATTGGGTTTTTTAATTTCTTTTGTTTTTTAACATCAATTTTTGTTAACATAAGCTCACCAAAAACTATTTGCTTTTTTCCTTGGGGGTGACTTTGAACTTGCTTCCCTTTAATTGTTTAGTTAGAAATTCTGTTATCTCATTAAAATACTTTGATGCGGTCTTGTAATCCTTTGCTGTAACTATTAATTCATACTTTCCTGCAGAAACATAAGTAATGCTTGCATCTTTATGTTTGTCTGTTGCTTTCTTTAAAGCTTTTTTTATTATCTCTATTCCTGTTTCTGTTGGGTTTGAGATTTCTAAAATTCCTATTATTTTTTTGTATTTTAAAGTAATGCTTTTTGAAAGGACATCAATTAATTTAGTTGTGTATCTCTTGTCAATCTCTGGAAAGGTTTCAATTCCGTTTTTTAGAATATGTATAAAACCATTGTAAAGACTTGTTTCTTTTTCAAGTATTGGCTCAGCAACAGTAGACCAAATCTCTTCATCAGTCACTTTTAGTTCCTTTGCCACTACTGACAAAAGACTTTGTGCTCTTTTAAACAAACGATAGTCAGAAATCTTTCTTTTCTCTTCAGCTGAAGTCGCTCTGTTAAAGGAAAGATCTATTTGGTTTTTGTTAGTATCGATATGAAGGACCTTTCCTGCTCTTATCTGGTTTAATTTCACGTGATTGTGAATATTTTTTACCCAGGTTGATGAAACTTGAGAAATATGGATGAAACCTTCAAGGTTATCATACTCTAATAAATTTACAAACACTCCATAGTCTGTTATCTTTGTAATCTTACATATTACTATGCTTGTAATTCTGGGATATTCTACCATGATTATCACTCTATTTTTTTAACAATATTTTTTGAAAGAAGAATAGTAAAGATGTTTTCTGGAATTTCGCAATTTGTGTCTTTATCAAATGGACCATATTCTTTCATGTCCGAACCAATAAATGAAGGTATGCTTTGAAGAGCAATAACTTTTACTAATGGCACAAGCTTGTCTTCTTTCTTTGATTTTGTCCCAAACAAACTTTCAGTGTATTCTGCTTGCTTGTCAAGAAGCTTTTTTATATCTCTTACAAAATCAATCTCAAAATCAATCAAGTGGTCTTCTGTTATATCGTTTGTTCTGCTGTATGTTAAACATATGTTTAGGCATTTTTTAAGTCTTATTTCTCTAATCTTTATCACTGTTTGTTTTAGCATTTCGAATTTCTTTAAATCGGCTGGAGACAATGTTTCTAATGCCTCTAGGTATTTGGTTTTTTCAAGAACCAAATATTTTTTTAATTCCTTATAGTATGATGGGTCTAGTTTAGTTAATCTTGGCGATTTAGTCTCTAGCCTATATATCCTTGACAACTCATCAAAATCAACCTTGTAATCCATCATTTTATTGCCCCCTTTAATAATAAATAAACGCTTACAGATTCTGGGAAATCAATTTTTTCCCTAATGTTATAAGGACCAAATTCTTGTTCTAATAATCTGAATTTTGGTATTGGCCTTATCACTTCTCCAACCCTTGATTTGTCTGGTCTAAAAATCACTGAATCAATAAAAGGATCAAAATTCTTTAAACTTTCTCTGTCTTTGATTTTGTTAGATAATAACCCTGTTCCACCATGAATTGTGTCAGGCATTCTCATTATCTTGTAGATATCTGAAGACGTGGGGTCTATTCTAAAACCAAGCCTAGAAATTGCTAAAGTTAATAGATCCTCCCAAAATTTGGCATCTTGTTTTGAATCACTTGAAAAAGTGTGCCATAATATATTATTATACATCTTATTTAAAATAACTTCCCTTTGGTCTAGGATTTTTGTTGCTTTTATTTTTGAATAAGTGAAATCTTTCTTTAATTGTTCTTCGTTCATGCTTTTTATATAGTTTTTTATAAATAACATAATCTTTCCGGACCAGCCGTTCTTAACATCGGGGTTTGGGCAATACCATTGCTTTCTCTTGTATTCAAAGCCTAGCTTTTCTAGGTTTCTATCTTTACCCTGGATATAATTCATCATCTGCAGGCGAGAAGACTTTGATAAAGGAATAATCTTTGGGTCTATTATTCTCAAGTGATAACCTTTTGAACCAGAGAAAGAAATCACAAAAGATTTTGGGTCAAGAGAAAAATCTGTTTCTAGAAAATCCATAAGCCGAAGAGTTTCTGCTTTGGTGTGACCCAGACACTTGTCGCAAACCCATTCAATCACTTCTAGTTTTCCTTGGCACTCTGAGCAAACATCTTTATGGCCTTTGCCGAAGCTTTCACAATTTGAGCAAAACCAAACATCGTGTTTTTCTTTACAGGGCAAATCAAAATCATCAGCATCAAACTCATATACTATGTCTGAGCCATATAGTTCCTTTTTCTCCATTGGCCTTCTGTCTGGGTATTTATAGTAGGCTGCTGAGTAGGAGATGTAAAAAGGCGTGTTATCCACTAGAAACTTATTAAGCGCTTTATTGTTTCTAAAAGATAAATGCCTTGAACTAATCTTTTTTCCAAAATCTCCAATTCCTACTTCTCTTGTATCTAAAGCTATTGTGCTATTAATTGGATTGTGTTGATAATGATTTCTGAAAAGATCTCTTAGATAAGAAACAGTGAAATTAGAAATCTCAGCATTTGCCATATATAATATATGGAAAACAAGTATTTTAAAGTATTAACTTGAATTACTCTTCTTTTATAAAAGAAACACCGTCGTTTTCTTTGTCTCTTTCTATTAGGTATTTACTGGCGTTTGCTGTCTCTAATAATTTTTGGTCATGAGTTATTATAAAGATTTGGTCAACTAGCTCTGGTAGTTCCTTGTCAAGGATTGAAGACAGCATTGAGATTGTCTTTGTGTCCAGGTTGTGTGTTGGCTCATCAAGTATCAAAAGACCTAGTTTCTTTGTTAAAGACAAGGCAATAGCCACCCTAATGCTTAGAGCCGCGCAGGTTCTTTCGCCCCCAGACAACAGACCTTCAACTCTTATCCATTCTTTTTGAAGAGTTTCTACTTCAAGGACATAATCGTTTTCTGCCTTTAATCTAGCAGAAACATAATCACCATAAGGATAGATTTTTGGCCAGATTATTTCAAGAGTCTGGTTGATGTTGCCCACTAAAACCTTTCTTAGATGCTCTTGGCTGTTTTCAAGAGCCAAAGTAAAGAAAGTCATGTCTTTTTGTTTAGTCTCAAGCTTTGTTATTGATGATTGCTTTTCTTGTAATTGAGAAGATAATTGATTATGAAAAGATATTGTTTTGTTTAAATCATCTATAATCTTTTGAATTAAAGAAATTTGAATGTTGTTGCTTTTTACTTTTTCTTCTTTCGATTTATAGTCTGTTAATAATGAAAAATATTTGTTTTCATCATAAGCAAGAGAAGAAAGATTTGTTAGCAATTGCTTTTGGTTTTCAAGGACTTCCTTTTGTAAAGCTTGTTTATCTTGGTAGGTAATAGCTAGCGCAATGTTCTCTAAATCCGTTTCTATTGCGTTTGTGTCACAGGGTTTAACAAAAAGTTTTTCTTCTTTTTCTAGTTTTTCTATTTTTGAAAGTATTTTTTGCTTTTCTTCTTTTAATAGTTGTTGTTCGTTTGCCTTCTTTTCTTGTGCTTGTAGACTTAAGGTTAGTTGTTTTCCTTCTAAGATTGTTTTTTCAAGGAAGGCTAATGTCTCAAGAAGTTTTGTTTGCTGTTCTTTTTTTGTTTTTAACTTTTCTTTTATTTGCGTTTCTGACAATTGTGAGTCACATACTGGACAGTTTGAAAAGCCCCTTTCAAGCTCTACTATTGCTTTCGTGTTCTCTGTTTTTTGAGAAACAAGCCTTGATTGTTCTTGTAAAAGCACATCAAGCTTTTTTGTTGCTTCAGTCATTTCTGTGCTTATCTTTGACAAATCAATTGTTGAGTCTATGGATTTTACAAACCTTGACAATTGGTTTTCAAAAAAGGATTTTTCGTTTTTTAGGATTTTTGTCTTGACTTCTAAGTCTTTGTTTTCCTTAAACTTTGTTTGCAAGCTAGTCTTTTTCTTCAAAAGCTCTTCTTTTGGTATTAAAAAGAAATCATTATTTTGCTTCTCTAGATTTATCAGCTCCAAATTTAGTTGTTTAATACGATAGTCAAGTATGTTCTTTTCCTTGTTTAGTGAATCTTGTTCTTGCTTTTGTTTTGTTAGGGCATCAAGCTCTATTTTTAGAGTTTCTTCTTTGGTTTTAAGCTCTGCTGTTTGTTTTGTTAATTCAGAAATTATTTTTTGGTTTTTTGAAATATTTTTATTAATCTCTTCTAGATTGTAGTTTTCAAGTTGAAACTGCAGTTGTTGCGTTAGTTTTTTTGTGATATCAAGCTCTGTTTCTAGGTAGTTCTTTACTTGTCTTGAATTAACTTTTATTTTTTCTAAGTTATTAATTCCAAACAGATTGTCAAATTGTTCTTTTCTTTTTCCTGGAGCAATCTTTAAGAAATAATCAATCTCGTTTTGCTCGCTATAGACAATCTTAACAAATAAGTCATAGTCTATTCCAAGAATCTGGCAAACCTTTTCTGTGACATCTGTTTGTTTTGGACCAACAAGAAGCTTACCATCTAGAAAAAGCTTTGCGGTGTTTACCTTTTCAGAAAAAACTTCTCTTTCTACTCTGTAGTTTTTAGAATCAAACTCAAATTCTAGTTTTAGTTTTGTCTCTTTTTTTTTGACTGGCTTAAACATTATTATTTCTGTTAAAGTTATTTTCTTTGATTGAAGGCTAGGAAAAGTGCCATAAAGAGAATAGCATATAGCATCAATTATGCTTGATTTTCCAGAACCGATCTTTCCTACAAGTATGTTTGTTCCTTTGTCAAAGGAAATCTTTGTGTCCTGGTGGGTCTTCCAGTTTTCAAGAGCTATTGACTTAATCATTATTAATATTTATGTGTATTTTGTTTTAAATAACTATTCTTCAAATTTACAAAAAATCACATCGGCTGGATTTATAAAGGAGAAAAGAACAGAGATTATTTATGAAACTAATGGATGATTGTAGAGCGCAGATATCTGCAGAGATGATTATTCTTCTTGCAGCAATTGTTGCTATTGTTCTTGTGATTATTACTCAACTTCAAAAGACAACTGCAAAGGCAAACACTCAAGTGGAAAAAACATCAGATAAGATATTTGATAAGATTGATGATATTAAATGAATAAGAAAGGAATTGTTAGTCTTGAGTATATACTTTTGTTTGCTTGTGTTGTGTCTGTTCTGGGGCTTATTGTTGCCGGCATTGTTTCTTTGTATAATAGAAATATTGAAACTATTGACAACTCACGGTTTTTAGATTTTTGCAAAGAAACAAAAGACATTATTGAGTTGTTTGAGTTGATGCCTGAAGGCAAAAAAGAAATTGGGGCCAGTAATCTTGAAATATGGAACATCGAAAGGACTGGTAAAGAAATTGTTTTAAAAAACAGAAAAAAAGACTGCAAAATTGTTACTGAAACTACTGTCAACCTAAAAACAAAAGTTATTGAGAAAAAGCAAAAACTTGTCTTTACAAAGCAAAATAATGCTTTAAATATTGGTTGATATACTTATTATCTATGGAACTTAATCAGATAATGCATGTGTTGTTCTTTCCGGGCATCGTTTTGCATGAATGCGCTCATGCTATTGCATGTATCTTCCTTAATGTTCCAATAAAAAGAATCAAGCTTATTGGAAAAAACGGGGGCTTTGTTGTACATGGTGATTCTAGAAGCTATAAGATAATTATGATATCTTTGTTCCCGTTTATATTTAATATATTGATTGCTCTTTTTTGCGCCAGGATATTTCTGTTGACCTCTGAACCATTCTATAAACTGCTATTGGTTTGGATTGGGATACCTGCTCTTTTCTTTTCTGTTCCTAGTGATCAGGACACAAACAACTCTTTTGAGACCATTAAGAAAAGCTATACAAAGAAACAGGAGACCTGGAAGCTATTAGTAAAGATACTATTGTCCCCTTTAACTTTAGTCTTGTTAATAGTGCTTGGAATCTTTAAGCTTTTTGATAAAGTCATAGCAATCAGGCTATTATTGGTTGGTTTTTGGACATATCTGTTTTTGGTCTAAAAAGAATAATATTTAAACCTAACTAACGATATATATTATATAGACTTAAAGACCTTATTTTAGTTAGATTATATTTAATATGAGAATTTATGGTTGGAAAACTTACAAAATATGAGATTACAAGGCTAATATCTGCTAGGGCACAGCAATTGTCCTGTGGGGCGCCAGCACTTGTTAAGGTGCATAGGAATGATACCGCTTATGTGATTGCAAAAGAGGAATTCGATAGTAAGACTATGCCACTAGCAGTCATTAGAAATATTAATAATAAAAAAGTAGTTGTTACAGTAAATTAAGGAGAGTATGAATATGGGCAAAGCAATGTCAAACAAGATAAAAGCAAAAGCAAAGATTATTTACAATGAGTTTAAGGAAGACTTAGGGGTTGATTTCAAGGCAAACAAGGAGTTTATTAAGACTATGAATCTTCCATTGTCAAAACTAACCATAAACTTGATGTCTGCTTATATCACAAGAAATGTAAAAAAAGAAAAGAAAGAAGCGGCTGCATTAAAGATAAAAGTTGGCCCTAACACCATACCTACAAGAAAACCAATAAATAGAAATATAACACATTAAATGTGTTATTATATTCTTCTAATTGAGCCAAAAGGGCTTAAGAATTTGTGCTTGTTATAGCTGAAAGTCATTGGATTAGCATTTTGCCTTAGTTTTGATGTTAAGAATATAATCATTGCTGCTACAAAGATCCCTACAAGTATTAATAACCAGTTATAGTTTGCTTTGGTTTTAATATTGCTTATGCTGTTATTCCTGCTACACAAGTAAATAGAATTGTTGTTTCAATTGTGTTAGGTATGCATTCATCGTTATTAACAAAACAATAGTAAGTGTTTGCAATTCACTGGTGGCATCTGTTAGAATTAATGTAACATTGAACTCGGAACTATGTCAAGAACAATCATAATTTTTAGTGGTTGTTGGAGCAATTTTATCAATTGCAATATTACTTGTTTGTATTGGTGTTTCTGTGTTATTATCAGTAACATTGTCTACAGAATAAAACTCAATTGTATGATTTCTATCTCTAAAAATGTAATTGATTCAGGATATGCTAAAAACGCTGTAACTACATTAATTTTATAATAAGTGGCATTACAATCTGGCCGTCTGTTGATATGGTACATATTAAAGTAATGTTAACATCTGTAGTATACCAATTGTAATTACATTCGGCATTATTACATTTAATCGATATTTCAGACTTTGTGTTTATTGTCACTAAAGGAATTATTAAAATTAAAAAAAGTAAAATTGTTTGTTAAAATTCCTGAAAATTCACCTAGCGTATATACCAGATAACTATTTGTCTTTTAAATATCTGTTAGAATTAGAGAGTTAATGGGTATCTTAGAATAGAGATGATGCCGCCAAAGGACTTTAAGGACTTTGAAATTTCATGGGTTTCATCAACTATATGGATCTTGGTCTTTAAACTGTCTGCCTTTCTTATAAGCGCTTGGACTTTGTCCATGTCCTTTTTCCATAACTCTTCAGAGATAAGAATACTCTCACAAGCACCTAGCTCCAAAGCTTTAGAAACTTCCAAAAAAGCATAAGTTACCTTGTTATTGCCTTTTCCTAGATTTTCAAGAAAAGTTTCCATTATCTTTTGTTCCTTGTAGACTATTGAGTTTTCAAAAAACCTAGAAACCTCTTCTTTAGTAAACAGTTCAGAGATTGAAGACTTGGCGGTGTTTGAAATATTTATTTCAAGGATTTTTAGTTTAGGGTTTTTCTGTTTTAAAAAACTAGAAAGATTGGTTTTTGTCGCTCCAGGACCCGCAATAATCATCTGACAATCATATCTTGAGACTACTGAAAAGATTTGATTAACGAAATCAGAGAAATCAAAATCACAGGAATATCTTTTACCATGCTTTCCTGAGTCAATGTTTGTTATCTCGTTTGTTCCAATGTTTGTAAGTTCAAATATATTTGCCTTCTCATCATCAAGAGCAATCAAAAGTATTGAAGACGAAAAAGCAGAGCTATTTTTTAACAAATCAAGTTGGTGAGAAAAGAACTCAGGCTTAGTCAAAGTATAGCTTTTGTTTAATTGAATCTCAAGAGTGTGGTGCTCACCGAGAGGAGCAAGCTCTTTTGGCTTTCCTTCTATTATCTTTCCTGTAAATCTTAAGGAATTAAGCTCATTAGAAAAATCAAACTTCTCAATTGAAATTGAAACAAAGATTGGCTTTCTTGAAGACTCGCTGTCCTCTTCATTACCTCTTACTCTTCTAAAGGAAGAACCAGATATGGTGTCGCCAATATCTGTTATTGACTTAATTATCCATAAATCCTCAATGGTCTGAGGAATAAAAATAAGCTTTCCTTCTTTTTGCAAAGATAAGATATTCATAGAATCACTTTCTAATAATCAAGTAAATCCTCTGTCATGTATTTTGGAACCTTTTCTTCTAGAAGTTTTAGGATTGTTGGAGTTACATTAGCTATTGAGCAATTGCTATCGTTTCTTAATTTGTGTTCTTTGTTTGATATAAGAATGAAAGGAACCTTGTTTAGGCTGTGCGCGGTATTAACTTGCCCGTCAGGTGTTAACATCTCATCACAATTGCCATGGTCTGCTGTTATTATAACTGTCGTGTCTTCAAGATTTATTCTTTTAATTATCTGCTCAAGACATTGGTCAACAATTGTCATTGCTTTTACTGTTGCTTCAATGTTACCGGTGTGTCCTACCATGTCGCCATTTGCAAAATTAACAACATATAGCTTATAGTCATCATTTAGTTTTTCAATAAGCTTTTGAGTTATTAGTTTAGCAGACATCTCTGGTTTTTGATCATAGGTTGAAACGCTTGGCGAAGGAACAAGTATTCTGTCTTCTTTCTTGTAAGGGCGTTCGTCGCCTTGATTGAAAAAATAAGTGACATGAGCGTACTTTTCTGTTTCTGCTATCCTTAATTGCTTGTATCCAAGATCAGAAATTATTTTTCCAAGACCTGCTGGTTGTTTAATAGGAGGGAATAACACTTTTCTGTTCTTAAACTCTGAATCATACTCTGTAAAACTTATAAAATTAATATTCATTTTCTTTGTATGGAACTTGTCAAAGGACTTGTCAATTAGCATTTTTGTAAACTCGCGGGCCCTGTCGCTTCTGAAATTAAAAAATATTACTGTGTCGTGGTTTTTGATTAAGCCGTTTTCATTGAATAATGTAGGCGTGATAAACTCATCTGTTATTCCTTTTGAATAACAGTTTTCAATGTATGCTAAAGGGTCTGTTGCTCTTTCGCCTATCCCACTAACAACTAAATTGTATAATTTTTTTTGCCTATCCCAGCGATTGTCCCTATCCATTCCATAATATCTTCCGCAGATACTTGCTATCTGGATCTTGTGGTTTCCTGCAATTCTTTTTTGCAGTTCCTCTATGTAAAACTTTGAAGAATTTGGAGAAACATCTCTACCGTCTGTAAAAAGATGAAGATATACTTGTGAAAGGTTATTGTGTCGGTTTACTACTTCAAGCAAAGCAAACAAATGATTGATAGAAGAATGCACTCCGCCATCGCTTAACAATCCCACAATATGCAAAGCATTAAAGCCTTTTACTTTTGAAAGTTCTGTGTTTAGTGTTTGGTTTTTGTAGAACTCTCCGTTCTTTATTGCCTTGTCAATTCTTACAATTTCTGAATCAACTATTCTCCCTGCCCCTAAAGTAAAATGACCAATCTCTGAAGACCCAATCTGTTTTTTTGGAAGACCCACATATTCTTCGCTTGCTCCAAGAACCATATTAGGGTAATTGGTTTTTAGACTGTTAAAGATTGCCATGTTTGCTAATGTAACAGCATTACCCTTACCTGGTCTATTGACTCCTACGCCATCAAGAATAATTAACACTAACTTGTTTTTGTTTTTTGGTTTTTTCTTTAATCCAAACATATTTTATCTTATTTTTTTGTTTTGTCTTTTTTCAATAATTGTAAAGGGTGTTTGATCTTGCATTCATAAACGCAAAGATCATTTGATTTAAGGGTTTCGCAGTTTGCTATTGAGTATTTTTTTTCAAAGATTTTTTTTATCTGATAGCTTGCGGTCTTTTGCTCAAAGTTAGGGGCGTTACTGTAGATATTTAAAATCTCATTAAAATCATAGCCGACTCCTGCAAGAAAAACAGCCAAGTGATAGTTTGCAACATGCGATAGCTTTTTTCCTGACAACAAGTCATTGTAAAACTTGTCAAAGCATGGAGGAAACTGATTGTTTGAAAGTTTCCCTGAATACCTGTAATCAACATTGTCTTGTGTTCTTTGTTTTGAAAGATAATTTCTTTTTATGCATTCTGCAATTTCTAGAAAGGCTTTTGGAAGCTCTTTTTTATTAACTTCGGTTGTTCTTAATATTCTTTTCTTTAGAACAACTGCCAAAAAAGCCAATAACTGTTCTTTTCCTGGAAAGAAAATATTTCCTTCTTTAAGGTTTGTGTATTGTAGCTTGTAGTCCTCTCCTAAATCAAGAGTCAACAAGTCAATCAATGAAATGTAATATTGCTCTTTTGACGCATCACACTTAAGCTTTGGGCAAATGTCTTTTGTTATTTCCTTGAAATTTTCTGATATTTTTTCCTTACTTGAAAAATATAAAAACCTTTTTTGATAATAGTTTGCAAAAGACTGTGTTAATGGAACATTGCCAATTATTGAAAGAATAACCTTTGACAACGGATAAATCTTAACATAGCTTATTGCTATTGCCTCGTCATTTATGTTTGATAACTGGAACCAATATCTTTCTAAAGTGTTGTGGTCTTGGTTCATCTCGTCTGTTAAAAACTTTTTTACTTTCTCTAATGTCTGATACTCCACTGATAGCAAGTCAATTCCGTTGTTTTGAATGTACTCTCTTGCCTTGTTTGAGAAAGGATATCTTAAAAGATAATTATGGTCTTGCATATAAATATATTTAATACAAAAAAATATATAAAGCTACAAGAATAAGGCTATAAGAAATAGCTTGCTTCTATTAATGCGCCAATTACTAAGAGAAGCATTGCAATAAATATAAGCCACAAAAGATCCTTTATCACTACCAATCTAAACTCAGTAGTGAATAGACCCTTCATCAAGTCCCTTGCAAAGATTGCTCCTGCAAAACTAACTATAAAATATGCAAGCATTTCTGGAAGACCATGAGGAACATAACCTAAAAGATTAACAAGAGATTGGCCGATTCCTTGTAATGCATCAAGAACACCGACTGGTCCACCCATTCCAAGAAAGATGTTGTTTGCAATAACTACTGCAAGAATTGATGCATTCCAGGCAATCAAAAAGATTGCACCAGCACCATAGAAAAAAGACAAGGCAGCTGCTCTTAGAATTACTCCAAGATTGTTCTTAAAGACTATATTAAAAACCATTGAGAATTTATTCTCTTTAATTTGTGTTGCACTCACTTGCCCGGTAATTGAGTTTCTTATTTCTTCAACGCCCTTTATTTCTGAAAACTGTGTTGCAAAAATTACGTCCCTTGTTTGTGAGCTAACAACAAAAAACAAAAAAATAAAGGCAACAAAGATTCCTAAAAACACATACATAATCTGAAAAATTAAAGTCTTGTGCCTTTGAAAGAAACCTTCGGAATAATTGAAAAGATAGGAGTTGTATGAGAAAAGCTTTGCAAAGATTGGGATAAGTCCTATTGTAATAAATGCCAAAATTCCTATACTTATGTATTGCTTTGGAAAGATGTATACTGAAAAGACAACAGACATCAAAGAGATAAATACCGCCTCAAAAAAAATTATACTTGGTCTTTTTAATATCTTTTGTGGACTATATATGAATTCTAGTACCATTGCCTTTCACTCCTAAAGAATATTTAAACCAACAATATATAAATGTTTTTTTATATAAATATATAGTAGAACAAAACTTATAAAATGGAACTAATTTATGAATATAGAGTTAAGCACAGTACTAGCTAATATCAGAAAGAAAGAGAAGCTTGCTGTTGGAGACATTGTAATTGGCGAGATTGTTGTTGTTAAAGATAATATGGCTGTTGTTGAAGTAGTCAATGCTGAAAACAAGGTTTTATCTCCTGCAGATATGGGGGTGTTGTTTGTTAAGAACATGGACACCAAGTTTGTTGAATCAACATCTGATTGTTTCTCTAAAGGAGATATCATAAGGGCAAAGATATCAGAGGTTGGACCTTATGAATATAAGATGGTTACAAACAACCAAGAGCTTGGAGTTATTAGAACGATCTGTAAGAAATGTAAAAATATACTTAACACTTCTGCAACCTGTGAGGTTTGTGGAAACCTCCTAAAAAAGAAATTTGCAATAGAAAGGTGAAATAGTAATGGATATAAATTTTATTAACAAAAGCAAAAACGAGATTGAGTTTACTGTAAAAGGAGAAGACTCTTCTTTCTTTGATTTGATAGTAGATATTGCTTCAAGAAAGAAAGACATTGAGTTTGTTTCAAAAAAAGACGCAGACAACCTTACTGGAGAATTTACAATCTATTTAAGGACAAAAGACAAAGCAGCAAGAGATGTTTTATTAGACTGTATAGCTGAAGCAGAAGAAAAATTTAATGGAATTATTAAAAATCTTGAAAAGGCCGTAAACAAAAAATGAAAGAAAAGAAAAGAAGCTTTTGGTTTTATATAGACCCTTTTAACTATGTTGATTTGGGTCTTGAAAAATGGATTGGTAAGCCCGACTGTTTTTGGAAATCTGCTATTTATTGGATAGTTAATATTATTGTTTCTTTTTTGCTTGCAATGCTTATATACAAGATACTTGGACTGATTCTTGGAACTGCAATGCCTATGGCAATTGTTGTAAGTTCATCAATGGAGCCCAACCTTTATCGGGGAGATGTTGTTGTTCTTACAAATCCTAAGGAACTAACGGTTGAAGAAGTAACCATTAATCAAAATGTTGCAAAAAAGGACCTTTCTGAGTTTGCAGAGATTAGTTATTCTAAAAACCAATATGGGTTGCTAGAAGCAGACAGCATAAAGATTGCAGACAAAAACATTTCTCTTTTGGATGCTATTGACAGGAAAAATGATATTATTGTTTATCCTTCAAATAAAACTGGGAGAGACATCATACATAGAGCAATTGTAAAGATTAATGCTAAAGACGGTGTTTTTTACCTTACAAAAGGGGACAATCACAAAACCAATGTTTTTATTGACCAGGACTGTGAAGTCGCTATTGTCAATGAAAAGATTATTGCGCAAAAGCCCTGTATTAATCTATATCCAATAAAAGAAAACATAGTAAAAGGTAAAAAAATAGGGCGGATTCCATATATAGGATATATTAAATTAGTTTTGTTTCAATAATATATGAGGTGGATTGTATGATAAAATTAGTTATAAAGGACGCAAAGGAATTTTATAAATGTATAGATGCTATTGGAGTATTGATTAATGAAGGCTTGTTTACCATTGACAAGAACAAATTCTATTTAAGAGCAACAGACCCTAGCCAAATAAGTCTTGTTGACTTTGTAATGCCAAAAGAGGCCTTTGAAGAATTCATTACTGATATTGGGCAGGAAAGCACAAGCAAGCTGTCGTTTGGTATTAATATTAATAATCTTTTACAGATTTTATCACACTCAAATGCAGATGATAAACTTTCAATTGAGATAACGGAAGGAAAGCCAAGCATACAGATTGAGTTTATTGGAAAATCCAAAAGATCCTTTACTATGCCTTTAATTGATGTTTCAGACCAGCAACATCCACTTCCACAGATACCATTTGATGTGACTGTGCAGGTTGGTTCTGACCAATTATTAGCAGGAATCAAGGACGCTGCTCTTTTTAGTTCTCATATAACATTAAGGGTTGGAGACGAAAAGTTCATTTTGGAGACACAAAGCTCTAAAGGAAAATTCAAGCAAGAAGTTGAAGCAGGAGATATTGTTATTTCAGGAAAAAAGGCAAAAGCAATGTTCCCATTAGACTATCTTCAAAACATGATTAAAAACGCAAAAACAACAATAACCTTGAAGCTAAAAGACGACATGCCAATAGAACTAAACTACACAATCGGTTCTGCTGCAGTCAGATACTACTTGGCGCCAAGAGTAGATAATGAGTAAATATTCATTATTTAGTTTTGTTTTTTATTAGTTTATAATAACTCTTTACTAAATGTCAAACTGATGTTTCTTGTCTTTCCTTTCTGGGAAATGTTTTCCTTGATTTTTATTAGACCTATGTTTTCTAGATTATCAAGATGCCTTCTTATTGTTCTGTCTGAGTCTTTTGAAAACTTTTTGTAAAGTGTTCCACTATCTATTCCAATTTCAGGAATCACTTTTATGATTTCTTTTTCTCTTGAATCAATGTAGTTTAGTTTTTCGCAAAGTTTTACTGCATCAATCAATTTTTCTGACTCTAGAATTGTTTGTTTATCTATTTTTAGGTTTCCTTTCTTTTCTGTAAGTTTTGCAGACTTATAAAGGATATCAATTGCTATCCTTGCATCTCCCCCATTCTTTGCAGCATAACCTGTGATGTAGCCTAGATTGTCTTCTGATATTGCACTAGAAATCAGACCATACTCTATTCTTTCCTTTAAGATTTCCTTTAACTCAATTGGAGAATATCTTTTAAACTCAACCTCTGTCAAGAAAAGAGAACTTTGAACCCTTGGGTCTAAGGAAAACTGAAACACCCTATTGTTTGTTATAAGTATTAAAGCAAAATACTTCTTTCCAACTTCCGTTCTAGAGAGATCATAAAGTATTGTTGAGATTTCTGATTTTTCAAGTTTGTCAACCTCATCAATAACAACTATTGGAACAAAGTCTGTTTTTGACATCTCTTCTTTTATTCTTAAAAGAATCTCGTCAATGCCTAACCCCCTTCTTGGGAGAGGAGAGTTGTAAAGAGACAAAAGCTTAGAATACAAAGCAAATCTTGTATTGTCCTCAATTGCATTTATGTAAATGAATTTCCCTTTTTGCGTGAACTCTAAAAACTGCTTTAAAACATATTTTGAAACTAATGTCTTTCCTGTTCCGGGAGGACCAAACAACAAAAGATTTCGAGCTTTTTTGTTTTCAGAGATTGGCCTAAGGTTATAGCTTAATTCTTGGATTTCTTTATCCCTTGATTTTATGTCCTCAGGGAAATAGCTTGGGTAAAAGACAGACTCATCTTTAAAGATGCTTGTTACTTTTTCAGTGACATCCTTTACAAAGATGTTTTTTTTCAAGTTTTATTTCCCCTTTATAATCAATATATTTATTGTAGATAGAGGTATTTAAAAAGATTTGTTAGAATTTTTGTAAAATTGTATGACTAACGACATTAGCTTCAAAAACACAAAAAAACCAAGCTGCGGGTTAAATAAAGGGAAAAATTTATAAGATATCTAATGAAATCAAAATATAAGGGCTTTTTGAGCCTTGGAGTTTTGTTGTTTGTTCCTGTTTTTGTTTATGCTGTTGCGGGTAACCGTATTGAGCCGGACTCAGATTTCCTGATAGCAAAGATTCAAAACACAAAAAAGCAAAGCGCTGCAATCAATTTTGAAGAAATTGTAAAAAACGAATTGTATTCCAAAAATATAGAGCCCGTTACCCTTAACACGCAGATTAACAATAGCATTGTAAAACACTTAAAAGAAACAGAAAACGAAGACTGGTATATCTTGGATATCAAGACTAATAACAAAAGCAGGGTACGTTTTGAAGAACTGCAAGTCATCTCAAAAGTCATTGTTCTTAGGCCAGCTCCTAACATCTATGTCAAGAGATACACAATAACTAATGGCATTAACAAAAACAAATTTCTTTGCTTTGATGTCTTAACAAGCTTTAACAAATCGCATTTTTCGTTTCCTAAGAATTACGGTATTGAGGTGATTGTTTACACTTGAAAAAAGGAATTGTGACTTTGGAGTTTATATTGTGTGTTTTGATTATAATAATAATTATTGGATTCTTTGTTGATGTTAATATTAATCTTAAAGAAAAGATTGAAAGGATTCCAAGTAACAGAATAGTAATTGAAAGAATGAAGGAAGAATATTTGGTGGGATATGAAAATAGAAAGTCAAAAGGCACAGATACTAGTACTTGATGTTCTTTTCCTTGCATTGGTTGTTGTGTTTATTGTTTATCTGGAGATGGTTCTTTTGGAAGGCTTTGTTAATCATAATCTTAAAACCCAAAAAGACATAAAGGAACTTGAAAACTTATTATATGTTGATAGGCTGATAACTGATTGCAATTATCTTGCGTTTTCATATTTAAATCATGAAAGTCTTTGTTATCAGAATGTTTTGGATGTTTCTAAGATATCTACTATTGATAGAAAAAAGATCTGCAAAATTGGTTTGTCCGGAAAGACTTTATTTGATTCTCTAAAAGAAACGGATTCTGTTATTGTGAGGGGGGTTGTTGTAGATGGAAGCTTTGAGACGCTTGAGTTTTTTAAATGTAAATAACAAGGCACAGATGTTTGTGGTTGATGGACTTTTTGCGTTAATCTTTCTTTCTTTGCTTATTCTTGTTTTTCCTGGTAGCCGCACAGATATTTCTGAAAAAAACATTGAACTTTTAAGACAACAAAAAATCGGAGACTTGCTTGTTACTTCTCAATATCTTAAAATCTCTGGAATTGATGTTCTTGAGAAAAACTATCTTTTGCTTTTTCCAGAAACACCAGGGTATATTAGGATAAACAACAAAAGAAAAGAGATTGGCAATAATATTGGATATAAAAAAGTAATGTCTAATTCCATAAAGTATATTAATAATTCTAATAATAAGATATATATAGAAATTGGAGTTTATAGTAATTAGAATGTTTTACATAATTGGAATTGGACTTAATGTCAAGCAATTGACTCTTGAGGCAATTCAGGCAATCAAAAGCAGTAACAAGATATATATTGATAATTATACAAACATATTTTCTGAAGGACAAATATCTGACCTTGAAACCTTTCTTGAAAAGAAAATAAATCTTTTGGACAGAAAAGAACTTGAGCAGGAACTTGTTTTTTTAAAGGACAATTGCTGTCTTTTGGTTATTGGAAACCCCTTTTCTGCAACAACACATTTTACATTGATTGAGCATGCTAAAACGGCAGGCATTGAAACAACCATTATCCCTGGAATATCTGTTTTTAGTTATCGTGGAATCGCTGGATTGTCTGAGTATAAATTTGGAAAGACAACAAGCATTGTTTATCCAGAAGGAAACTATCGGCCTACAAGCTTTTATGATTGCATAATTGATAATTTAAAGATAAATGCACACACGCTGTGCCTTCTTGACATAAAGACAGACAAGAACAGGTTTATGACTGTAAAGGAAGCCTGCCAGATACTTGAAGACATAGATAAGGAGAACGGAAATCAGTTAAAGGACGTTTTTTGTGTTACTATCTGCGGAGCAGCAAGTAAAACGCAAGAAATAATTACTTTTGATTTTAAGTACTATAAGAGAATAGAAAGCAAAAGCTTCCCACAAAGCTTGATTGTTTGTGGGCAACTAAATGATATTGAAAGAGATGGTGTTAATGGATACAGATGTTAAAGAATATTGTTTGAAATATAGGGGGCTTTTGGAAAAAGCACTTAGTACTATAAAAATAAATATTGAAAACGAGTCTTTCTTAAAAGACATAGCAGACAACTATCTTGAGATGGCAAAGAATTACCTTGCAGATGGTAAAACTCTTGAAGAAAAAGGAGACTTTTCAAGAGCACTTGCATCCTATTCTTATGCTTATGGCTGGATTGACGCGGGAGTTAGGATTGGTTTGTTTTATGAGGTTAACAGAAACCTGTTTACTTTATATAAGTGACTGCTGGTGAGATAAATGAAAGTAATACTGGAAAATAATTTAGGAATTGTAAAAGACAATAATCTTAAGAGCCAATTGACACAGAAAGGGTTTGGGTTTAAGAAAGGACTTGACTTTTGTATTGATCTTTTTGAATGTTTTTATTTTCTTGAGAAGAAAAAGATTAGTCTTATTGACAAAAAGAACAAAAAGATTGATTTAAAGAAACTTGAAAAAATTTGTAAGATAGAAATTAATGGCTTTAAAGACAAGCTTTTGGTGTTTAGAGAACTTACAGAGAAAGGGTTTGTTGTTAAGGAAGGAAACTTGTTTGGTTTTGATTTTAGAGTATATAAGAAATCAAAGAATGGAGAGCATACGCACACAGAGATGGTTGTTGATGTTATTGCTCCCGGTAAAATCGATTCTGTAAATCTTATAAAATCTCAAAGGCTTGCAAAAACCATACATGCAAACTTTGTGCTAGCAATAGTTAATAAAGAAAAGAAAATAAATCTATTAGAAATAGACAAAATCTAATTACAAGTTGTTTTGACAAAAAAATTATTGCATTGACTGCTTCTTATTGTTACTTCAACTGGTGGGGTTGCTGAATAGTTGTTGATTGTTATTTTCCTTGAATCCCCTCTATTAAAGGCACTGCCGTCAAGAATGTTTAGATTCTCGTTATTTAGATCTTGATCATCGTCTATCAAAATTAGATTAAGGTTCTCGTCTGAAGAAAAATCTACTTTTCCTGAATTGACTATGATAAATGTCAGTGTTCCTGTACCGAGACTATTGTAATCACAATTGTTAAAAGAAATATCTGCGCCTATGCATTTTCTGTCTATTGCGTTGTCTGCATCAGAAGTGCTTCTCTGAACAAAATTTTGACCCCAAGAAAGAAGTATGCCAACTAAGATTAGTGCAATAACAACAAGAAGTATTGTTGCTATTATTGGGGAAACTGCTCTTCTTGAAGTCATATTTTATTCAAATTTACTATTTTATTGGCAATTCTTTACCGTGTCTGTTGCAATGTTTGGACAAGCACTTGATCTTACTGCAACTGTTACTCTTGTAGCTGAAAGTGTTGTTGACATTTGACCTAACGCTGATGCTCCCGGATTTATTGTACTAGAAGTAACTGATGTATCCAAGGCATTATTTAAGGCATTACTGTCATCAATAATGTTTGCAACAAATGCGTTTGTTGAAAATACATAGCTGTTACTTGTGTTTTTAATAAAGAATGTTATTGTATTTTCTGCGTCATTATAATCACAATTTGATATTGCTATTGTTGCTTCATCACAAGTTGGGTCCAGTATCCCGCTTACTTTGTTTAGTCCTTCGCCTGTAAAGTCTCTGCCCCATGCAAGAACAATTACAACAAGAATCACTGCAATAACAACTAAAAGTATAGTTGCAATCAATGGTTCTATTGCTTTTTTATTCATAAATTTTCCTCCTAAAATGTTATATACTTATATTACCATATAACAAAAACATTTAAAAAGCTTTTATCTGTGACAGCCTCTGGTGGTTGTTGAAACTAGAGGGCAGATAGTTGATCTTACTGTCAGGTTAACTAATGCCCCAGAACCTGATGTTAAGGAAGTTGTAGTTGGTGAAAGCTTTGCTATTGCTGTGTTTCCAGTTGCTAGACCATTCCATGTGCCGTTAACCACGATTATTTCTTTTTCCGCATCCATTGTTCCTGAATCATTAAAGACTGAAACTTTGAAAATGTCTGTGCTTTCAAAATCAAAGTTATTGCTTGTGTTTTTTATTTGAAAGACGATATTACCATCATCTATTATTCTACAATCAGCAATCATTATTGTCGCTTGATTGCATTTTTCGTCTATTAAGTTGTTTGCCTTGTTTACTCCTTCTGTTGTAAAATTTTTACTCCAGGCAAGAACTATAGTTATTAGAATTATTGAAACTACAACAATCAAGATTGTTGTTATTAATGCGTCTATTGCTTTTAGTTTCATAGATTATTTTTATTTAGTTGCAAGTAGTTGTTGATGCCGCCCTATCTGGACAACCGTCAACATAAACTCTTACTCTTTGTAATGGTTTATTCAAACCATCAAGTGCATTTGGGTCAGAAAGTATTGCACGGGTAATAACCATTGCTCTTCCTGAAAAGTTTGGAGCAAACGTTGAACTTTTAATTGCATTGTTTATATCAATCACGCTTACTGTTAGGTTATCATCAATATTTACTGTTGATGAATCGTTAAGTATAAAGCTTATTCCTGTGGTCGCATCATAAGTACAGCCATACTCTATGTACATGTTTATCGCACTACAATCTCTCCATTTTTTGGAAGTTTCTGTAACGCTGTTAACTGTATCTTTTGCGTTTTGTGATGCCCAAGAATATAGTATTCCTGCAAGAGACAAGGATACTGCGACAAGTAGAATGGTTGCAATTAATGGTGAAACGCCTTTTTTATTTAATCTAATATTTAATAACATATTATCCCATTATTTCTCCTATTAATATATATTTCATATATTTATATAAACTTAACCTTATTTTACAAATAACATTGAAATCAACACATAGATTGGTATTGAGATTACCAGTAATATAATTGAATGTTTTATTCCTGCTATTGAGTTTCCTTCAGAAATCTTACCTATTATTGGACCAGCAAAGCCTGCTTGAATAATCAAGAGATAAAGGAAATATGCATTAAAGTTAATATCTGAAATGGATGTGCCTGGTGATGTACTTATTTGATTTGATTGAAGCATCGGCAGAAATACTATTTGGATAGTAAGGATAATTGCAATAAAAATAAAAAACATGAAATATGAAGAAAATACCGTTGAAAATGTTTTTGCTCTTCTTTCCTCACCCATCTCATCAATCAGTTTTACATAATTTGAAACTGCTCCAAAAATTTTTATGAGGTTTCCACCATATTTCATTGTTTCTGAGATTACATTTGCAATATTATTGAACAATGGACTGTCAACTTCTGAAAACACCTCCACTAATGAAACATCAAACGGAATACCAATCTTGACTTGTGCTGCAATTCTTTTTAGATAAGGATTTAATGCGCCATAATCGTGTTCTGAAATTATTTCCATTGCTGTGACAATGTTCATACCGCCTTGTAATAAGTCCTTTAAATCATCTAAGAAAACAAAAAGATTGCTTTCAAGAGACCTTAGTTTCTTTGTGTAAAGTATTGATGCTACTCCAATTGCTATTACAACTGGAAAGATACAGAATATGAAAAATTTTGTATTTAATAGAATTATTCCAAGTATTAGTGAACCTATTGCTCCTTTTGCTGCCGCATCTAGCAAATATTCAATTCTTGGATTAAATTTCATTGTTTTTCTCCTATGCTGCCAATTGTAAAATTATTATAAAAAAAATATTGATTAATGGAACTATCCCAAAGATTCCGATAACCAATAGCGCCTCAATACTAAGCCCCGCTAGTCCAGTACCCCCTCCAATCATACCCAAAAGCATGATTGATGAGAAAAGAAATAAAGGACCTGCAATAACTATTGCTGAATAAATGTCCCCAAATGTTTCTGCTTTCTTGTTTAGGTTATCAAGCATTAATTTGTAAGTGAACTGAGCATGCTCTGCTTTTTTTTTCATGAATTCAGACAACGATCCACCGGCTTCTATGTTTGAGTTTAATTCTGTTAGAAATTTTTTAAGATCTGCAGACGGGGTTTTATTACATAATTGGTTTATTGCTTCAGGAAGTGACAATCCTAAATCCATATATCTGTTTATTTTCTCAAACTCTTTTCCAATATGTGGCGTTTCTGTTTTTAATGCAGTTGTGTGAAACATCGCTTCTGGCGGAGCACTAGACTCTGCAACACTTGACATGCTAAGAATTGCAAGAGACAGATTGTTTTTTATGTTACCTACTTTTGTACTGACCATCAAATATGGATTAATTATTGCATAAATCAATATTCCAAACATTGAAATAAAACAAATTACAAACAATATCTTTAGATAGCTTACCTGGTCAAGGGCAATTAATACTATTGTTCCAAGTATTATGAACAACAAGGGTATAAATAATGCGTAAAATAAATATTTGGATAGATAATTTGGCAACTCTTCCTGTATGTCTGCTTGCATTAACTTTTCTTCAAGTTCTTTGGATTTAAAACTGTCAGTTATTGGAAGGAATAGCTTGTATAGTTTTTCTTCTAAATTTGTATCTGCCTTTACATTTGTGTCTTTTTTTGTTGTCGGCATTTTTTACCTAATTATAACTATTCATAAAATATATTTTTCTAAAATAATATATGTGTATTTCTTTTATAAATGTTGTTTTTTAAGAAACAGAACTGATTTAAGCTACAAATTCAACTATGTCTTTGTCTTGAAGTTGATAATCCTTTGAAACATTTTGGCCAGGAAACCTTGTGCTGCCCCAGACCTTTGCTGATTTTAGCTCTTTTGAGATGGATTTGTGTATTTGCTTTGCTGCAACTTTAACTGTTGTTCCTTTTTCAAGAACCAGAGGATCTGTCAGGTCTGCTTTTTGCCCTGGTTTTTTTGTGTAGACTATAATTTTGTTTACCATCTTGAAAATTTCCTCTGTAATCTTTGTTTCAGCTTTGAAATCAAATGGTTTTATGTTTTTGTAAATATTTGTTTCTGGTTTGTCTTTTGTAAAAGGCATAAAAATCATGATTGCTGGATGGTAGACTGCTCGTGGATTAATTAATAGTAAAAGGTCGTTACGGGTTGTCTTTTGTCCAAGAATTACTGTGTGTGAACGATAGCCTGAATCTTTTAACAAAGAGATTGCTTGTTCTTTAGGAACCATTAGGTTTTGCTCATTGATAAATGTTATTCCGGGATATTGGCTTTTGTTGAAATCAACTTTTGGTTTTGGTCTCGTGACATAGATATCTTGGGATTCTAGAAGTTGTATTAATTTATCTCTGTGTGTTTTGTCGTTGTTTGGGATTGTAAGAATTATGGCGTCAGCACTTCTGACTATTGAAAATATTTGGTTTGACATTTCTTTAGATTCTAGAAAAGACGGAATCTCAACTAGTTGGATTAATGCGCCACCGTAGTTGAGGACGCCAACCTCTGGCTTTGTTGTTGTGTAAGGGTAGGGGGCGATTACTGGTTTTGCATTTGTAAATTTTGTAAGAAATGTGCTTTTGCCAGAATTTGCAAGCCCGACAATAACTACTTGACCCGCCCCTTCTTTTTTTATGCCTATTGAATGTCCTGTTTTTTTAAGAGCAGCTGCTCTTTTTTCCATTTTTATTTTTAACTCTGATATTCTTTTACTAATATCTCTGCGCATATTTTCAGAGCCTTTGTGAGTGGGGGCTGCAGAAAGCATTCCTTGAAGAGCTATCAATTTCTCTTCATCGGTCTTTGCCTCATCATATTTCTTTTGGGCAGCCACATACTCATAACTTACATTTGCTGGCATAATTTTATTTCCTTGTAATCTTAATAACAAATAATTCTTCAAAAAAAATCTTTTTTGAAAGAATTATTTCTGACTTTAGGTTTTCTAATTTTAGATTTTCTATAACATCAAGCGGGTCGTTTTGAGAAGACACTAAAAGATAACAAACTCCTTTGTCTGCCAAGTGCTCTGGAAGCTGTTTTATGAATTTATTAATAATTTCTCTTCCATTTTCGCCACCATTAATCGCCAAATCATAACCATTAATCTCGTCATCGTCCTCATCAAGAATTTCTCCTGATGGAACATATGGCGGGTTAAAGACTATTAAGTCAAATTTCTTATCTCCAACAGAATCAAAAAGATTTGAATAAACTATTTTTTGCTTTTCTAGATTATACTTTTCCTTAACATTTAAAAGATAATCAACGGCTACCGGATTGATGTCTGTAGAAATTAATTCATCTACTTGTGGATAAATCTCCAAAGACAAGAAGGCATTACCCGAACCAATCTCTATTGCTGACCTAAAATGCTTGTTTGGTTTTATTATCTCTTCTTCTAAAACCTCTATCATTAAATCAGTGTCATCGCTTGGAAGATAGACTCTTGCAGGAATGTCTAAACTATAGTCTTTAAAATTAAGTATAGTCATATATTATATATGGAGAATAAAGATTTAAAATTCATAGACATTCATTGTCATTATGATAAATTGTCTTTGGAGTATCTTAAGGAAACCTTTTTAAAAGAAGAAATACTTGCGGTGGCTAACAATGCTGATATTGAAAGCTATAGAAAACTTGAAAACTTTAGAAAAGAAAATATACCTGGACTTTATTTTGCCTATGGACTTTGTCCTGATGTTGTTGTTAGAGAGGGATTAAAAGACACACTTAATTACCTAGAAATAATCTTTGAAGACACAAACAAAATTGTGGCGATTGGAGAGATAGGTTTAGATTACAAGGTTACAAACGATTTTGAGCTTAGAAGAGAGCAAAAAATTGTTTTTGAAAAACAACTAGATATTGCTAAAGAGAACAATCTGCCAGTAATTGTACACTCAAGATATGCGACAGGGCCAGTTCTTGAAATCCTTGAAAGCAGGGACGGATTCCCAATTATCTTGCATTGGTTTACTGGAAGTGAAAAAGAAATAGAAACCGCACTTGATAGAAAATACTATCTAACAATCAGATTTAATAAACCAAGCATACATAATATTAATGACTACTTAAATCAGATTTTTATAGAAACAGATTATCCTATTTCCGTTGACGGAAAACCAATAGCAATAACTGATATAAAAAAATCATATGAGGTTTTATCAAAAGAAAATAATATTGATTTAGAAGAACTAAAAGAAAAGATAAACAATAATTTTAATAAAATAATTTTAAAGAAAGAATAAACATGAAACAGCATTCCGAAATTTTTGATTTAATAATTGCGTGGCTTACAATATCGTTATGTTTTACAATTGTTCTTGGCAACTATAGCCTTTTAGATTATCTAACGACCAAGCAGTTTGTTTTTACCTGGAGTGGTTTTTTCACACAGTTTGGGCTAAGCCTGCTTATCACTGCAACAAGCTTTATTGTGCATGAAATGGCACACAAATATACTGGGATACATCTGGGGGCACAAGCAAGATTTGTTATGTGGCCGGTTTTTCTTTTGGCAGGGATTACTCTAGCTGGACTTCTAGGATTAGTTTTTGTTGCTCCTGGGGCGGTTTATATCTTTGGGAAAAGCCATAGTGTTAAAGAAGACGGAATAATTTCTGTTGCTGGGCCTGTATCAAATCTTATAATGGCATTTTTGTTTTTTATTGCAGCAATCTTTGGGGCGCCATTGTTGATTGTTAGTTACGGTGTTTTTATTAATCTGTGGATTGCTTTCTTTAATCTTATACCGTTTGGACCACTTGATGGTGCAAAAATAATGAGATGGAATCCTCTTGTCTGGGGAATATTAATAGCAATACCAGTAATATTGATTTTCTTTACAGGTATATTTTAGAAAAAACAATTTAGCAAAATATTTTCTTTTTATTTCTCTTTTAGAAACAGATTTTGGTTTTAAGACTGCTTTTTTTTCTAAACTCTATTTCTGTAGATAATTAATTAATGTTGGTGTCAAGTCTATCTACAACTGGTAATAAATATTTTCTATAATCTGAATAGGTAAACTTAGAATTTTTAAAAGCGATTTTTATGTTTTTTTGAAAGCTATCTGGAAATCTTTTTATAGTTTCCTAGAATTCAGAATTTTTGTTTGTGTGTGCATTACTGCAAGAGCTTCTTGATATGTGCCTTTTTCTTTTTTCAGTTGTAGGTTAATCTTATTAAGATGATTTATCGCTTGTCTTTCTGTCATCACATTATCGTCAACGGCTTACCTTATTTGTTTTTGCGTTTTAAAAAGCTCTGTGTTTCTTGAAGCCGCGATTATCACTAAATAATTTATTTACAATTGCTTTTTATACCTTTATATCACAATCTCCTGGTGGGAGGTTCGACATTACTTCATCAACAGAAAGAGAAATGTTTTTCTTTGAAAATCTTTCCTTTAGCTCTTTACATATATCTGATTTTTTGGTCTTTCCCGGAACCAAAACAAAGAAATCTTTGGATACTACTGAAACTGCAGATACCGGACCTGCAATTACAACTTTTCTTTTGTTGTCAAAACTAACAGCAATTTCAAGATTGATTTTTTTATAATATTCTCTTTTGCCTCTTATAACAAAAGCACCCGTACCAAGAGACTCTCCAGAACCTGCGGTCTTAGACACTTGGCCATAGCCAACAGAATAAACATCAACAGAAAAGATCCCGCTTGACCAAGCAGAAGAATGAATGGCAGCAAAGTTTGCTGCTTCTTGTTTGTCAATATCTTTAATCTCTAGGTTTTTAGGGTTTTGAATAACTATGTGGGGTGCACCATGGATATCTGCGTGAAAATAAAGGTCGTTAACTGAGAAATGCTTTTTTACAAGCTGCTCATTATTCTTTGCATCACGTCCTGCAATCACTAAAAAACCATTTGTTGTAAAAAACCAGTTGAATTTTTCATACCATTCTTTTGTTCTTTCTTCTTTTTTCTTAATCTCAAACTTTGGCTTTTTTTCTTTAGCTTTCTCTAGTAGACACGTCTTTTGTTTGGTTATCTCTAGGGCTTTATCTATTCCTTTAATCTTTTCTAGATATCTGTTTCTACCCTTGTATTTGTTTTCTGCATTCTTTCCTGCAGATAATTCATAATTAATTTCTATTTCCATATATTATTCTATTCCTTGTTCTTTTTCAAGAATATCAATCAAAGTGCTGCTGTGGCTTTTCTGGACATAGGTGGGATCAGAAAGATAAAATACTGTTCTTTCTTTTACTAGGTCGTATACTTCTGGTGAATTATAAAAATATTGTCTTTGAACATTATTGTAATAATCTTCAACGTTTTTTGCAAGATAGCCTATTGCTATATTGTATCCTTTTTCTGTAATGACTTCTGAACAATGATAGACATTTGGTATTGATGTTACTATTTTTCTTAGATTTACATTTGTTTTTTTATTTGAGATATCCATTTGAAGATATGTCCAGACCCTTAGACCATAACCTGCAATTGATGCGTTTAATGATGGAATGTAATGTTTGATTAACCCTTGCTTTTCCATAAAGTCAATTGATGACTTTATTGTTGCTCTGTGAAAGCCGGTGTGTTTTTTTAATTGCCTGATATTTGGAACTAACACTCTCTCTTTTCTCATAGAAGATAAAATTTTTACCCTTATAGGGTCTAGAATCTTTTTAGAATCATCCATAGCTAGTCACAAATAATATATGCAAAAAAAGATATTTAAATAGATTTTGTTGCTCCAAATGGCCTATTCTGAGAATTCTGACTTTAATAACTCTATTATGCTTTGGGCGTCTATTCCAAGTCTTATTAGTGTGGTGTTTCCTTTAACGCCTTTACCTGAGATTGTTGTTGATATAAAGCCATAGGTTTCTAGTTCAGTTATGTATTCTCTAAACCACCTTATTGTCACTGCCTTTTCTGAATATTTTTCACAAAGAGAATTATATTTGTCATATATTTCTCCAGAATAAAGAATGTTTGAATCCATTGACTGACCAGTAACTGCAAGAACTCCTTTAGGTTTTAATGAGCCTTGGGCAATAGCTAAAAGAACCAGTTGCAATTGAACAGGAAGAGTTAGAACCATGCTTTTCATAACCTCTTGTTCAACTTTTTCTTTAGCATCATAGACTTCTTTGTCAGTTACTTTGGGATTGCCATTTAGATCTGCAATCTCTCCTGCCCTTAAAAGTAACATAACTGCACGTCTTGCATCTCCTGATTCTTTTGCTGCAATTGCTGCTGCTGCATTAATTGCTGAATCACTAACAACGTCTTTTTTAAAAGCGATGTCTATTCTTTGACTAAGTATGTCTCTTAGTTCCTCAGCATTGTATGGAGGATAGACGGCCTCTTGCTCACAAAGTGTGCTTTTTGTTCTTGAATCTAGATTGTTTTTAAAAAAAAGATTGTTTGAAATACCAATAATTGAAACAGAACCGCCTTCAAGCTCGTCATTTGCTCTTGTCAAGGTGTATATCAAATCATCAATCTCTTTGTCTTTTATTTTATCCATCTCGTCAAGAACTATTACAAAGTTTATTTTATTCTCTTTTATATATGTTAGAAACTTATCATAGATAAAAGATCTGGAATAACCAAAGAAATTTTGGTCTGGATAAAATAATTGAACACAATATACCAATACTGTATATTTGGTTTGATAATTTCTACAATTTAAATAAATACTTACTAGGGGCAGATGTTGATCTTTTGCAAACAAATCAAGTTGAGAAACAACATGTCTTACAACTGTTGTCTTTCCGGTTCCTACTTTGCCATAAACAAAGATATTATGGGGTTTTGATCTTTTAAGAACTGGAGAAAGCCATAAAGACAAATTCTTTATCTGTTCGTCTCTAAAAGGAAGTTTTTCTGGGGCATAGTGTGGAGAAATTTTAGACTTATCAGTAAAAACCGACTTTTCATTTAAGAAATTATAGAATATATTCTCTGTCATCTTATTCACCACATTATAAACTAAACAGTTAATCTATTACCAAAACTATCCATAGAGAATATTATATATATGGAATCAAAGCCTTTTTAAGTGTGTGGTATTCGCTCTCTTTATTTCTGCATTTTTTAGAATTGAAAATAACTTGTGATGGTATATCGCATCTTTATTATTAAGAACAGATAAACCAATACTTATTATGTCACCATGAGCAACCAATAAGATGCTCTTGCCTTTTTGTTTTTTTTCTATATAGTTTATAAAAGCTTTTACTCTTTTAACAACCGAATTTACACTCTCGCAACTTTTTAGAGTCTTGCCTTTTATATCTTCTGCCCAGAGTTTATGATATATGTTGTCTTTGCCTTTTTCATAAACACCAAGATGCCTTTCTCTTAAGGCCTTTGATAAATTTGGCTTTTTAGATTTTAAAAATTTACTAACAATCTCTGCTGTTTCTCTTGCTCTCTTGAAATCAGAGGAATAGATTATTGTGTCTTTATTTAAATCTTTATTTTTTAAAATTGAATCTTGTACTTGTAGTTTACCAAGAACAGACAGGCCAAAATGATTTACACCGTTTTTTGGATCACTTATAACTAGATGTTTAATATTTGCAAGGCTCTGACCGTGTCTCATAAGAAAATAAGTGTTATTTAATTTCATTTTATTATTCCTCCGCCTAGGCATTTATCGCCTTTGTAAAACACACAGAACTGACCAGGAGTTACTACTGCTTGAGGAAAAGCAAAGATTACTTTTGCTTTATTTCCTTTTTGCAAAGTTACTTTTGCTGAAAGCTCTGTAGTCGTATATCTAATCTTAACTTTTAGATTTTTTGGAAGTTTTTCTATTAAAAGATTAACTTTCTCTAAAGAAATTTCTTTTATTTTCTTTTCAAGCTTTTCTGTAATTATCAATTGATTCTTTTTAGTGTTAAACCCAGACACAAAATATCTTTTGCCATTTTTTCCCAGGCCTTTTCTTTGACCAAGAGTATAAAACCAAAGGCCGTTATGGGTGCCAAGAAACTTTCCGTGGGCATCAACAATCTTACCTGGTTTTTTCCCAAGTTCTTTTTCAACAAATTTTGAAATGTCACTACCTGAGACATAACAAAAATCTTGGCTTTGCTTAGTTTTAGAGAAATAATCAAAGTCTTGCTTTTGAGCAAGAGAATATACTTGGTCTTTAGTCATATCTGCCAAAGGGAAAATAATTCTTGATAGCCAATCCTTCTTAAGAAGACAAAGGCCATAAATCTGGTCCTTTTCTTTGTCTTTTGGTTTACATAGATTGTTGTTTTTTATCTTAGCATAATGGCCTGTTGCTACAAATTTTATCTTATGTTTATCTGCAAAATCCAGAAGAGCTTTAATTTTTGAATAACGATTACAAACAACGCAAGGGTTTGGAGTTCTGTTATTTTTTAATTCCTTTTTGAAATAAGAAACAACCTCTTTTTGAAAGTTTTTTCTTTCATCAACAACGTGATACTTGATACCAAACTTCTTACAAATCTCTTTTGCTATCTTTAGAGCCTGAGGAGTACAACAAGAATTGTCTTTACAGTTTGCGTCTTTCCAGACTGGAAGCTTAAGAGAAACAGCAATTGGTGTATACCCCCTCTTCTGTAGAACAACAAGGCTCATTGAAGAATCAACACCACCAGAAACGCCAACAACTATTCTTTTGTCCTTCATGTTTTTCTCTTTAGAAATTATAAATCTTTGATTTTGAGATTGCATCGTTGACTAGAAGGTCGATGTCTTTGATGTTGCTTTCAATGTATTTGACATCTCTAAGGTTGCCTTTGGTCTTTGGATGCTCAGCAACCATAAAGGAACAGCAGTCTGGATACGGGATAATTGAGATGTCATAGGTTCCAATCTTTTGAGCAATATCTGTTATCTCTTCTTTGTTTAGGCCGATTAATGGGGAGATGACTGGAAGAGGGCTAGCTTCATAGATGCAATTGAGGTTTTCAAGGGTTTGAGAAGCAACTTGACCAACAGAGTCACCAGTTATGATGCCAAGGGCATTTTCCTTATCAGCAATTTTTCCAATAATCCTAAACATGAATCTTCTATAGATTATCATTCTGTAATCAGCAGGAACTGCCATCAACAATTGCTTTTGGATATCAGAGAAAGGCACGATAATAAGCTTTGTCTCGCCTTGAAAGTATTTTAGGACATTACAAAGCTTGAATATTTTGTCTTCGACTTCCTTTGTCACTAAATTATTGCTTTGGATATGAACATAAATTACCTTACTACCCCTTTTGTTAAGCATATAGCCAGAAACAGGACTGTCAATGCCTCCTGAAAGAGAACATACTAGTTTTCCTGTTGAGCCAACTGGAAGACCACCAATACTCTTGAAGCTGTCTTTGTTGGTATAGACAAAGACCTCTTTTTCTGTTATCTCAATAATAATGTCTAGATCAGCACCCTTTAGTTTAACTGGCTTTTTAAGTTTCATGAAGATATTTTCTCCAACCTTTTTATCGGTTTCTTGAGAAGTTAGTGGAAATTTTTTAAAGGAGCGTCTTGTGGTTATTCTAAAATTAGAAAACTCCTTTTCTTTGGCTTTAGAAATATCAAAAGCAAGCTTTCTAATCTTGTCAATATCCCTTTCGCAGAAATATGAAAAAGAAAAACTTGAGACTCCAGGTATATTTTTTAAAATCCTTGTAAGTGTAGAAATATCAGAATCCTCTTTTAGAACAAGAACCATTCTTCCATATCTCTTGAATGACGATAAAATGTGGTATTTACACGCGAAATTGATGTTTCTTAAAAGTTGGGTCTCAAAAATAAACCTGTTGTTCTTTTTAATTCCAATCTCTGAATAATGGATTATTGTGTGTGTTGGATTCATGTCTGTAACCTATATAAATTATGGCTAAAAAGTAATTTAAAGAGATGTTAGATTTATAAAGGGAAGCCCGAAATTATCTGAAAAAAGTTCTATATTAAAGAACAATTTGTTTTTATATATTTTGGTTCAGTATTATATTACTATATATTTTTAATAAAAAGGGGAATAATAAAAAAGGTGAAACAATATGGCATTTTTTGACAATGTTTTTGCAAAAAAATCAGATTTAGATGTTGATGACTACTTAAACAACATGGAAGTTGACGAGGAACCAGAAGAAGTAGACTTTTGGGTAAAACCTATCAACTTACAAACTAATGCAGAAGTTGAAGAAGCTATCAGAGAGCTTAAAGAGAGAAACATTGTTCTTTTAGACATAGAGAACTTAACAAAGAGAAATGCACAAAGAGCAAAGCAATTTTTAGGACAAATAAAAATGTATGTTAAAGACACAGGTGGAGACCTTGCAATGATTTCTGCAGCAAAGATACTTTTAACACCATCAAAAGTCAAGATAAAAAAAAGATAAGATAGATGGAATTAAATAAATGTTCCTTTCCTGTCAAAGTAACTCTTGAGGAAGCGATTTCCAAATTCCAAAAAGAGTTTGACAAAAAAGGGTACAAGGTAAAGATTACAAAAGAAAATCTTCACCTTAATATCGTGCCTTATTGGGTATGCTTCTATGATATTGATTGTAGAATAGACAATAAATATCATCATATCTCAGGACAGACCGCCCTTAATTCCCTTACTAATAAGATTGAAGACGAATTCTTGATATTGCTTGAAAAGTTTACTCCACGGGTTCTTGATAGCATAGATGTTTTTATTGAGAGAGTGGAGATCAGAGTTAAAAAATCACTTGTAAGTATAGAAGAAACAAAAGAAACAGTCACAAAGATGCTTTCTTGCAAGTTTAATGTTGAAAAGACTAGCATTTCACTTAGTGGCTTTGAAGAAATGTATATACCTATTTGGAGATGCGATATTGATAACTTAGAGCTTTATTTTGACGCAGTCATGGGAAAAATCAATAATTTACAAAAACTTGGAAAGATTAAGAAAAGCGATAGTGCGCTTTTTACAGAAATGATGAGCGATTTAAAGGATCCAAAAAAGCTTTTTAAGTACATTGCTGATTTCTTTATTGGAATATTTGATATAGCTCTTTTCTTTCTTAGGATGCTAATCAAATATTGGTATATTAATTTGATTGTTCTTTTGGCAGTTGTAATTTATTTTTTCTTTTTATAGAACAAGGAATCAATTTCTTCTTTGGTTTTTAGAGTTGTTATCTTTTCCCTTACTTTTCTTGAACCAAAAAAGCCAGAGACTAATTGCAAAAGAACGTTTTTCTGGGAATGTAAAAACATATTGTATTTTTTTGAAAAATCAATAACAGCTTTTATGTTTTCTTCTTTGGTTTTTGGATTCTTATTTGCTATTAATGAGAATCTATAAGGATCAGTTAATGCTGTTCTTCCAGGCATTAGTCCTGAAAATACCTCAATGTCATTAAACATTGAATAGTTATTTTTGTTTATGTCTCCATTGTAGATCAATGAAATTGTTAGTTCTTTTGCTATTTTTTCTACTTCTTTGTAATCTGATTTTGATTTATAGCCTTAAATCTTTTGCTGGTCATGTATTGCTATTGCGTCACTGTTTGCATCTTTTAAAGTCTTTGCAATCACTGATTTGTTGTTTTTTGTAGTTCCGAGCCTTGCCTTTGCTGTAATCTTCTTAGTCGTTTCTTTTATTTCCTTTGGGTTTTTGAAACACAGAAATATCGTCTCGAAGGAAAGAACCAGATTTGTCTGCAGCAGCCTTTGGAGAAGGACATCCAAGGTTGAAATCTATTCTCTTGAAAGAGCGCTTTTCTATTTTCTCAAAAGCAGAGACTGTTGTTTTTTTATAAGTAAAATTTCCAACAAGCTGGAGAGAGACTGGGTAATTCTCGTCTTTTGCTTCTAATTCTGATATCTCTGACAACCGCTTGTTTAGAATATGATTTGTGTGAACCATCTTTGTGTAAAGTAAAGAACAATGGTTTCCTTTACAAAGATGTCTAAACGGAGATTTGTGTATTCTAGCATTGGTGCTAAAACCCATTTGTTTTTTGAAAGCATTTGTTTTATGGCCGTAATGATTTAATTTAAATAGTTAATAGTATATATAATATATAAAAAACTAATAATAAAAGTGAACTATTTATGAGAGTGGATAAAAAGACAGCATTTTCTATATTTATTGTGTTATTGTGTGTAGGGTCTATGTTTGCGATAATAACAAGAGGGTTTGGTGGCGATGAATCGCAAGAACCACTAGCAGATCTAAACACTGAACCTGTTAATTACCAGGCACAGTTTGATGCTAAAGTACTTGATGTGTTTCCACAAATTATTGTTGCTGGAAGACCTGTATATTATGAAGAAAACGCAATCAATGATAAACTTTTGGATATTCAAGGAATTAAAAAAAAAAACACATCATTTAGGCAAGCAGAAGACGGAAATATCAGTGTTGTAATTACATTGAATGTTGTGGCAGAGAAAAAACAAGAAATAATTTCTGAAATAAGAGAAATAGAAATTATAGAGGAGCCTATTGAAATCTACCAGTCTGCTTTATTAGAGGCGCCAGAAGATGTGAACTTCTCAAACGATTTAAATCAAAGTATTGAATATTACTTTGGGGCAACCCCTATTGAGGGCATTGTTAATATTAATACTGTAAAAGGGGACGACATCACTGTGGTGTGCTATGCTAGTTTTTCTGGCCAACAACTAATCAGTGCTACCGGAATTGAAATCTATAATAGTAGTAACGCGCCACAGATGCTTTTTAGTTCAGGAGAGTTTGATGTTGTTTCAATTGAACCAATAATTTATCTTCAAACAGACATCAACTCTGATGATAACCAAACAATTGCAATACTTGAAAACAAACTAAAAGATTATAACTTTGAAATAAATAAAGACTCTGATACATTGGTTATTGTATTTAATCAAGAAAATGTTAGCACTGAAATAATAAATAAACTCTTTGCTGACAATAATATTAACAACAACGCCAATAAATACAAGGTGGCGGCGCTTGTAGACACTAGTAATGTTGTTATTGAAGGTAAAAAATACAATTATGACAATAATCAAACACAAGCATTACTGGATTATCCTGAAGACCTTGACAAAGAAACAGTTACATTAAATATACAAGGATATCATCAAAAAGACAGCCTTCTTTACTTGGGATTATCCAAGTAACTCTATGGCTTTAGCTATGTCTCCTGAGGTCTTTTCAAGAGCTACTTTTGCTTCTTTTTCAGATTTACCAGTTGCCTCTACTACCATATTAATGTCTTCATTTGGGATATCTGTTTCTTCTTTAACATCCCCTATTATCTGATAGGTCTTTTGGTCTTGCATTGACACTTCTGTTACTGTTGGGTTTTCTATAATTATCTTTTTAGAATCTGTTTCAATTATTACTTTCTTTGCAGGAATCTCTTTGTTTTCAATTCCCAGTTGTTTCATCATACTTTGCATTTTTCTAGGATCTATTCCGCCAAACATAGTTTTTCACATCTTTAAATATAAAATTATGACAGAAAACCATTAAAAATAGTTCTTTTGTCAAGCTTTAAAAACATTTAGATTTATTCTTTTATACTAAACTCAAGTGTATTTAACATGCCTTTAACCAAAACAATAAACAATTACGAGACGTTTATTCAAGAACTAAAGTTAGAAAAAAACGAAGATAAGGTATATATAGATATTTTTTTAAAAAAAAAATTCCTAATTTTAGAGAACGGAAAGATTATACACCCAGGGCTTAAAGACCTGGAACAAAAGATATCAGAATTGGCTGAAACAAAAGACAAGCTAAAGGGACTTAAGAGGTTTTGGGGGAAAGAAAAAGACAAGGCACATAATTATTATAGAAACATTAAGGTAACTAAATTCTTTAAAGGAAAATTTTGGAAACATAAAATTAAACAAGCAGTTAATCCTGAATATAGAGAAGATGTTGTTAATTGTAAGCTTACTGATGAGGTTATGATGGACCCGGAGTATGGGACACTTGCTGATACTTTTTTAGTGGACTATGATTATAGAAAAAAACTCTCTGACACCGTCAATCGCTCACTTATTTATAAGGACAATGTTATTGGAGATCATAACCGAAAAAGGCAACAGTTCAAGAAAGAAAACGCACAAGTTAAGATTGACCAGCTAACTGAAAAGATACAGCAGACAATCTCTGAGATAAATGCTTATCAGACAGTTATTAAGTATATCCAGATGGTAAACAAATAAAAGCGACTGTTTTTTAATAGTTAATTTATTATATATTATATAAAAGAGATAACCTATGGCATTTGATAAATGGAACAAAGAACTTGAAAAGGAAATCATAAAGAAAGAAATTGATAATAGGACTTTTGAATTTAAAGAAAATAATAAACCAGTCTATAGTATAGATACCCCCCCACCATATATTAATAGCCCAGTTCATATTGGACATGCATCCACTTATTCAATCATGGACTTTATATCAAGATACAAAAGACTTAAAGGATTTAATGTCTTGTTTCCTTTGGGACTTGATAGAAACGGACTTCCTATTGAGATGGCTGCAGAAAAAAAGTTTAATATTTCAATTTTAAACACAGACAGAGAAACATATATTGAGTATTGTAAAAAAATTCTAGAAGAAACCTCTTCTGAAACAACAGACACATTTTACAAGCTCGGAATATCATTTAATGAATATAAGGAAAACGAAAAGCTTGGAGCAATTTACAAGACAGACTCAGATAAGTACAGGGCATTAACACAAGAAACATTTATTGAGCTTTATAAAAAAGGACTAATTTATCTTGATGAAAAAGTAACTAACTATTGTCCTGGCTGTAAGACAACACTTGCAGACTCAGAGATCGACTATGATGTTGTTGATTCTAAGTTTTATACAATATTGTTTGAAGTTAAGGAAACTTCCGAAAAAATACCAATAGCAACAACTAGACCTGAACTTGTTTGTTCACTTGGAATGGTAATATTTAACCCTGAAGATGAGCGGTGGCAGAAGCTTGAAGGAAAGACAACAATCTCTCCTTTGTTTAATAAAGAAGTAGCAATCAAATCACACCCAATGGCAAAAACCGACAAAGGCACTGGTCTTGTCATGATGTGCTCTGCTGGAGACTACTCAGATATCAGGTTTTTTATTGAGCAAGGTATTAAACCTATAATATCTATTGACATTACCGGTTGCATGAACGAAAACGCTGAATTTTTAAAAGGCTTAACTGTTAAAGACGCAAGGAAAAAGATGGTTGAAGAGCTTAAAAAAAAAGGATTGATAACTGAAGAAAAGATAATACGGCACAAGGTTCCAATCTGTGAGAGATCAAAACACGAGATTGAGTTTATCTCAATGAAGGAATATTATTTAAAGCAAACAGAATATATTGAACAGATGAAAAAAATTGCAGAAAAGGTAAACTTCACTAATCCTGCAACAAAGAAAATCTTACTTGATTGGCTAGAAGTTGTTTCAATTGATTGGCCAATCTCAAGAAGAAGATATTATGCTACTGAAATACCTATATGGTATTGTAAAAACTGTAAAGAAGGCATCCTTGGAGAAAAAGGAAAATATGTTAAGCCTTGGAAAGAAGAGGCGCCAGTCAAGAAATGCCCTAAATGCCAAAGCCAAGAGATAGAAGGAGAAACTAGAGTATTTGATACTTGGTTTGACTCATCAATATCTCCTTTGTTTGTTTTGGATTATGGAAGCGAGTTTTATAAAAAACATCCAATCTGTACTTTGAGACCACAAGGAAAAGAAATTGTTAGAACCTGGCTTCATTATACGCTTTTGAAATGTTATCTTTTAACTGGAAATGTCATCTTTGATGATGTTTATATACATCAGCATATTGTTGATGAAAAAGGAAACAAGCTGGCAAAGTCTTCAGGTAATGTTATTGACCCACAAGAGATATTAAGAAACTTTGGAGCGGAATCTTTAAGGCTTTGGGCGGCAGATGAAGGAAATCTTAATGAGAAGGACTTGAAATGTTCAAAGAATCGGATCTCAAGCGAGCAAAAAACATTAAACAAGCTTTGGAATGTTGCTAAGTTTATTTCGCAGTTTAAGAGAATTGATGGAACGGTTTCAGAATTCTCTGAACTTGATAAAGCAATGTTAAAAGAAGTAAATGAATTGATTGATTATTGTGATAAAAAATATAATGCTTATGATTTTCATAACCCTATTGTTAAGCTGAAATACTTTTTGTGGACAACCCTATCATCACATTATCTTGAACTGGTTAAGAGCAGGGCCTATAATCAAGATAAAAAGTTTAGTAAGGAAGAACAAAATGCAAGCATAGATACATTGAACTATTGTCTTAAAAGACTATTACTATTGTTGTTTCCAATCATTCCTTTCACTACACAAAAGATATTATTGGTACTTTATGAAAATGACCCTAACAAAAACGAATTTCCAAAAATTGAAAGCTTTACAAGCACCTTGAACTTTGAGGATATTGAAAACCTAAATAATGCAATTTGGAAATTTAAAAAAGACAATAACTTGTCATTAAAGGACGAAATCAAAGAATTAAAGATAAATGACAAATATAAGACTATGGAAAGGGACATACTAAAAACACATAATGTTTTAAATATTCGGTATCTAAATAATGATAATATTGAAGTGATATAAATGTCATTAGCACACACAAGAAACAAAAAAACCTTTTTAGGAGGACTTATTGTTATAATGATCGCTGTTGTGCTTGTCTATGCCTTGATAATGTTTATATCTAATTATCAGATAAACAAGATATCTGCTATTAATGAGAAATATTACATTGCTGGCAGTTATTTGATTCCTGGAGACTATCAAGCATATGTTTCTGAGTTAATGGGCGTTGGTGCTGAAAAATACACTAAACCCATTGTTGATTATGTTTATCTTTATGAGGACGCAAAAAAGATAGATAGGCTTGTAAGATATGCAATCACTGAAAATCAATGTGTAACTAGAACCACTCTTGCAAAGATTGAAATGCAAATTCAGGAAAGAGACAAGGTTTTAGAAGAATTCCAAAACTCTTATTCTAAGAAACTTGACAAAATACGTTGGGGTCGTTATATAGATGTGCTTGAAAACTATTACCCTGTTGAAGAACAAAGAGATGTTGCTAGAGATCTTCCTATTTGTTAAAGAGATAACGTCATGAAAAAAGAAATAAACAAGGGCGCTGAAGCTGTTATTTACCTTGAAGGAAAAAAAATTGTTAAGCAAAGAGTTTCTAAAAGCTATCGTGATCCTGTTTTAGACAAAAAACTTATTAAGACTAGAAACAAGCAAGAATCTACGCTTCTAAAACGCGCAAAAGTTGCTGGTGTTAATACCCCTATCATCTATTCTGTTTCTGAAAACAATATTGTTATGGAGAAACTTGAAAACACCTGTAAGCATAAGAAATTTACAAAAGAGATTGGAAGAGAAATAGCTAAGCTTCATGATGCTGGAATTATTCATGGAGATCTTAATCTTATTAATATCATCACCACCAAAGACAAGAAAATCTACTTTATAGACTTTGGTCTTGGCTTTCTTTCAAACAAGATAGAAGATAAAGCTACTGACCTTTTAGTCTTTAAAAAAACCCTTCTTGCTTGCAAGAAGACAGAGGGGTTTTGGAAAGAAATAGCAGAAGGCTATAAGAACAAAGAAGTTCTTGAAAAAATCGCAGAAATAGAGAAAAGAGCAAGATATCTATAGAAAGCTAAATAATAATATATATAAATAAATCGCCCCAAGAATATATATATATATTATAGACCTATTTTATGCGGCTATATTTTTTATTAATTAGCGCCTATTAATCGACACAGGCTAGAAGATAATTAAGAGAAAAATAATGTGATATAATGAGCGAAGAAAAAAAAGAACTAACTAAAAAGAAGGAAATCTATGACCAAATAGAATACCTTACAAATAAAGGTAAGACAACAGCAGAAATTGGACTTATTTTAAAGCAAAAATATGGCGTAAAGTCAGTTTTTGAAGCAACAGGAAAGAAAATTAGGAAGGTTCAAGCAGAGCTTAATCTTAAAAAAGACAAGCTACCTGACGAATTACTTTATCTTATTAAGAAAAGCGTAAAATTGATTAAGCATAAAGAAGAAAACAAAAAAGACACAAGCGCAAAAAGAGGATATAAAAAAACTGTGTCAAAAGTCAATAGACTTAGAAAATACTATATCAAAAGAAAGAAAATAGACGGGGCTTGGAGATACTCAGACGATTCAGCTAAGCTTCTTGTTAAATAGGGTGTTTAAACATGGCAGACAAAAAAAGCACAGTAGATAATTGGAGAAAAAAGAAATGGTATGATATTTCTGCAGACTCCACATTTGATGAAAAAAAAATTGGAGAGACTGTTGCAATACTACCAAAAAACCTAATTGGTAGAAATATCAAAAAAGGATTAAATGAGTTAACAGGAAACTTCAGAGATTCAAGCTTTGAAGTAACTTTCAAGATTAACAAGGTAATAGGAGCTAAAGCTGACACCATCATTTCTTTGTTTGAAGCTAAACACGGATTTTTAAGAAGAATGATAAGAAGACAAAAGTCAAAAATCGAACCTGTTTTCTATGTTGCAACAAAGGATGGAAGCAAATTAAAGATAAAAGTAATGGCAATAACCGGCGCAAAATTTACAACCCCATTAAGAACGCAGACAAGAAAAGCAATTGTTGATTTTTTTAAAGAAGAGATTTCAGCAAAGACTACAAAAGAAAACTGGAATGACATTATATTTCAACATCTTTCAGAAAAATGTAAGGCAAAACTAATAAAGTTTGGTTACATTAATAAAGTCATGATAATCAAAGCCACATTAGTATGATAGAGGAAATATGAACTTCATATTCTATTTTCTTTTTTTTTATGTTCTTGGAATTGTTCTTTGGATAACAAAGAAGTATGATATATTTACTATTTCTATAATATTTGGAATGTCGGGACTTTTCTTGTATTTTGGAAAAGAAATGCTTTTTATTTATCTTTTATTATATTTTTGCTTAGCTGAGGGAATAACAATAATTACTCAAAATAAAAAAGAAAAAAGAAGCTATGTTAATCTTTTGGGTAATTGTCTTGTTGGAACTATTTTAGTGGTTTTTGGACAGATTTATGCAGCGGCTTCAACTATTTGTGCTGCTTTTTCTGACACCATGTCTTCAGAGATTGGAAGGCTTTCAAAGAAAAAGCCATGGTTAATCACTAACTTTAAGGAAGTGGAGCACGGAACTAATGGTGGGATAACTATCTTAGGGTTACTTGCTGCATTGTTTGTTTCAGCAATAACTTTTGTTTTTTTTTATTATATATTTAAGGTTGATATTAAGATTGCAATTATCATATCTGCATTTGGAATAATTGGAAGCCTTGTTGATAGTGTTATTGGTGCAACTTTGGAGACCGCGGGTTATCTTGACAATAGCCAGACTAATTTCTTGACAACACTTATTATTGGCGGATTTTCAATGCTTGCTCTTTATTTGATTTAAAGTAAGCCACTTCCACACTGGAATTACTTGTATTTTAAATTCTTTTTCTTTTATAATGCCTTCTTGATTAATTGTAAGAATTATTCCTTCCTTTAGATTGAATTTTTTTAAGGCACTTAATAACCACTTGCTAATTAGTATATAGCGGTTTTCATTACTGATGAACACTGTTGTTCATTACAAATGAACACATAATCACAGACAACCATTAAAAAATATTTGTGTTTATATATTTTATGTAATGGAAACAAAAGAAAAGATAATCTTTATTGTGGGCTTCATTATTGCTTATGCTTTATTACTGCTTCTTGGAGTTTATGTTTTTGGAAACATATTGGTTGGTATTGAAGAAAGCCTAATCAAATTAGTACTGCGAGACATTGTTAATTACAATAATTTTGAGTTTGTTATTTATTGCTCCGGAATTGTTTCTATTTCTACTTATCTAGCTGTGATTGCTGGGTTTTTGGCTATTACGATTAAGCCAGAAGCAAAAGTTGTAGTTGCTAGTGTGATCCTTTTGTGGCTTGTTAATTTAATAAGAATAATTGTAGTTATGCTTGCTGATAACATTGGTATTGCAAACATCGTGCATGTCTTTTCATGGTTTTTCACGGCAGCAATTGTTGTTTGGCTTGTAAAGATTTGTGTTGGTGAAAAAAATGCAAATAAGAAAAGCAAACATTAAGGATGTAAAATAAATCCAAAAATTAAATGCTCTTTTGTTTGAAAAAGAAAAGGAAGAATACAATTATTCTATTTTGTATATTAATTGACCATATACTGGTGGTGGTAAAAGCCGTTTGTTAGAAAAAAATTACATGTTCTTGTTTAGTATTTTTTCAATTGTTTTACTACTTTTTTTCGTGTTTTATTTTCTGCAGAAGAACAATCTCTTTTGCAAGCTCTGCATAGGCCGGTCTAGTTATCAAGATGCCAATTAATGAACCGACCATTATTGTTATTGCAAAACCAACAAGCTTGCTTAAACCAACATTAAAGAAAATTATTGGTAGCATTGTTGCAAAGACCGTAGCAACAGCAGCAAAGATAATGAAAAACGCCTTTCTTACTTTTGTTGTTACACTTTCTGAACTTGAGTGGTCTTTTCCTTCTCCCTTTAATAGCTCATCAGTAATTATTACTTTGTGATCAACTGCGGTACCTATTGTTGCAAGAATTCCTGCAATCGTTGCAAGATCAAGCCTGAACTGTATCAATGACAAGAAACCAAGAACTATTAATACTTCTGAAATGTCTGCTAGAAGTATTGGAATAGTTAATAAGAATACTCTGTATCTTATGAATAATACCAACGCAACAGTTAATAATGCAAATAAGCCAATCCATACTGAATTATGCAAGAACTCCTTCCCAAGGAATGGAGAAATAGATTCTGTGCTTATGCTTTCTATTGGTATTGGAAGAGAGCCTGATTCTAGAATAACTAATAAATCATCAAGCCTTTCTTTTGCGTCCTCTTGGCTTGCTGCGGTTCCTGTTATTGTTAGATTATTAAATATTTCAAATTTTGAAGACGTTGTTGATGGCGCAGACATGTTTGCTACTCCTTCTGTTAATGAAATAACTGACTTTAGGCCTGTTGCTTCCCAAACCCACGGTTGGGTTTCGGGTTTGTTAATAACAACTACTTTATATCCTAATTGTAAAAGTTGGTTTCTTACGCTTTGAGAAATTGAAGAAGAAACAATTGCTTTTGAATGGGTTTTTAAATCCACAGTTATCTTTGTAAGCTGTTCTGAACTTAGATTATTATCAACAATGTAATAGTTTGTGTTTAATTGAGAAACAATCTCTTCAAAAGGAATCATATCGCTGTTTTCAAGTTCTGGAGACGCAGGGACTTGTTTTTCATCAACATATGTTTCATAATCAACAAGTATTATTGCATCAGTTGGTCTGTCAATAAAGAAATATGTTTTTTCACAATCATAAGTAACTTTTTTGTTTTCATAGCCTGTTGGGGTGCATTTGTGGAAAGCCATTTCTGCAAACCTTCTAGATGCTTCAGGAGAAAGCATAAATGGCAGTACCCATTGGCTTGCGCCGGACTTGTCTATTGTCTGAATACCATACCCTCTTGCTGGGTCTTTATAGACCGTTCTTATATCCTCACCAACAAACAACACTTCTCCATCAAGGATGGCCTCAAACTTACCTTGTTTTAAAAGAGTGTTTTTAAGTCTAGCAATCTCATCAGGATCAGACTCTGCAAGCTGAGCAGTTATATACTGGTTACCTGCTGAAGTCACTTTGGCATCCTTTAGTCCTGCCCAGTCAAGTCTTCTTGAGATTACTGCAACAACACGTGGCATCTCGTTTTGCTCAACAGGCTTTTCCAGAACTATTTGAAATGCTGTTCCCCCAGAAAAATCAACACCATATTGTAGTCCCTTTGTTGCTAGTAGTACTATTGCTATTATTACAATTAAAATCCAAATTATGATTCTTGGTCTTTTTAATAAACTTTTCATTTTGAAAAACCCCTTTTTTAAATTTGACTTTTTTTCTCCTTGTGTTTAACATAAGATATTAATGCTGACGCATTGAAGAACCATGTTGATATTAAGTCTCCAAGTAAACCAAAGAACAAAATCACTGCGATTTCCAAAACCACAAGCATTTGAGTAAAGTAAGCAACAACCATCATCACTAGAACTGTTGCTAGAGTTGTTATCGTCATCGTTAGTCCTGTTTTCATTGAATCGTTTGCTGCTGTGTATGGGTCTGTTGTCCTGTGCTTTAATAACTTTGTGCTTAGAAGAATATCTGTGTCAACAGAATAACCAATAAGCATCAATAGGGCAGGAATTGTTGTTAGGCCCAGTGGCAAACCTATTAATGCCATTCCTGCAAGACCTACAAGGATATCAAATATTGCAGCAAAGATAATTAATCCAGAAGGAATTATTTCCCTAAAGAACAATAATATTACTATTGTTAGAAGAGTAAAAGCAATTATTCCTACTGTTATTGAAGACTTTACAAAGTCTTTACCAAGAGTTGCTGAAATCTCTCTTGTCTGGATTCTTGCTTCTTCTCCTAGCTTTAATTCAGATTTTACTAGGTTTACTAAAGAATTATTAAAATTATTATTTGCAAGAATTATTGTTTCAGTGACATAATTTTTTAGGTCTTCTTTGTTTTTTAAATCATCAATGTAATCTATTTCTTTTTGAGAAATGTATTTTTTTGCAAGAAGAGGAGACAATACATCTTTTGATTTTACTTTTAGGTCCTCAATATTTGAATTTTTAAAATCAAGTCTATTTCTTGAAAGCTTTGCGTTCTCTATCTCTGGGCTGTTTGAATACTCTATTATTAGTCCTATGCTTCCAGGTCCAGTTGTCTCGTTAATTGATACTTCTTTTAATGAATAGTTTTGCCGGATTATGCTCTCAAGGGTTGAATGCTCTATTGATTCTCCTTCATGTCTTAGGATCAATTGGTTTCCTCCTTTTAGGTCTATTCCTCTATGTACCTTTGGATGTACAAATATCAGGAACAAACAAATTATTGCTATTATTAATGGTATTAACATTAATTTTTTATAGTTCTTTTCTGTAATTACTTTCATAGATTTTACACCGTTTTAAAAGAAGAATATATAAAATATTATATTATTATATATATTTATAACCAAATCCTTTAAATACTTAATCAAAATAAGAAAAATATGAACTTCCCAAAAATCACTAAATCCAAGGATATATTGGATGTTATTATTAATAAAGTTAGAAAAACCAAGGACTTTCAAAGAAACGACCTTGCGCACAAGTATATCTCTGCTTATCAAGTGGGGGTTACTGACAAACTTAAGTGTGTTTCTGACAGGTTACCAAATTATGAGATAAAAAACGAATATTATAAGCTGATGTTTAAAAACATCTGTCCAAAAACAACAATTGAAAAATATAGAAACCACATAACCAGTACAATTACCGTTATCAACAAACTTTCAGAAAAATACAAAAAATTATTACTGAGGATGCAGGAAAGAAGAGGAAGTAAATTTGATAAAGACAAGTTTGTAAAAATAAAGAAAGAATATGTTGGAAGGCTTGCTTCTGTTCTTAAGAACTTAGATAGCACTTTTGACAAGCTGATTGATTTGGAGAAAGGCTTTAGAAGAATTGCAAGTCCTGATTTTAATCTTAGAACTATTGTTCTTATTGGACTTCCAAATGCTGGAAAAACAACATATCTTACAAAGATAACTGAAGCCACGCCCGAAATTAATGTTTATGCTTTTACAACTAAAGCACTTAATATAGGTTACTTAAATAGAAGACAAGAGACATATCAAGTTATTGATACCCCCGGACTTTTGCACACTGAATTTAAGAACATGAATGCTATTGAAAAACAAGCAATTGCCGCAATCAAAGCATTATCTGATTTGATTGTTTTTATTTACAACCCGAATCTTTCAGAAACTGAACAAAAGCACATGTTGGATTTTATAAAAAAAAATAATCCAGGAAAAGAAATTGTGGTATCAAGTGGCTATGAAAAGAACCAGTTTATGAAAGGCGAAAAAAACATTACAATCAGAGAGCTTTTGGAAACCTATCCTATTGAAAAGAAAAACAAAAAAAGTAGATGGGAATAAAACCAAAAGCTATTAAAAATGATTTACTGCAAAAATATATATTAATTGCTATTTTTAACAATTAAGGAAGTGATAATATGCCAAAGAAGATAGTAGACACTTCTAAGATGATACAAGAGATTGTTTCAGAGATTGAGTTTCTAATAGAAGATGGATCAATACCAAAGAACCTAAAGCGGTTGTTAAATGGTATTGAAGAAAGACTAAAGAAGAAATGTGACGATATAGAGATATCAAGCATACTTTATGAATTGGAAGACATAACAAACAACAACAATGTGCCGCAATTTTGCAGAAGTGCTATGTGGTCGCTTATTAGTAAGTTAGAAAACTTAAAAGAAAGTATAAAATGAAAACAAGATGGATTCAAAGATTGTTTGTTACGCACAAGATAAAAATCTGATAATTAATGAGGATTGCCTTAGATTATTGAATTCAAATAATTATAGGAAAATACTTGACAGATTGGCTGCTGAAAACAAGATTTTTGTTTGCACAGAAGATGTTAGAAAGATTATAAGTTCAATGGTTGAATCTGTGGAAAATGTAATCTCTAATAATGGAAAGAACTTTAGAATATTTGACGCTTATGATGTTACTGGAAAGCAACTGTCACAGGGGCAGGTTGATGACTTTCTTGCTTTGTTTTTAGACAAATACAATACTTTGTTTGAGATTATTAGAAAAAGAGAAGGATTTAATCATCAAACGATTGCTGATGCTAAAAGAGAACTAAAAGGAAAAGAAGTTGATATTATTGGAATGGTTCTTGACAAAAGAATAACCAAAAACGGAAATCTCTTGCTGACCGTTGACGATCCCACCGGAAAAGTCAATATTGTTGTTATGGAAAAAACAGAAGGAACAAGGATTGACAATAACTGCAATGGGATAAGATACAATGTCAACCCAAAAGAGATATTAATGGATAATGTTTTGGGGTTTAAGTGTTCTATTATTTCTAAAGACCTGTTTATTGCAAAAGAAATGACATATGCTGATATTCCTTATAGCACAAAAACACAACAACTTAAGGATGATTCTTTTGTTGTTATACTTGGAGACACCCATATTGGAAGTAAGTTGTTTAGAGAACATGAATTTAATGATTTTATTGAATGGTTAAATAGCTTTAATGTTAATGATGAAGACAAGAGAATTATTGAAAAAATTAAATATATTATTATTGCAGGAGACTTGGTTGATGGTATTGGAATATACAATAAGCAGTATGACGAACTTGCAATCACTGACATATTTGAACAATATAAGGCATTTGAAGATTTTATTTTAAGGATTCCAGAGAATATTGAGGTTTTCTTGATACCTGGAAACCACGATGCTGTAAGGATTTCTGATCCTCAGCCTGCAATTTCTGAAAAGTTTTTACCTAATCTTTATCTTAAGAAAAATATTCATCTTTTAGGTTCGCCTGCTTGGATAGAACTTGAGGGGCTAATGTTTTTAACATATCACGGATTTGCTCTTCATGGGATATTTGGAAAAGTAAAGGATATTAAAATGGATAGACCAGACTTAGCGCAAAAAGAACTTATTAGAAGAAGAGACTTGATGCCGCAGTTTGGGGAAAAGCAAACATTTATTCCTATTGAAAAGAACTTTTTGACAATAAAAGAAGTACCAGATGTTTTTATTTGCGGACACATACATCATCATGCATACTCTAGATACAAGAGCTGTCATCTTGTTAGCACTTCTTGCTGGCAATCAATCACATCTTTTCAGAAAGAGATGGGACACATGCCAACTGTGTCAAAGGTCGTGTTGTTTAATTTAAAAAACCAAAAACTTTGTATAAAGGATTTTGAAAGAGAAGAAGTGGGTTATGAGTGAGACAAATATTTTAGCAAACAAGGATATTAAGGAATATTACCATAAATTGACTGAACAAATAGATGTCGCTATAGCGCTTGCAAGAAATGCGAGAAAGCAAGGAAAAGATGTGCATAAAGACATTGAATCAGTTCCTGCTAAAGGTATTGCAGAAAAGACAGAGCTTTTGGTCGGTCCTCCGGGAGTTGCAGAAGTATATAATACATTATGGGAAAAACATCAGCGCAGGTTTCCAGTAATGCTAGAGATATTTAATATGATACTTGACAAGCAACTTGGAGATATTGAAGACCCTGAAAAAAGACTGGACCAAGCATTAAGAACTGCGCTTATTATTGAGACAGGGGGTGTTGTTGTTTCCCCCATTGATGGTTTGCCACAGATTAAGATTTCAAAAAATGAAGACTATTCTGATTTTATTGACATTTATTATGCCGGACCTATCAGAGCCGCTGGCGGTAACGCTCAGACATTGCCGTTGTTACTTGGAGATCTTGCAAGAAAAAAATTAAATATTGACATATATAAACCAAGCAAAAGAGAAGTTAACAGAGTTATTGAAGAAGCAATGCGTTATCAGGAAGAAGTTGTTGCTAGACAGCAAAGAGTTACTGAAACTGAAATTAAAATCTTGGTTGAGAATTGTCCAATAAGGATAAATAGCTTTGCGGATAGTGAAGTTGAAATTGTTGCTAACAGAGATGTTCCTGGAATTGACACAAACAAGGTTAGAGGGGCTATGTGTCTTGTTCTTATTGACGGGCTTTATGTTAGAGCCTTAAAGATCATGAACACTAGTAAAAAATTAGGACTTGATTGGTCTTGGATGGAAAAACTTGTTAAAGTAAAGAAGACTGCTGAAGGGGTTGAGTTAAAGCCATCAACGAAATATCTTGAAGGTCTGGCTGCTGGAAGACCAGTTTTTGCTTATCCTTTTAGGGAAGGTGGGTTTAGACTCAGATATGGTAAAGCTAGAAACACTGGACTTATGGCTAAAGCCATTAATCCTTCAACAATGTTTGTCTTAGATGAATTCATTGCTGTTGGAACACATGGAAGAATTGAAAGACCAGGAAAATCATTGCAATATTTTCCTTGTTCAACAATTGATGGGCCAATTGTTAGATTAAAGAACAAAGATGTTGTTGCTATTGACTATGTTGAAGACGCAAAAAAATATATTGAGCAGATAGATAGGATTCTTTTTGTTGGAGACATGCTTATTTCTGTTGGGGACTTTAGGAAAACAGGTCACCCTTTGATTAAATCTGGGTATGTTGAGGAAGAATGGCTTTCTGAGATTGAATATCTTTTTAGAACACACAAGATACCAAGGCCTGTTCTTGAAATGTGTAAAGAGTTTTATCAAAAGCCAAACCCTTATAGCGCTGTTGCATTAAGTATCAAATATAATTTGCCATTGTTTCCTAAGTATATATTTTATTATGATCTTTTGAATCATGAAGAATTAAAAACATTAATAAGACAGGTAAGAAACACAGATAAGGTATTTTCAACAAACGAAGAAGAAGAAGAAGAAACCAAAAATAAACCTACAATCTTTGAAAGCATAAAAGACATCTTGGAAAAAACAATTGAAGTTATTGGAACAGAGATATTAACAAAAAAAGAATCACAGATTATTGGCTTGAAAATTGAATATGATAGCTACATTAAAGGGATATTAGAAAAGATAGGGCTTGTTCATAAGTATTTGGAAGAAGAAAACAAAATATTGATTGAACAAGAACAAGCATATCCTTTCCTAAAGACTGTTGGGGCAATGAATGCTATTGATCCTTTAGAGGAATTTAAGGAAGAAATTGAAGACGAAGACAAGAAGGCAACAGATATTTTAAGTCATATATCTAAAATAGACATTAGAGAGAAATCCGGGTTTTGGATTGGAGCAAGAATGGGAAGACCTGAAGCCGCACATGAAAGAGAGATGGTCGGAAAGCCACATGCTCTTTTCCCTATCGGAAGAGGCTTTGGAAACTCAAGAGATTTGATTAAGGCAACAAGGAAAAGCGCTAATGGAGAAACAAAACATGATGTTGGGATAAATTGTGTTGAAATTAAAGCATATATGTGCCCTTATTGTAAGAAGATATTGTTTGGGAACTATTGCTTTGATTGTAGGACTGGCACAAAGACCATAAGAGAATGTATAAAATGTAAGAGCCAAACATTGCAGGAAATATGTAATAAATGTAATATTGAAACTAAACCTAAACTTGAACATAAAATAAATATTGACAAACAAATTGAACAGGCAGCAAACAATCTTCTAGTGGGGGTGCCTGAAACTTTAAAGGGGGTCAAGGGACTTATCAGCAGAGAAAAACACTCAGAGCCACTTGAGAAAGGAATACTTAGAGCAAAACATAATGTTTATATTTTTAGAGACGGCACTTGCAGATATGAAGCATTGAATGCGACTATTACTCAAGTGTCTGCAAAAGAACTTGGAATAAATGTTGAAAGGCTAAAAGAACTTGGGTATAAGCACGATTATCTTGGAAATGACTTAAAAGATGACAACCAGAGAGTGTCTATCTTTCCTCAAGACATTATTGTTGACGAACATTGCGGGGACTATTTTTTGAGAGTCGCTGCTTTTGTTGATGATGAACTTGAAAAGTTTTATAAGCTTTCAAGATTTTATAATGCTAAGACTAAAGAAGACCTTATTGGACAACTTGTAATTGGACTTGCTCCACATACCTCTGCCGGTATTGTAGGAAGAATAATTGGTTATTCTAAATCTAAACTTGCTTGGGGGCATCCCTATTATATTACTGCAAAAAGAAGAAATGTTGATGGTGACCAAGACTCTATGCTTTTGTTAATGGACTCTATGCTTAATTTCTCTTGCGCATATTTGAGTGCAGGAAGGGGAGGGAGAATGGATGCGCCTATTGCTTTTACCACTGTGCTTTCGCCATTTGAGATTGATGACGAGTCACATGAGATAGAGACTAACACAGAATATCCTTATGAGTTTTATCAGGCCACAAAAAACTTCACTGAAGCAGACAAGGTTTTTGAAATTGTTAATGCCGGAAAAATACTTGGAACAGAAGAACAATATGATTGTATAAAGTTTACACATGACACTTTTGCTTTTGATGAAGGACCTAAGCAATCAAATTATATTTCAATCAAATCAATGGCAGACAAAATGCAAAAACAAGCAAAGCTTCAGGGAAGAATAAAAGCTGTTGATAACAAAGACTCTCTTGAAAGACTTTTGCATTATCATCTTTTCCCGGACATTATTGGTAACACTAGGGCTTTTGCTCGCCAAAAGTTAAGATGCGTAAAGTGCAATAAGAAATATAGACGAATACCACTTTCTGGAGTTTGCGATTGCGGTGGGAAATTAATCTTAACAATTGCACAGGGCTCTATTAAGAAATATCTAGAAGTTGCTAAAAACCTTGTGATCGATTATAACTTGAATCCTCATCTTTTACAAAGAATACAGCTTAGCGAAGACGAAATCAATTCACTTTTCTCAGACAAAAAATCAAGGGTACAAAGGTCATTGTCTGAGTATTTTTAAAAACTTATATAATCTTTAAACTTATCTTGGATTTTCTTTTTTGTCTTTGAATCAATCTGTGCTAGTCTTTCGAGAAGCTGTTTATATTCGCGACTGACATCAATGGGTTCAGCAAGAAGAACTTTTACAAACAAAGAACCATGAAGTCCTCTTCTATTAGGGTCTGGAACCCCTTTACCTGAAATCTTAAAGACGGTTTCATATTTTGTGCCTGACGGGATTGTTAAGGTGATTGTGTCCTGGATGCCTTTGATTTTTATTTTTGTTCCAAGAATTAAGTCGCTATAAATGATTGGGACTTCACAGTAAAGATCAAAGCCTTCTCTTTTGAAGAACTCATGGTTGGATACAAAAACTTGAATGAATAAGTCACCTGATTGACCATCATGAGTGTTTCCTGCGCCTCTTTGTCTTATGATATCGCCATTATTGACACCTGCAGGAACATCAACATTTAAGGTTACTGATTTTTTTAGGTGACCTTTGCCACCACAAGACTTGCATAAATCAGAGATTATTGTGCCATGTCCTTTACATTTTGAACATAATTGTTCAATTGCAAACATACCAAAAGGAGTTTGCTTTCTTAAAATTGTTCTGCCTTTGCCGCCACAAGTTGAACAGGTTGTTTTTGATTTTGATTTTGATCCTGTGCCTTCACAAGTATAGCAGACAACATCTTTGTCAAGTTTTATTTCTTTTTTACCGCCCTTAACAGAAGTAACAAAATCAACATTTATTTTTGTTTTCAAGTTAAGGTCTGCCCACTCTTGGCGTTTCCCATGAGAACCAAAACCGCGATTTTTAAAACCAGAAAACTCTTCAAAGAAATCATCTTCAGAAAAGCCAAACCTGGAAAATATTTTTGAAAGATCAAAATCAAAGTCTTCGCTGAAATTGAAATCCTGGTAACCCCCACCATTAAATGCAGCCTCGCCTAACATATCATATTGTTTTCTTTTGTTTTCATCGCCAAGAATTGAATAAGCATGAGTTATTTCTTTTAGCTTTTCTTCAGCATTTGGTTCTTTGGAGATATCTGGATGGTATTTTTTTACTAGTTGCTTATAAGCCTGTTTTAACTCTTCTGCTGTTGCTGATTTCTTGACTCCAAGAATATCATAAAAATTTTTGTTGCTTGACATTTTCTTGTCTCAATCCTTTTTACTTGTCTTCTGTTGTGTATTCTGCATCTACTGTTTTTCCATTGTCTTTTTTGTCGTCCTTTGGTTCTTCTTGATTTTGAGACTGTGAAGATGCCTGTTGATAAAGCTTCTTTGAAATATCATAAAGCCTTGTCTGAAGAGCAATTGTTTTTTCTTCAAGATTTGGAGAATCATTATCTATTGCTTCTTGGAGTTCTGTTTTTAGTTTTTTTATGTCTTCTGTATCTTCTGTAGATAACTTGTCCTTTGCCTCTTCAAGAACAGAATCAATTGAATAGACTAAAGTCTCTGCTTTGTGTCTAACTTCAATTTTCTCTTTGGTTTTTTTATCTTCCTCTGCGTGTTCCTCTGCTTCTCTTTTTAATCTTTCAATCTCTTCTTTGCTTAAAGAAGTTGTTGAAGTGATTTTTATGTTTTGAGACTTTCCTGTGCCTAGGTCTTTTGCGGTGACATGTATTATTCCATTAGCATCAATATCAAAAGTAACTTCAATTTGTGGAACTCCTCTTGGTGCTGGAGGGATGCCTACTAACTGGAATCTTCCAAGAGTCAAGTTGTCTTTTGCTAATGGTCTTTCGCCTTGAAGAACATGAATGTCTACTGCTGTTTGGGAATCTGAGGCTGTTGAAAAAATCTGAGACTTCTTTGTTGGAATTGTTGTGTTTCTTTCAAGAAGTTTTGTAAAGACTCCACCTAAGGTTTCTATACCTAGAGACAAAGGAGTTACGTCAAGAAGCAAAACATCTTTTATCTCTCCTTGAAGAACCGCGCCTTGGATTGCTGCGCCCATAGCAACAACTTCGTCAGGGTTGATTGATTTGTTTGCTTTCTTTTTTGTTAGTTTCTCAACAAGTTCAACAACTTTAGGCATTCTTGTTGAACCGCCTACTAAAATTACTTCATCAAGTTTTGAAACATCAATCTTTGAATCAGCTATTGCTTGTTTTGTTGGACCCTCTAGTCTTTTGAATATGTCAGAACACATGTCTTCGAGCTTCGCTCGTGTTAGTTCTATGTTTAGATGTTTTGAGCCCTCTGGGGTTGCTGTTATATAAGGTATGTTAATTGTTGCTTTTAATGTTGTTGATAGCTCTATCTTTACTTTTTCTGATTCGTCCTTTAATCTTTGCATTGCCATCTTGTCTTTTGTTAAGTCTATTCCTTCTTTTTTCTTGAATTCAGTAACTAAATAATCGATGATCTTTGAATCAATGTCGTCACCGCCTAAGTGGTTGTCGCCAGCAGTAGCTTTGACTTCAAAGACGCCATCTGATAATTCAAGTATTGAAACATCAAAGGTTCCCCCACCAAAATCAAAAACCAGAATTGTGTGGACATGTTTTTTGTCAAGACCGTAAGCAAGAGCTGCAGCTGTTGGCTCATTAATTATTCTTAGAACTTCTAGACCTGCAATCTCACCTGCTGCTTTTGTTGCTTTTCTTTGGGAATCTGAAAAATATGCAGGAACTGTTATTACTGCTTTTGTTATCTTTTGACCTAGCTGCTCCTCAGCATCCTTTTTTAGTTTTTGAAGGATGTAAGCTGAAACTTGTTCTGGGCTGTTGGCTTTTCCACCAAACATTACTTTTTCGGATGTTCCCATTTTTCTTTTTATTGAATATATGGTGTTTTCAGGGTTTATTACTGCTTGCCTTTTAGCAAGAGCCCCAACAATAATTTCGCCATTACTTAAACCCACAACAGAAGGAGTTATTCTTGAGCCTTCTCTGTTTATTATAATCTTTGGCTGGCCTGCTTCAACTATTGAAACTGCAGAAAATGTTGTTCCTAAATCAATACCAATAACTTTTGTCATATATTTCACCATTTTTATTTTTTAATATAAACTCCAACAATTACTTTTGCTGGTTTTACTAGTCTTTTGTTTTGAAGATAACCGTCTTCTATTACTGTTATCACTTTATTGTTTTGCTTTTCATCTTTAATCTCTTGTTTAGATATGCAATCGCTTGTGTTATGGTTAAAGTCTTTATCTTGAACATCTAATCTTTCAAGGCCTTGTCTTTTTAGAATATTGTCAAGGCTTGTTAGAAGATGAAAAAGAGTTTCTTTTAGTTTTGGCTCTGTTTCGCACTCTATTGCTTTTAGAAGAATCTCTCTGTAACTTAGAAAATCATTGAAAATTTTTGAAGCTTCAATAAACAGGATATCTTTTGTTTCTTTTTCTATTCTGTTTTTGTAATTAATGAAGTCTGCTTGTGATCTTTGAAGAAGGTCTAGATATTCCTTTGATAATTTGTCTTGCTCTTCTAGCTTTTGCTTAATAAGGTTTATTTCTTCTTGGATTGTTTTGTCAATAGTCATAGCTAATCTTTAATTTTAAGGTTTTTAGTAAATAGTTGCTAGAATAGTATTATTCTATCCCTCTAATGTAATTGTGTAGCAAAAATAATAAATGCTTTTTGCTGTTTGTTTTATAAATTTTTGTTTTTTTAGACGGATTTTTAGAGAAAATTAGATAACCTCAACTTGGATTTCCTTGCCTTTGCTGTCAAAAACCGTAAAATCTTTTGGACCATAAGGATAGTGGGCGATAATGTTTATTGATTTGCTTTGAAAAAAACTAAGGTCTGCAGAAGACGGACGAGCATAGCTTGAAGGGTGAGAATGCGCTGAACCTATAATTGATAGCGACATTGGAACAAGATCAGTTCTTATTGTTGAAGAAAAGCGACTATTTATTGTTACTGGGATTATATAGATGTCATCAACTACTTTTTCCTCATTGTCACCAACAAGCATTCCACTAAACTCGTTTGGAAAGGCCGCCTTTGCTAGTTCCATGATTGAAAGAAGAACTTTTTTTTTTATTTTCCAGGTTTCCATATTTATTTCCTCTATATAAAAAACAAAATTGTTGGCAGTATTAAATAAGACATAAGAAGCAATTTGTTTTTATTATAGACTATTGGTAAGAAGCCTATCGCACAAGAGAGAATTATTAGAAATATTGAATAGATGTTAGTTATAAGCAGTATCAAAATTATGGAAAACACAATAACAACAATGGTTGTTTTTTTCTTCGGAAGCTTTTGCATAATTGAAAAGAAATGCGGATAGAAATGCAAAAGAAGAAAACATACAACTGAAACAACAAACAAGAAGACAAAGCAAAAAAGGAAGATGTCTGGGAGTAGCAATCTTGGAATCTGATTACTTGAAAGGAGAATTGAGACATAGCCTATTCTTGATTTTCTAAATATTGCAGCCATGAAAAAATACACAAGTATTACTGAGATTAGGGTACTTGAAAGAAGTATTTTTCTTTTTTCTAAAGAATAGTCTTTAGAAAAAACTGATGGAATGATTGTTGCTATGCCTGGGCTTAGGGAAGGAATTATTGCTATGACTGAAGAGAAAAGAGCACCAAGAAAAGAAAAGACAGAAATTGATTTAAAACACACTATTTCTTGGACAGGCGACACGTAGCCTATCTTCTTATTGTCCCATAACGACACCAGCAGAGTTGGCAAGGCAAACAACCCAAAGATACAAGGTAGAAGCGGTTCAAAGAAAACGAAATTGTATTTTAGGGTTATAAGCCCTAGGGCTCCTGCAAAAGAAATGATTGTTAAAGACAAAAGAACTCTGCGTTCTAAAAACACCAAATATATTAAAACCAAAAAAAGGATTGCAAAAATCAAGAGGTAAAAATCAGAGAAAAGCACAAACAACATGTAAAAGATAGGTAATAGGAGAATAGAAAAGAGAGAACCAAAAAATGTGCCATAGATATATGTTGTAATTGTGTGGGTTTTATCTCGTCCAAGATTTAGTGTGAAATTGTCTGGCGTAGAAATGTTAAAGAGAAGTAAAGGAACAAGACTTATAATTGTCATTGTTATTGCAAGACTAAAGAAAAAATAAAATTTGTCTGGAAACAAAAGAAAAGCGCCAATAATAACTAGGAGATAAGCTAATACATTAATGTGAAAGCAGGGAATTAATCCCAATACAAAGCCAATAACTATGCCAAGAAAGATGTCAAGAAAAATCATTTCTCCTCCCCTTTTTCTGACAAACCATAAACAATAAGCTCTTTTGTTTCATAGTATTTTTGATATCTTGCTTTTACTGTTATTTCTTTGTTGCTTTCTTGTAATTCCTTAAGGTCTATTATAAGTTTCTTAGAAGGATTAAAATAAACGCAAGAAATACAAGCAGAAGAATCGCAGAGCTCAAAGAAAAGAGTATTTGATTTTAGGGCTATATACTTTACATTTCCAGTAACGCTTAATGTCTTGTTTATGTGGTTTTCAGAAACTGCAGAAACAGATAACTCTGATGTTTCAAAATAATACATTAGCAATAGGATTCCAAGTAATCCAAAAACTGCACTAAAGATAATTATCTTTCTAAAATCTGAATCAAACACACACTCATCTCTTTTTCTTCTTAGAGATTTTTGTGTTCTTTCTAGTTTTTATAGCTTTCTTTGGGATTTTTTGTGTTTTTGAAGTTTTTGGAATTGTTGTTGTAGATTCACAAATAACATCAATTATCTTTGTTGGCTTTCTTAGAATAGAATTGTCAAGACATATTGATACTATTGAGCCTGATGCGATTTTCTTTGATGTCTCAATAGAATAAATCTTGTTAAGATTGTAAAAGACATCTTTTATCTTTATTTGGGCAGTTCTGTCTGTTGAAAATATGACTTCGCCATAGCTTGTGCTAAAAAGCACCTTTGAGCAATAGAAGAAAACCACAAGTATACAAGTTAGGACGATTATGTAGGTAAGATTTATGAAATATCCAGCAAACAAGAAGAGAATAGAAAGAATTACAAACCCTATTCCTGTAAATAAAAACTTGTTTTTGTTATGTTGAAATTCTGGAAGTATTAATAGTCCAAACAGGAACAATAAGAAAACTAAAAGTATTTTTAAAAACAAATTGTCATTAACAAATAAGTTTACAAAGACACTTATTATGAAAAACAATTGAAATAACAAATATTTGCCGTGCATTATTTCTTTCTCTTTTTAGTTAATATATGTAAATGATACTCTTACATTTTTAAAGATTGTTGATTTTTCTAGATTATCTATTGTTGATGAATAATATTCCTCTGATAATGAGAAGTTTTCATCAAACCTGTTAATATAAAGATTTAATTGAAGGTTTGTGTCTGAAACATAGTAATCTATTTTGTTTAGTTGAGCTCTTGAATCTGTTGTTGAAAACACCTCCAAGGTTCTTAGCTTCACTCTTGTTATTGACTTGTTAATGTCTGTTGTTCCAAATATGTTGTTTGCAAAGAACAAGGCGATTACAAGTATAAATCCTAGTATTACAATAAACTCTAAACTTATTTGTGCTTTGGATTTCATAAACATTAACCGATTGTGATGTTTCCATCAATTTTTTTTAGTATTGTTATTATTCCTTTATGGCCGGGGCCTATCGCATTACAGTCTATGTTTCTTACGAGTAATTGCTTGTTAAAGCTACATAGCCCCATATTGTCACATTGTGATGGGATTGGCTGTTGTTTTGAGATTGTTATATTGTAGTCTAATTGCTTTAGAGTATTATTACATTTCATAATTGCATTTGATGGCAAATAGAAATATACTTTTCTTTGCCCGTAGCCTTCTTGATTGGATAGTTGCTCAATGTTTGTTGCAAGGTTGTCTATGTTCTTTTTGGTTATCACTATTGCTTGAGTGTCTTGTAATATGTTTTCTGAAAACTCAATGGTTGGAAGTATCATTGCTTGAAAGAACAATAGAAATATGGCTAATAGAATTACAATCTCAATTGAAAGTTGGCCTTTTTTCATATTTTCTCAAAATTTAAAATATTATCAACAATATAAATGCAAGAAGAACTGCTGGCGTAAATGCAATAGTCTTCTTTACATATATTTTATTGTTTATTAATTTATTTTTATACATATCTTTTAAAAAAGCTATGTCTTTTACTGAAATGCCACAGGCCTTGCTGGAATCAACCTTTAAACCCTTGTAATAGGTTCCTTGTGCCAACTCTTTTAGTTTTCTAAAGAAATTTGATTCTTTAATAATTAACTTCCTCTTAATATAATAGTAATTGTATATCGGGACATCTCCTTCCGTTAGTTGAGAGATTGTTTTTGTTTCAACAAACACTTTTTCTTTTATGTATCTGTAATATATGATTAATACGGAGAATATAAACACAAAGACTATTGTGTTTAGCGTGTTTGATAGTAGTAAATAGTTTATTTTTCTTGAGGTTAATAGGAACATGAAAAAAACAACTAAGTATAGAGATATAATAAAAGTATAGAAGTGTTTTTTTATTTTTATTTTAAATATAAGATAGGTAAATACAAAAGAGATTATTAGAATGTATCGGATGCTTGTAAGAGATAAGATAGACATTATTAGGCCTAGAAGAACAACTACAAGAACTGAATCCATAATCGATATAAGGTTCTTTTTTGAAAAAATCTCCTTTAAAAGATGCAAATAGTTTTTTCTTTTGAATAATAGGTATTTAGAATATAATAATATCCATGGCAGAACCATAAACACACTAACAACAAACAATAATATTGTGAATATTGGAAAAGTAAATATTTTTTCTTGTCCTATGTTAAAGATCTGAAAAGTGTTTTGCATTGTTGGAAGCATCATTGATATTGCCATAAATAATTTTGCGTCTCCTCCAGCAATGACGCCTAATTCCCATAATATGAAAAAGACAACAAAGCCTATTATTGCTGAAAATAATAATGATAATAATGGACTATAGTTATTAAGATAGATTGCCATAAGAACATTAAACGAAACTCCAAATATTAAGAAGAAAAGAATTAATCTATTAGATATTGTTCTAGTTTTAATATCAGAAAAAGAAGCAAGCAATAGAAACAAGAAAACAAAAAATAATATTGCTATATTTGCATAAAACATCTTTTTTCTTATTTATATTGTATTTAGAATATTGTGCCTGTAGTTTAGTATTTTTGCTTTGGCCACAGAAATAAGTACGCTTAAATTGATGATCATTATGCCGGTTATTATTACAAGCATAACCCCAAAGACAATCATAACAAGATATTCAAGGGAAACCTGTCCCCTGTTATCGTCAATTAATCTTTTTATCATATTTACCTTTTTATCTTTAGTTGTGTGCTGTACATGATGTTGGTGGTGCTGTTGGCGACGAAAAAACATTTCCCCTTTTCCCTACTAAAGACATACGATATGCTGTGCCATTTACAAATGAATTGTATGGGAAAGTCAATACAGAATTTGTATTTTGACAATTAGTTATATTTACGTCTCCATTTACAACCAAACAATATTGACTTACTGCTTCGGTTATTGAAGGATTTATTGTAAATCTTGCACGATCAGCTACCGCATTACAGTCAACACCTATTATCATTGGCGGGATTATTGTGTTATCAATCATGTTTGTGTATTGTTCGTTGCTTGTTGTTGTTATGTCTGTGTTAGCCCTGCTAACTGAAATTATTAAAGAAACAACAATAACTGCGACTAATATTGCCGCACCTATAATTATTAAATATTCCAAGGCGCCCTGTCCTTTCTTTGAAAAAGTAAGATTGAAATTCATTGTTTTTTCCCCTTTTTTATTATAACAAAAATAAAACCAGGAAACCCCTGGTTAAATTACTGTATTTATGTTCTTACAGTGAATGTACTTGATAGAGCTATCTGACCACTTGCATTTGTAGATCTAAGTTGTACTGAATATGGTACTACCGGACAAGTTGTTACAGAAATATTTGTATTTCCATCTGTTTCCCCTACTGCGGTCCAAGCTCCGTTGTTTAAGCTATATTCCAATGTTCCACCATTATAAATGTATCTTAAATTTAAAGTATTATTGGCACATGTCACCGCATTCAATATCGGAGCGATAGCTGTTCCTGCAATTGTATTGTCTATGCTTTCTTGCCTTTCTTGTGTTCCTTGTCTGCTGGATGAACCCATACCTACAAGTAATGCGATTACGATAACTGCGATTAATACAGCTCCGCCGATTAATAATAGGTATTCAAGTGCACCTTGACCTTTATTAAACTTCATTTTTATTCCTCCGTTTAATTACTCAGTTTTTGAGTGATTTATATTTTATTTATATAATAAAATAATTACTATTATTGTTATAGATTATATTTATATATCTTTCTGTTTAGTTTGGCAAACTAAAAAACATTAGAATTAGATCAATTTAGAGTTCCTGGACCAACACATCTAAAGCCAATGCCTGGACCTTGGTCAATATGTGGGCCACTTGGAACCGCGGTTGTTGTGGTTCTTAATAGATATAATGAATAGATGCCGGCTGCCGACGCGTCAAAATTGTTAACATAATAAAATGCGCCACCTCCTCTTATAAAAATCATCGTTTCTGGTTGGGTATATTGATTAATCATAAATTTGCCAATTCCTACCGCAGAATGCCAATTTGAATTTGTTGGTTTGTATTCTTTATCTTGAAGGTAAGTGTTGTTTGTGGAATTTATATTTATAAATTCTGTCCAAATATTTGTTTGTGGTTCCCCATTAATTTCGGGCGTTGGTAAATGCCCTCTAAATAGTGTTTTATCTACATATTCCATAAGATTTCCAGAAAAATCCCAAATTTCGTCTTCTGTCGATAATCTTAATTTAGAGGGTTGTGTTAAATTATTGTTTTCAGTACAACCGGTAGTACAATAAACTGAATTGGGTGCGGGGTGTCCGTTATAATCATATAATAAGCTATAGGTAGAACACGCTTGCCCTAGTGACAGTGGACCATATGGAGACACATTTGAGTTCGCAAGATTGTAAGTTATTCGACCACTTGACCCACCGGCATTTCCTACTTTTAAACTACCGACGTTTACTACCCCCCCGCTCCAATTTACATTTTGATCCTCTATATTTTTTACTATCGTCATCCATTCGTCATTAGTAATTAAATGATATCCGCTACCTTGATTTGAACAAAAATTTCTAGCATCAGCTAATGTTAAATTTGCTATAGGCAATCCTTGAGAGGTACTAGTTATTTTTGTGTTGTTTGGAACTGAACAGGTGCGTACATCCCAAATATTGTGATAAGTGCAATTTGATCTAAAAAAGCGAATACAATTTACATTTGTGTCGCCAATATTATCATTATCAAAATCCATTTTTGCTTCCCATTTCATAACACAAAAACCATTTTTATCGCCTATTGTGTTATATTCCGCAAGTCCCGGAACTTTCGCATAGCCCGCTGGACATGTAAAATTTAATGGTAATTTCTCTGGTGTTGTCTGATTATTATCTGGAGGAATGATTATTCCTCCAATAGGCAATGTTACTCTACAATTAAAACTAACGCTGTTACTTGATATTGCATTTCTGCTGTTTCTTGAAACTAAAGCTACTTTGAAGTTTCCGTTTCCAACTTCGGCAGTAGTAAATAATAATTCTGTTAATGAAGAAGACGCGCAGATTTCTGTTGGTCTTCCGTTTATTACTAAACAATAATCTGAAATATCTTTTGTTGCTGAAGGAATAACTGATAATGAAATGTCTATGCCTGTATTGTCTTCTTTTAAATTACATCTTATTGAATTAATGTTTGGCGGAAACAATGTAGTGTCAATAACCATTGCATTTTGCCTGTCTGCATTTGTAATTTCCGCGACCTTGTTCTTGCTTGCTGCAAGAATCACAGTTACAACAACTACTGCAACAATAACTAATCCCCCCATAACAATAAGTATTTCTAAAGACGTTTGCCCTTTTGGCTTTTTTAACTTATTAAAAATCTCTTCAAACATATTTTCTCATAAATTATGGCACATACACGCATCTAAATCCGGCATATATGGTTCTAGTTGTTGGAGTGTAAAAATCAATTGTATAAATTCCTGTTGGTCCGTTATTTAAAAAAACCCTCCCTCCTCTTAAAATGCCATGAGTTGCGTTTCCACTTCTCCAGTGACTAAATATCTGACCAACGCCTTGTATTGAGTTCCAATTTAAATTTTTTGGGCGGTATTGGTTTTCAGGAAAAGAAGGGTGTAATTTAGTGCGATCAATTAATGTAAATTCAAATCTTGCTGGTGAAGAATAATTTTGTTCATCAATTGGTTTTGGTTCAACATAAGAATAAACAGTTTTATCAACCCACTCTTCCATATTCCCCGAAAAATCCCAAATTTCGTCTCCTGTAGATAAAACCAATCTTGCTAATGATAGTTGATTTCTATGATTTGGTGAAGCAGAACATGGTGCGCCCACATAATCGATTAACCATCTCTCTGCTACGGCGCTTATAACACAAGAAACGCCATATTCTCCTGGAATTGCGGGGATGCGACCATAGGTGTTTCCTTTTTTTAATGGTCCCACGCCCACCGCCCCGCTAATCCAATTAACATTTTGATCCTCTATATTTCTTGCGATTGTCATCCATTCATTGTTTGTTATTAAATGATAATCTTTGCCTGTTGAAGTGGCCAATCCTTGACAATAATTTCTCGCTTCGTTTTGATTTACATTTCCTATAGGGTATCCTTCCGCAGTGGAAACTAATCTATTAGTTATTGAAGTAATGCGACAACCAGTGGCCATTATATCCCAAATACCATAACGCAAAGTGTGGTTAGGTCTTGCCACAAAATGTTCACAACTAGTATTAATGTCTCCCAATCCTAATGGATCATTATCAAAATTAATTTTTGCTTCCCATTTCATAACGCAAAAACCGTTTTTATCGCCTATTGTATTATATTCTGCAAGTCCCGGAACTTTTGCATAGCCTGTCGGACAAGTAAAGTTTAATAGTAGCGGTCCAGTTTCGCCTGTGTCGTCAGTGCCGCCTGTGCCAACAGTAGCAATACTTCCAGTTAAAACAAAGCTTGATGAGGAAATCTTATCTTGGTTGCTTCTTGAGACAAGAGATACAGAATAATAATTTGTGGTTTCTTTTGGAATATTAAAAACCATATTTCCACTAGTGCCTGGACTATTACAATAATTTGTTATGTTGTCATTAACAACCAAACAATAATCTTTAATATTTGAAGATGGGGATTCTGTAATACTTACTTGAATAGTTACATTTGTGTCGTTACTATCTGTTAATTTAATAGAATCAAGTGTTGGGGGAAAGATTGTGTTGTCAAGCAGTTTTTGATGGGCGGTATCTGTTTTTGTTATGTCGTCTGCTTTTGCTGAGCCTGTTGATATAAAAATCATAACAACAACAACCGCAACAATCAATATTCCGCTGATGATTATTAGCACCTCAACTGCTGTTTGTGCTTTTTGCTTTTTTAACATATTAAAAATATCTTCAAACATATTTTATCTTATGGTGCATCTTTCTGAAACGCTTGGGTTTGAGAAGTTGTTCTCATCAAGCAAAGAAATTAATGTTAAATTAAATGTGTTATTGTCTATTGCAACAATGTTTGTTAGTATATTGTAATCATAAACTAATGTTGCCCCAGAATAAACGCTACATCTGTTAATGTCTCTTCCTGAAAGATAAAGACAATATGTGTCAATTCCTGGTGTTGGGGATTCAAAGATCCTTAAATTAAATCTTATTGTATTAATGTCTTTATAAGCACAAGTTACTGATTTGATTCTTGGTGGAAATATTGCGCTGTCAGTCAGGTTGTTTACTTTTTGATAAGAATCGTCTACCTTATCTCTGCTTGACGAACCACTTGTAACTATTATGTAAATTACAATTATTGCAATAAGTATTACTCCTGCAATTACCAAAAGATACTCTAAAGCGCCCTGCCCTTTTCTGTTTAATTTTAACATCCGAAAATCACCGATTTATGATCTGCCAGAAGTTGTTGCTTCAGTATATTGTTTTACTTTTTGGCTGTTGTTATAAGATATTTGCTTTAGATAATAACCAACAAGTATTGCTGCAAGAACAATTATTCCAACAATCAACAACACTTCAAGGCTTACTTGCCCTCTTTTTTCCTTTAATAATTTTTTTAATCTATTCATAATCTATACAACTCCAATTAATATTCCATTTATTGTTGCTTGAGAAACAATGTAAACTATATATGCTATTGTTATCATGGCCGGGAAAAACGCAATTGCATTTGTAAACGTTCCTGATCTCATAAGACTAATGATTACTGAAGCAGCTGCAACTTCCAGTAATAGGTAAGCATCTAGAAGCAAACTCATTGTCTTTTGAGCTACTATTGATTTAGCAAGAGCGTCAGCAGAAGCAACCCCGGAGTTAGCTGAAATGTTAGTTAAAAAGACCGTAATCACATTTGTAAGACCAAAGATAAACGGTGCAATAACTGCTCCTGCTGCAAAAATAAAAATAACTTGTAGAAGTGTTTTTGTTTCCCTTTCTTTTTTTATTCTAAACACCTGCTTGGTGTCTTGAGCAATTTCCTCTAGGACATCAGCAAGCTGAGCCCCTGTCTTTAAACATTCTTGAATCAATGTTATTGTTCTTCTTACAATCTTAGATTCTATTCTTAGAGACATGTGGTTAAGTGCTTGAGACATGGTGTCTCCCATCTCTAGTCTTCTTATAATTTCATTAAACTCCAAAGACAACGGTCCAAAATCAGCAGAACTTGCTTCTCTTATAGCATAGTCAAGTGATGAACCTGATTTCATAGTGTCTGCAATAAGTCTTAAGGAATCGGGCCAATATTTTTCAATAAGTTCAAGATTCTTAAAATATTTATAATACGGGAGACCAAGACCTAAATTAAGAGTTATTGCAAAAACCAGAAAACCAACCTTTGTTAATGCGCCAGAACCTTTAAACATCACATCTAAAAATACAAAAAGCCCTCCAAAAATCACAGCAACAACTATTATTAATGCAAACCAATAAAGTGCTTTCATCTTTATTTTCATTGAATAAAGATATATTTGGTATCTATCTAACGATTCTTTTAATGTATTTGCCATTTTTTCTACTCGTTTACATTTTTGGTTCTATCATCTTAATATAATAGGATATAAACACAAAGATTGCAGGCATTACTACCAAATAAACTATAGTTAGTAATGTTGGAGTCAGTACTCCTGGAAGAAACAAAGAACCATCTTGTCCAATCGGTGCGTTTGCAATAGCACTTAATATTGCTAAAAACACTGGAAGAACAATTGCAACAAAAATAAATATTATTCCAAAGAAATTCATTTTTTCTCCAAACTGTTTTGAAGACTCTAGTAATTCAAAGGAAACTGTGTTAGCAACACTATCAATACTTTGTGAAAGATTGCCACCTGTGTTTAATGTTCTTACAATATGAAAGATTGCTATGTTAAAGCTTTTTGATTGACTTCTTAGAGCCATGTGCCTTAGTGCTGTTTTTGTGTCTGTTCCATTTTCTATCTCAATTATTGTTCTTGCCATTTCCTCTGACAAAACACCATAATCGTTTTTTGCAACAGACTGTAATGTCTTGTAAAGACCAATGCCCGCCTGTAACTCTGTTGATATGTGTCTTAGAACATATGGAAGCTCTGTGTCAATCATTATTCCTCTAAGCCTTGCCTTTTGCATAGGCACAAGATAAGCAAATGATATTAATGCAAATATAAACACAAATATGATTATTGCAGGCCAGAATATCAAAAACAACGGATTAACTATTGCAAGTATTATTAGCATAAAAAAACCAAGTCCTACAGTCACTATTAAAGAATAGATGACTGAAAGAACAAGATGTTGAACAAGAGTTTTTTTTGTGCCTGCAGAATATAAATAAAATGCGATTTTTCTTCCTATGCTTTGCTTGATTATTGATTTGACAATAGCATTAATGGGCCCTTGAAAGGCGCCATAAATCTTTACTGCCCCTTTATTGATTTGTGACTCAGAGTTAGCAAGAAGTTTTGTTTCTGTATCAACATTTAATTTTGCAAGCTTTCCTTCAGAAATGATGTCTCTTAATTCCTTTAAGTGTCCTTCAGAAACAGTTCCTGAAAGCCCTTTTACTCTGTCTTTATCTTTTAATTTAGAAACTATGTTTTGAACAGCATCCAAATCAATTGTTGGCTTTGACTCGTCTTTCTCCAGTTCTTTTTTAAAATTTTTTAAATTTTTATCATCTTCTTGCATTTTAAAAATCACATATTGGGCTTCATTTCTTGAGTGTAAGTATCCTGGACGACCTTTGAAACCTCATCTATGGACCTAATATTCTTTTTAACTAAACCATTTAAAATACTTATCTTTTTCTCCACAATTGCCTTAATATCTGCATCTGTGTTTTTTGTATAGGTTTTTATAATATCAAAGTATCTTATTGGCTCAGGTGTTCTTTCAAGATTGTCTGTTTGAGGGTTCCATCTAAAGATCGTATTACATTTTGGATTGTTTTCATAGACCCCTGTAATCTCTGCAACTTCAATTATTCTTCTGACCAAACCTCTGGTGGTGTTCATTCTTTTTTCAACAACAATAAAGTCTAGACCGGCAAGCATTAGCATTGGAACATCCATTGGTGGAGAAGTTATTCTTACAAGGGTTTCTCTTGCTGTGTTAGCGTGTATTGTTCCCATACAGCCGTCGTGACCTGTATTCATGGCAGTAAACAACGTGCTTGCTTCTGCGTGTCTGATTTCGCCCACTATTATTCTGTCGGGTCTCATTCTTAAAGTGTTTTTTACAAGGATGTCAAGAGTTAATTCTCCTGTTCCTTCTAAACCCGGAGGCTTTCCTTCAAATCTTATTATGTGTTTTATTGGAAGTTTTAATTCTGCAGTGTCTTCAATTGTTAGAACTCTACTTGAATTTGGAATAAAGTTTGCAAGAACATTTAGTAATGTTGTTTTACCAGAACCAGTTCCACCAGAGATTAATAGGTTTGCTGGTTTTGCGCCCATGCCATCAACCGCACACCAAAGGAATGCTGCCACTTCCATATTGATTGTTGAAAAGTTTATCAAGTCCACGATTGTGTAAGGGTCCTCTCTAAATTTTCTAATAGTTATTGTTGAACCATCAATTGATGCCGGTGGTATTGTTGCATTTACACGAGAGCCGTCTGGAAGTCTAGCATCTAGTAATGGATTAGAGATGTCTACTCTTCTTCCAAGAACTCTTGCAATCTTGTCAATGATGTCTTGTATTTCTTCGTCTGTGTAGAAAATAATGTTGGTATACATCATTCCATAGTCTCTGTGATAAATATATACTGGCTTTTTTGGACCAATAATCATTATTTCTTCAAGCTTTGTGTCGTGAATCAAAGTATCAATCATACCAAAGCCAACCATTTCAGTAACAACCGCTTTAGCGTAGAAGTCAAACAAATGCTTTGGAACATTGATTTCTGGAGCGTTTTCTAGAATCTCTAAAATTTTTTGGTAATAAATGTTTTGTCTTTGGATTGGGTCTCTGATCTTATAAGGGTCTGTTGTTATTAGTCTGGTCGTTGCTTCCTTTAATGTGTTTATTATTAGTTTTTGGTTTGGGGATGGTTTTGGTATTGATGTTTTATAATAAAGAAGAGGTTCGTCTAGAACCCTGTAGATTTCTGTGTCCGCATATTTTGTTACAAGCTTTCCTGTTGATTCCCATTTAGAAATTAAAATGTCTGCTTCCTTGTCATTTTTTATTGTAGTCATAAAGGTTTTTATTGACTCACTTGTCTGCCTTGGCACAAACTGGTCAAGATCATCTGTGGCTGATGATTTAGAAGTGTCCTTAATATTATCCAGTTTTGTTTCATTTGATGAAATAATGGATTTTGTTTCAGGAGGCGCGATTGTTTTTTGTTCCTCTTTTGCTTTTTTATCTTCAATGTTTTTGTTGGCCTTTTCTAAGTCCTTTGCCATTTGTTCTTTTAATTCGTCTATGTATGATGTTGTTACCAAGTTTTTTTCACCTACTCAATTAATATTATTTGTGAGATTAATGCTTCAAGTTGAATTCTGTCATTTGCGCCTTGCACTAATCTGTAATTAAATTCTGCAATCTTGTCAATGATTTTTAGTTTTTTGTTAGTGCTTATTTTGTTTTCAGGATAGGTTATTATTTTTTTATAGATGTGATTGATTATGTCTTCTCCGGAAAGGCCGTGATCAAACAGCAAAGTTTCAAGTGTTGTTCTTGCTTTTAAGAAATCCTTTGAAAGACAAGCATCAATTAAATGTATTATGTCTTGTGGCTGAGCAGAATTTGAAACTATGTAAATTTCTTTTTCTGTTATGTGATTGTTAGTTGACGCAGCGGTCTGCAAAAGATTGATCGCAGTTCTTAAGTCGCCTTCGCAAACCTCGTTAATTGCTTCAATTGCTTCTTTATCAATCTTTAGTTTTTCTTCTTTAACAATATATTCTATTCTGTCTTTAATGTCTTCTTTTGTTAATGGTTTAAATTTGAATAATGCGCATCTGCTTTGTATTGGCGGGATCAATTTAGAAGAATAGTTTGCGTTTAAAATAAATCTTACGGTGTTAGTGTATTTTTCCATTGTTCTTCTTAATGCTTGTTGCGCTTCGGGGGTTAAAGCATCTGCTTCGTCTAGAAATATAATTTTGAAATTTGATGTTAGCGCCATGGTTCTTGCAAAATCTTTTATTGCTCCTCTAACAACTCCTATTCCTCTTTCATCACTGGCGTTTAATTCCAAGAAATCTTGGGAATAACCATCTTTAAATAATTCTTTTGCTAATGCAATTGCGCAACAGGTTTTACCAACTCCTGGCGGTCCAGCAAAAAGCATGTTTGGTATTGATTTGGTTTCAACATATTTTTTAAGTTTTAGAACAACGTGTTTTTGGCCTGATATATAATCAAGTATTTGAGGTCTGTATTTTTCAGTCCATGGTGCTGAGGCGCTAATCATAATTGTTCCATTTAAATTTTATTGTAACTAACTAATATATTATATAACTATTTTATTTGTTTAACAACTTGTTTTTAAATATATTCTTTTAATTTTCTAAACTATTTAAAACTCTTTTGGAGTAGAATATATTTAGTGATATAGATGACTAAAATCCTTAAAATCAGTTTATTTTTTATTTTGGCTTATGTTTTGGCGCAAGTTGTCTATTATTTTTTAGCAAAGGACAATTTCTTTACAAGCCCAATGTATATTCTTTTGCCGATTGTTTCGTTCTTTGGAATGTTTCTTGTAATGCCAGTCATTGAAGAATATACTAACTGGAATAAATGGACTATATTTGCATTGTTTATTGTGATTTCAATTATTTGTTATTATATTGTTGTTTATATTTTTGCTTATGAATTGTACGTTGTATTAAATAATATGGCGGTTCCAAGGGATTTGCGGTTTTGGCAACAGTTTATCTCATCTTCATTTTTTGGATTTGTTATAGCCGGAGCAATTGGAATAATTGCTTCTAAAAAATAATTAAAAATTATGAAAACTATTTTTATTAAAACATTTGGTTGTACCTTAAACCAAAGAGATAGTCAAGATATTGTCTCTGGAATGTATTTTGCAAAAACAGAAAAAAACGCAAATATTGTTATAATCAATACCTGTGGTGTCAAAGAACAAACAGAAACAAAAATTTACAAATATATTTCTGATAATTTTGATGTTTTAAAGAACAAGGAAATCATAATTACTGGTTGCCTTGTGGATATTGATTCAAAGACTCTAAAAGAACTTTTGCCAAATGCTAAATTTGTTGGAATCAAAGATAAGAAAAAACTAATCTCTTATCTTGACAAATACAGAAATAACCAATCAAAAGAACACAAACTAACAAAGGCAATAATCATTGCAAATGGTTGTCTTGGAAATTGCGCATATTGCGCAGTCAAGTTTGCAAGAGGCAAACTTAAAAGCAAGGATGTTGAAGAAATAAAAAAAGAAGTTATTGGCGCAGTGGAAAATGGCGCAAAAGAAATACTTCTTACCGCTCAAGATACTGGGTGTTATGGTATAGATATAAAAACAGATATTGGAAAGCTTTTAAAAGAAATAATAAAAGTTCCTGAAAACTTTAAAATACGGCTTGGGATGGGCAACCCGCAACATTTCAAAAATTATAAAAAAGAAATTGTTGAAGTTATGAAATCAGAAAAAATGTATAAATTCTTGCATCTCCCTATTCAAAGCGCAAGCAATGTTGTTTTAAAGAAAATGAATAGATATTATTCCAAAAAAGAATATCTTGACTTGGTTTCTTATTTTAGAAAAAACATAAAAGACTTGACTCTTACAACAGACATTATTGTTGGTTTCCCAACAGAAACGGAAAAAGAATTTCAAGAAACATTAGAAACTATAAAAAAATGCAAATTTGATGTTGTTAATGTTTCGCGGTTTGGAAAAAGAAAAGGAATTGAGGCAAACAAATATAAGGACCTCCCGGGAAGAATTAAAAAAGAAAGATCAAGGATTGTAACTGCGCTTTGCTTAAAAATTGCTGTTGATAACAACAAAAAACTTATTGGAAATACAAAAGAAATACTAATTACTGAAAAAGGAAAAAACAAAACAAGCATAGGAAGAACAAAAGAATATAAGCAGGTTGTTGTATTTGGTGACTATGAGCTTTCAAAAACAATAAAAGTAAAGATAACTGAGACAAAGGCAAGGTATCTAGTTGGAAAGGTTATTTCTAATAAAAGTTAATTATTTAAAAAGAAATCTGTCAATATATTATATAAACTAAACAATAATTTGTCAAAAATTAGAAAAATAAAGAGTTGATTTTATGAGTCTGGACATTAATATAGCGTTAAAGAAATATATGCAAAATATCAAGCTAGTCTTTGCAACAAGTCTATTGTTGATATTTACTTTGTTTTTAGTAAATCCTTTGTTTAGTATTTCCGGGGGTAGTTTGAATATTACTTATAATCTTTTGAATCAAGATGCCTTGATAATAATACTTACCTTGATTGCATTTGTTGCAATAATATTTGCATATTCTTTGCTTCAAGCAATTATTGTTTATAGGGTTGAAAGAGAATATGATTTTGAAAGCAAATATTCTAAGGAACTAAGAAGGCCTTTTATTGAGTTGTTTAAATTCAATGTTTCATTCTATTTGCTTTTGTATTTGGCTCTTTGCTTTTTGTTTGATTTTGGTTTGCTAAATAATATTTTCATAAACATTGTGTTGCTAGTCATAACCATATTGTTTTGGTTTATCCCACAAATCATTGTTATGGAAAAACAAAGTGCAGAATACGCGTTAGTTATAAATTTAAACTACATTAGAAAGAACTGGATATATTTTGTGTATCTTTTCTTGACGGTGTTTATTTTGCTACTTATAACCTACATTATTGATGTTTTGTTTGGAGTATTTGCAGGACCGATAATTGCAACGGCGTTCTTTGTGATGTTTGTTATACCATTTATTGAAATATTAAAAACAGAAGTTTATTTGGACAAATATCATTTGTTAAAGCCAATAAGATAAAATAGGAAAGATTTAGTATGCAGATAATTGATAAAATAGATAAATATATAATTGAACAATTAGCAATCAATGGAAGAATGTCATTTGCAAATATTGCAAAAGACATAAATCTAACAGACGTTGCTATAAAGAAAAGACTTGATAGGTTGATACAAAGAGGAATAATAAAATCAATTACTACAGAGATTGATTATGAGGTTCTTGGTTTTAACGAAAAGGTTGAAATATTAATTACCATTGACCCATCTAAACAAAACGAAATCATAAAAAAATTAAAAGAAATGGAAGATCTAAAGGAAGTTGTTGAGGTCACTGGAGAATATAATGTTCTTGCTAGGGCCATGGCTCTTGACAAGTCTGACTTAAGGGCACTATTAGATAGTATCTTCAAGATTGATGGTATAACAAAGGCAAGCATACTTACAATATTAAAGGAGCACAAGAATAGTAAGAATCTTCCAAGAAAAATACTACAAACTACTTTTTAATGAATTAAAATGCAGCTAATAATTTCAGAGAAAGCCATTGCAGGAAAAAGACTTGCAAGCATCCTCTCTAGAAACAAGTTTGACACCATAGTCGAAAACGGCGTTAATTGCTTTTCTTTTGATTGGGAGGGACAGAATGCTCTTGTAATTCCTCTTAGAGGACACATAAACACTGTTGATTTTGTTGGAGACAATAACTATTGGAACATTTATGTTCTTGATCTTTTGGCAGATAAGGAACTTACTTATCTTCAGGTTGAAAAGGCAATAATTTCTTGCCTTAGAAAGAAAAGAGAAAAATTAGACAATATAATTATTGCAACAGACGCTGATAGAGAAGGAGAGGCAATTGGAGTGGAGGCTTATAATTATGTTGCTGAACAAAACAAGAACGCTAATCTTCAAAGAGCATATTTTAGTGCATTAACAGAAACGGAAGTTATTGATTCTTTTAATAATTTAAGAAAAGTTGATTTCAATTACGCAGATTCTGTTTTTGCGCGTCAAGAAGTTGATCTTTTGTGGGGGGCAATACTTACTAGATATCTTTCTGTTGTATCAAACAGAAAAGGAAAACTTTTCATTTCTGCGGGAAGAGTACAAACTCCTTTATTGAATTTTGTAGTTGAAAGGGAACTTGAAAGATTAAAATTTGTTCCTGAGAAATATATTGAAATAATTGCTAATTTTGAAAAAGACAAGATTAAGTTTTCAGGAAACCACAAAGAAGGAAAGTTTTTTGATACTGAAAAAGCAAAAACGATTTTTGAAAATATCAAGAATGAAAAAGAAGGGATTGTTAAGGTCGTTTCAAAGAAAGAAAAAACACTTAACAGACCAGAACCGTTTAATACCACCAGCTTTTTGAGAGCAGCATCAAGTATTTTTGGGATTAGCACAAACCAAGCCATGAATATTGCTGAAAATTTGTATCAACAAGGACTTATTAGTTACCCAAGAACAGACAATACGGTTTATCCTGCAACAATTAATATTAAAGAAATTGTAGAAATTGTTTCTCAAGACAAGGACTACAAAGAAATTGCAAAAGAGATATTATCAAATCCCATACATCCTTCCAGAGGAGAAAAAGAAACAACGGATCACCCGCCAATCTATCCGGTTAGTTATTCAAACAAGCTTGTTGGAGCTGAAAAAAAAATATTTGATTTGGTAACTAGAAGATTTTTGGCAACACTTTATAAGGATGCAAAAACCGAAAACATTTCTGCAATCATAGATATCAAAAACGCGCCTTTTGTAGTAAATGGGCAAACAATTATTGAACCGGGGTGGAAGAAAATATATTATTTCTCTAAATTAAATGAAACAATTTTGCCTGATTTAAAAAAAGGAGATATTGTCCCTGTTCTTGAAATATTAAAGGAAGACAAAGAAACAACGCCACCTATCCATTATACAGAAGCAGGGCTTATCAAACTTATGGAAGAACAAAACCTCGGAACTAAATCAACAAGACCAGTAATTATTAAGAAACTAAGAGACAGAAGATATATTCAAGGAACAAAAAGCATTAGTGCAACTAACATAGCAATTGCAGTGTGCTCTGTTCTTAACAAGCATTGTGAATTGATTACTCAACCTAAATTGACATCATTGATTGAAGAAGATATGGAAATGGTTGCTGTTGGAAAAATGGACAAAAAAGAAGTTGTAGATAAAACAAGAATTACTCTTAAAGATATTGTTAAGATATTGATTAAAGAAAAAAACGAAATTTCGCAAGAACTAAGGACTGCCACAAGATGTGATTCTGTTCTTGGGAAATGTGTTTTGTGCGGCAAAGAATTGATTGTAAGGATTAGTAAGAGTAATAAACAGTTTGCTGCGTGTTCTGGATATCCTGCTTGTAAGAACACTTTCCCTTTGCCACAGAAGTATAAGGTGGATGGCACTGGAAAGATTTGTGAAGAATGTAAATATCCTATTATTAAGATACTTACAAGAAGTGGTGGAATTGACGTTTGTTTGAATCATAAATGCTTTAAAAGGATTGAACAACAAAAAGAATACGAGGCCAGGGTTGCTGAAAAAGAAGAAGCCAAAGTAGAAAAAGCAGAGAAAGACGCATATAAAAAAAAGTTAAAGGCAGAAAAAATCAAACAAAAAACCGACACACAATCAAAAAAAGTAAAATCAACAAAAATAAAAGATAAAGAAAAAAAGAAACCAAAAGTTGTTAAAAAAACAAAAAATTAATTATTATATTTTGTTTTTTTATAATAAATTGCGTTTTCTTTTTCTAAATAAATATTATATCCTAAAAATGGAAGGTGTATATTTTCTAATTCATTTTTTAATAAAATAGAATATTCTTGATCGGTTTTAATATTTAACAAAAATATAGAATCTGAATTATAGTTCCCCTCAAAATCAAAAACCCAATAATTTGCTTTACAAAATCGGGGTTTTGCAGAATGAACCAAATCGCTTCGCGATTTAATGTTTATCGGGAGCTCTTATCTGCACACAAGTGTGCAGTATTACTAGCGGGCTCCATTATTAATTAATTTGCATGTAACTGCTCATACTTTTTTTGTCCGTCGTTAATATATTTTCGTACTGTTTCTGCAGTTACTTTCCCTATACTTTCATAGTAAGTATATTTACTCCAGAAATGCCCCCTTGGGATATCTTTTTTTTAATCCCGGAAAGATTGTAAAACTGTTGTGTGCTGTGTTTGACTTCAACAAGCAGATTGCTTGTCGTATGCACATTGTTGTTGGCAATTCAAGAAACAGATGTATCTGACCAACAGCTGTTTCTTGCGTATGAATTTTGATATTATATTTTTGAGATACGACATTAAAAATGTCTTTTACTATTTCGCTCATAAAAACATTACAAAATGTATTAT